>CAZYYH010000014.1:0-26772 GCA_964651725.1 uncultured Halobacteriales archaeon | reverse complement strand
TCCAGGAGTTCCTTGTTCGTGAAGATGGGGTCCTCCCGGGTGAAGAGGTCGTCGCCGGTCATCGGTGTCCACCCTGCATCCCTACACACCGGGTTTCCAGTGTAAGCGCTTATAGCTTGGGGCGAGACACACACACCGGGTTTCCAGTGAAAGAGGGGAAAATGGGTGGGGAGGGCGGATGAAACGGGGGTTCGGTTACACTGGAAGCGTGGTGTGTTCGGCTATCGGCCCGGGCACAGGACCGACCGAGGAGTACAGTACCGGGCGAACACGAACGAACAGGATCGCCGGACGACGAACACGAACGAGCGGGAGCGTCGACGGCAGAGCAAGGCGGTCGAGGACGCTCCGGCCACCCGTCGACGGACACACCAGGTTTCCAGTGAAACGGCCCAGAGAACAGCCCTTCCTTACGACTTCGACCGGCGCTCCCACCGAAAGAGACGCGATGAGACGCCGGACGCAGCGAGGAAAGACCGCAGAAACGATGGAGAAAAATCCGTAGAAACGACGAAGAAAGATCCATAGAAAACGAGGGGAGACTCACCAACGAACGCCCTGAACCACTCGAGAAACGGTCGTCCCTCCCGGCCGATCCAACTAGCTTTTCCCAAACTAGTCCGATAAGATCCTCCTCGTCCAGTTCGAGTGGACCCGGACGATCCCATCGTCCTCTCCTAGTCGTGATTCACTCGGTGAACTTTTCGAGTTAGTACGTGATAAGTATACCGGAACAAGACGGGAACTAGAGCACTCCAGACCTTCCCAAATCTCCCTCACCACCCTCTCTATCCCCCCTTACACTGGAAACCCGGTGTGTGTGTCAACCATCCCGCATCCGAACCCGTTCTTTCCCCACCACCAACCCCTCTCAGAGATCGTAGCCCCACTCCTCCAGCAGCTCCGCGACCTCGTCCAAGTGTCTCATCCCCACGAGATACATCGCCTCGCGGGCGTCCAGCCGGTAAACGTCCGTGTCGAGGCGCTCCTCCAGCCGGCTCTCCGCCCGTCGTGCCTTCCCGTCGGTGTCCTCCCGGACGAACAGCTGGTGGACGTGCGGCCGGTCGTCCTTCACGACGTCCCGCCGCAGCACCCACGGGATGTCCGACCGGTCGATCTCGTCGTCGACCGCCTCCTCCGCCAGCTCCTCCGCAGCTTCCTCGACCGTCTCCACGTCGCCCTCTGTTTCCGCGTCGTCTTCTGTTTCCACGTCGTCCTCCGCTTCCACGTCGTTCTCCATCGACGGCTCGCCAGCCGCCGTCGACGAGGCCTCCATCGTCGACCCGGCGTCCATCGGCGATTCGGCATCCGCTACGTCCTCCGTCACGTCTTCCGCCGCGTCCTCCACTGCGGCCGCGGTCTCACTTCCCTCGTCCACTCCGTCCTCGACCGCTTCGCCCTCGCCGGGCTCGTCCTCGCTCGCGTCGTCCGCGAACGGGTCGGACGCACCGGACTTCATGCTTCCACCCCCTCTTCGCCTTCGACCGGCTCGTCGAGGTCGACGCCGAACTCCGCCGAGACGAACCGCGCCAGCCGGTCGAACTTCCGGAGCGTCTCGACCTCGCGCTGTCGCTTCCGGCTCCGATGCTCTTCCACGAACTCGAACGCACTCACCTGGTTGTCCCACGCACCCTCCAGCATCGCCCGGCGCTCGCGGATCGACACCGGCGCGACCGGGAGGTCCTGGTCCGCCAGCTTCTCCTCGTACTCCCGCTGCTTCCGCGTGTTCGACACGCGGTTCGGCACGACCGCGAGCACGCCCACCTCGACGTCCGCGAGCTGCTCCTCGATGCCGGTCACCACGTCGCGTAGCCCCTCGACGCTCTGCCGGCCCTTCGCGCTCAACTCCGCCGGAATCACCAGGTTGCTCGTCGCGTACACCGCGTTGTACACGTGCTGGCCGGTCGTCGCCGGCGGGTCGACGATCAGCACGTCGTACTCCTCCGCCACCCCGGCCTCGACGAGCACCCGGCGGAGCTGCTTCTCCTTCGGCCACTCGTAGTCCGAGTCCGGGTGCGTCTCCGCCTCGATCTCCCCCGCGCGGATCAGGTTGCGCTCCAGGGACTCCAGCATGTTGTGGCTCGGGACGACGTCGATGCGCTCGCGCACGCGCTCCACCAGGTCCTCGAACGGCCCGCGCGGCCGCCCGATCACGTGGAGCGCGAGGTTGTCCACATCGGCCTCTGCCCGACTCTCGTCGACGCCGAAGTGGTGTGTCAGCCCGCCGTCCTGCGGGTCGAGGTCGATGGCAAGCACTCGCTGGCCGTGACGCGCGTGCGCCGCCGCGAGGTTCACGGCGAACGTGGTCTTTCCCACGCCCCCGGCCTCGCTCCAGATGGTGTACGAGATCATTACCGGCGTCTCGGACGCCCGCGCCATAAACACTCGTCAGACGTACTGGTCAGTCTGACCGGTCAGTCCGACCAGTCAGACTAGCTAGCCAGTCTGACCGGCTCCACTGTTCAGTCAACCTGGCCAGCAGCACTGATTCGTCGGACTGTTCAGTCAGTCTGGACATTCAGACTGAACAGCCAGACCGACCGATAATACTAAACAGTATTCTAACTAGTATTACTATTCACGGAAGGCAGAACCGCCGGAAGGCGACACAGTGGAGGGGAACAGGTGACGCAGTATCGGGCCGGGCGGTGACGGAGATCCGGGTCGACGCAGCGGGTGCTGGCACTCGCCGCTGGCAGTCGGCTGACACTCGGCGCTGGCATCATCGGCGGGCGAGTACGATCACTGCGACCGCCAGCCCCCTCCGTCCCCCCTCTCTCGTCCACCGCACCCGTTTGCCGTCCCGCCCGTTTCGACCACATCCGGTCGGCTTCGACCGTCGTCCTTCCCGCTCCTCCCGCCTCGTCTCCCGACTCGACCTCGCTCCTCGCCTCCGTCGAGCACCACGCGCGCGTCTCCCGCACCGCCCCGACTTCCATATAGCGTTATACGGTTTACTGCTGTGCTACCTCTCTGCCCCGCGCGACCCGCCCTCGACGCCCTGCACCCCTACCTCGCGCCGCACGAACCACGTCCAGACTCACCTCCCGCCGTTCCCGTCTCGCTCCGACCGCGTTCATCGGCTTCCCACCACCGATTTCACCGCTCCGACAGCCGACCGAGGGTGTAACTGGACATGTCCCAGTTACCAGCCTGTAACCGAACACCCCCATTTATGTGCTACCGGTACGGCAATCGAGACGACTCACGGCTCCATGGCTACGAGCACCGACCCGGACACCGGGCTACGCTACGCCGCCTACGTCCGGACCAGCACGGACGACCAGAACCCGCAGCATCAGCGGGAGTCCATCGAGGGCTGGCTTCGGGACAACGACGCGACCGTCGCGGCCGACGACTGGTACGTGGACCTCGGGGCGTCGGGGACGGACGACGACCGCGAGGCGTTCACCAACCTCCTCAACGCCGTCGAGGCGGACGCGTACACGCACGTCGTCTGCTGGGAGATCTCGCGCATCTCCCGCACGGGCGCGACGCTCCAGCGGTTCTTCGACGCGTGCGAGGCCCACGACACGACGGTCGTCATCACGGACGGCGCGGTGGAGAAGGTGACGCCGGACGGCCAGGGCCGGTTCGTCGCGGACGTCATCGGGATGGTGTACCAGCAGGAGCGACGGACGCTCGTCCGCCGCATCGAGAGCGGCGTCCGGCAGGCGCGCGCGGAAGGCAAGTGGGTGGGGCAGGTGCCGCTGGGGTTCACGACGAACGAGCAGGGTCACCTTCGTCCGCTCCTCGACCCGGCGGACGACGAGGCGGGCTACCTCGAGGTGCGCGACGCACTCCGCCGCGTCGCGCGCGACGAGTCGTTCCGGTCGGCGGCGCGGAGCGTGGCGTTCACGCGGCAGTCCCTCTCGAACATCTATCGGGACGAGGAGCGCCGGCGCTGGTATCTCGACGCGACGGCGGACGACGACCGCGTCGCGGTGGCCCTCGAGGGCGTCCCGAGTGCCGACGTCGACGTGGACCCGGGTGCCGAGGCCGACGTGGCTTCGGACGCGCGCGCGCTCGACGAGCTGGAGGCGCGAATCGCGGCGCTCGAGGGGGAGTCGCGAGACTCGGAGTCGTAGCTGCGCCCGGCCGTCGGCCCGCCCGGTCGTTTCGACCCGTCCGACCCGCCATCGACCCACCTCGATTGCGTCGACCGCAGTCGGGCGGCGGGAAACTGTCGCCGGTAACACGCCTTTACCGGCGTTTGCGGCGTCCGTCGGCTCGTCACCAGCCCCGACCGCCGCCGCCGGGTACGCGCCCCATAACAAAGCGGGTGTGCTGCTACGTCCAGCATGGTTCGACACGTCGATGAATCGAAGGCAGCTGCTCACGCGGGCTGGCGCGGCGACAGCGGCGGCGCTCGCCGGCTGTGGGGAGCGCCGCGACGGCAGGCAGCCGACGACGGGGGAGCCGAGGACGACGAGAGAGCAGCCGACCACGCCGCCGGGCACGCCGGGAGTGCGCGAGGAGTACGCCAACCGGTTCGAGTCGATGGTCGAGATCGGCGAGCACGACGTCGCGACGGACGCGAGCGAGAGCATCCTCCCGTTCCTCCGCGATCATTTGAGCGACAATACGGTGCTGTTCTTCCCGGAGGGCCGCTACCTGATACCGAACACGCTCGACGTACCGAGCTTCCAGAACGTCGGCTTCGTCGGCGACGGCGCGACGTTCGTGCCGCCCGACGGCTACTCGGGCTACCTGCTCGCGATGGGGCGCGCGGGCCAGGCGTCGGGCTTCCTCTTCGAGGGGTTCGAGTTCGACTTCACGGCGTCGGACACGGGCGCGCGCCCCATCCAGGCGCTCGTCGACGACGGGCTGGAGATCCGGGACGTGACGGTTCGCGGCGTCCAGGACACCGGCCAGGACATGATGCGGTTCGACGTGACCGCGCCCGAGGGTTCCGGCGTGGTCGAGCGGATGCAGCTCCCGGACGGCGGCGTCCCGGAGACGCCGACGACGGGCTGCTTCGTCGGGCCGCACAGCAAGGGCACCCTCACGTTCCGCGACTGCCACATCGAGGGGTTCCCCGACAACGGTCTCTACGCGTCGCCGGCGAAGGGTCCGGTCCGGGTGATCGGCGGGACGTACGCGAACAACGGCATCGCGAACGTGCGCGTCGGCGGCGAAAGCCTCGTTCGTAACGTCCACGTGCGTTGCGACGAGGCGCGACAGGGCGTCGAGAACATGCGCGGCATCCGGCTGCGCCAGGGTGCGAACGCGCGCGTCGAGAACTGCGTGGTGGAACTCCACGAGGTCACGTACAGCGACGGCGCGATCACGGCCGCGCCGTGGCTGGAGTCCGCCACCGTCGAGAACACGCAGGTGACGGTGAACGCCGACGGCGTGCCGGCGATAAAGCTGAAGACGCCGGTGAAGCCGGGCGGCGGCGCGCCACGCATCAAGTTCCGGGGCGTCCGCGTGGACGGCTCCGCCGCGGACGGCGAGGCGGTCCAAGTCGTCGACCGCGACGCGTGCGTGTTCGAGAACGTCTGCATCCGCCAGAGCGGCGAGAACCGCGACGGCGTCTTCCTGCTCCGGTCGCAGGACAGCGTCGTGCGCGACGTCGCCATCGGCGTCACGGGTGAACCGCTCGTCCTCGAGGACTCGACCGCGGAGACCGCGAACGTCGCCACGTTCAGTCCGACACCGAGCGATGCGTCGCTCGACCAGCAGTGCTCCTCCCCGTCCTCCTCCCCTCAGTAACATTGGCCAGTAATACTGGTCAGTAATACTGACCGGTAACACTGGCCAGTAGCACCGACTAGTAACACTGAACAGTTTAATCGGCCGGTCTGATCATTCGGATCCTCTCATCAATACCCCCGAACATATTCCCGGTCAGTCCTGCCATCGAGGGCCGAGCCGCCCGAGCGGACGGCTTCATTCCGGACGCATTCGCGGCACAACGGCGGTAACGCGCTCCTAATGGAGTCGTTCCGACGGCTGCCGACGAAGCTGCCGGCCGTCGCTCCCGGCGCTACCGCGCTCATCACGGTCGCTTCCAGTGCTTTCCCGCTGGCTCGACGGGAAGCGGCCGGTAAGTGCCCGTGAACTGACGGGTCGGTCGACGGTGTCGAACCGACGTCTACCAGCGCGCGGATAGCTGTTCCAGCCGCCGTCTCGCGGATGTGTCTGACGCTGACGTGGTAAGTACGAGGCAGCAATCCGGGACGTAAACACAACCGAACGGCTAGCTACCGTCGGCTGATGGGTGCGAACCGGTCAAAACCACTATCGTAGTAGTTTGGCCTTACCCGGTCAATGGCGCGACGCGGATTCACGCAGACGAACGGTAACGGCCTGCTACTCGAACACCGATACGTCGACGGCGACGCGAGTTCGGTCGGCAGCGTGGCGGCGGTCGACGCGTCCGGACCCGCGACCGGGGAGGAAATCGACGGATGATGCCGGCGAGTTCGTGGAACCGCTCCGACTGGGAGCGGCTGGCGGCCGATCCCGACCCCATCCAGGATCTCGGCTACAAACCCGTCGATTGGGACGTCGTCGAGGCGAACAACACGTCCGGGCAGCTCATCTTCCTGCCCCAGGAGGACGAACTCCTGAAGGACGACGCGTTCATCGTCGCGGACCCCGCGTCGGTCTGCGACGTGCGCGAGCGCCTGTAACTCCCTTCTCTTCGACTCGCGTCGCTCGACGATAGCGTAGCGTGGCTGCTGCTCTCGGCAGCACCGACGTGCCCAGCGCCGTTACACGCTGGCGCCGCGTCGAAGAGAGAAAGATGGGTGGGTGAACTGCGTCGAACTGCTCGTCGCGTCGGTGCGCTACTCGTAGCCGTCGCGTCGGCGCGCTACTCGCTCGTGCCGAACCGGACGTCGGCGGTGCCGTCGAGCCGGAAGTTCGTCACCGAGCCGGAGTAGCGGTAGGCGTCGACGCCGCCGTCGACGGCACCGGACACGCTCGTCCCCGCGATCTCGTCGCGCTCGTCGATCGAGCCGGCCTCGTCGGTCTTCTCGACCTCGCCGTCGACCGTGAACTCGTACTGGCTCTTCCACGACGCACCCGTGCCGACGATGACCACGAGGTTCGGCAGCTCGGCCGTCGAGCCCGCGCCCTCCTCGGCGAGCGTGCTCGGGTCGATCTGCTGGTCGTCGAGGTAGACAGCGGCGTCGCCGTCGAGGCTGAATCCGGAGAGTTCGCCCGAGAACCGGTAGCTGTCGGTGCCGCCCGCGACGCCACCCGACACCGAGCCGTCGTCGGAGATCGTGTCGTCGTCGTCGATGGTCGCGCTCCGCGCGGTCGTCTTCTCGACCTGGTCGGAGACCTGGAACCGGTAGTTGGCGACGTTCGACGGGCTGCCGCCGGAGACGCTCAGTCCGTGCGGCGCATCGCCGGAGGCGTCCGCCGAACCGCCGGAGGCGCTGTCACGGGAGGAGCCGCTGCCGGAGGAACTGTTGCCGGACGAGCTGTTTCCGGAGGTGCTGTTGCCGGAGGAGCCGCCTCCGGTGCCGTCGCTCCCGGCGTCGCCGCCGCTGCTGGAGCCGCTTGCGGCCTCCTCCGCCGACATCGGGACGCCGGACGGCGGCGTCTTGTCGACGTTCTCGTCGACGTTCTCGGTGGTGGCGTTGCCCGTGACCGTGCCCTGGAGGCTGGTGTCGCGGACGGTGCAGTGGCCGTCCACCTCGACCGCCTGGAAGCCGGGCGTGTGGATGTCGCAGTTCTCGACGAGCATCTCGGTCGCCCCCTCGATGGCGCGGACGCCGCGCGCGTTCCGGCCGTTCGGGTGCTCCGGGTAGCTCGCGTCTTCCGGAACCACGGCGACCGAGTCCTTCACGTAGCTGCCGTTCGTGCCGATGCGGAAGTTGCTGATGTTGTTGTTCCGCGAGAAGCACGACTCGACGTGGGTCTCGCCGCCCTCGTCCGGCCCGAGCTTCGTGCCGGGACCGCTCGCGTAGATGGCGTTGTCGTGGAACCCCGCAGTGTGGACGTTCCGGAACGTCGCGGTGCCGCGGTGGCCGTCGTCGCCGGTGGCGTCCACCCACCACGCGGTCGACGAGCCGACGTTCGCGTCGGTGCCGTCGCCCGCGTACACGTTCTCGATCAGCACCTCGCCGTCGGACTCGGGCGCGCAGACGTGCGCGAACGACTTGTCCGCGGGCTGCTCACCCTTGATGCCGACGTTGCGGAGCGTGCCCTTCACGTCGAAGAAGACGCCTGCGCCGTCCGCGGTGATGTCGATGAGCTTGTTCTCCATCGTCTCGCCCGGTGCGATGTTGAAGCTCTTGCTGCTCCCGGCGGGCACCTCGATGGTCTCGTAGTCGGCCGCGGCGGCCTGGCCGACGCCGACGGTGCCGGCGACCGCGGCGGCGGTCAGTCCGAGGTACGATCTCCTGTCCATAAGCGACCGTTTACTGTCGGTATCGTTGTCGTGGCCTTTCGCCATGGACCGGTAACCCCGCACTACTCAGATAGTGGTTTTGCCCAGTTCGAAGCCGGAACCCCGTCGTTCGCGTGTGGTTTCCGTACGATTACGTACCACGTCCACCCGGTCGCGTGCCGGTTGCGCCCCGGTCGCCGGCGGCGATTCGCTGCCGAACCCGTCTCGCCGCCACGACGCTGGAACGCGCTTTCCGGCCGGTAAGGCCGGCTTACCGGCGGTTCGACGGCCAGCGAGCCGCGCCGGCTACCGGTCTACACGCGCCGCTACCGGCCCGACTCGCCGGTCGCGCGATGGCGGAGTGTGAGCGCACGGCACTCTCGAGTAACACCAGCGAGTAACACTGGTCCGTAATACTAAACAGTATGCTGATGAGTATTACTGGCTCGGCGGGCCCCGGGCGTCGACGGGAACTATCCGACGCCCGTCGCCGCGTGCCGCCGAGAATGGCCGCGCACCCGGCCCGCCGCCTCGTGCATCGTCTCCACGCGGAGGTCGGTGTCGACGCGGACCGCGTCGAGGTACTCGAGGATCACCCGGAGTCGTTCGACGTGGCGCTCCTCGACCAGGTTGTTCGGGTGGAGCCACATGTGGAACACGCCGCCGCGCTCCGCGGCCGCGTCGATGCCGCGACGGGCCTGCCGGACGACCGGGTCGCCCCAGACCGGCGCGATGATGTCGCGGACGCCGCCCTCGAACCCGTAGAGGTAGAGCGACGCCGGCACGTTCACCAGCCCGAACTCGTCCATCGTCGGCTCGACGAGCGGCGGCTCGCCGCTCGTCACCGTCGCGCGCGCGAGCTTCCCGAGCGAGCCGATGGCGTCGTCGCGCGCCGTCGGCTTCGCGCCGCGATAGCAGCAGAAGCCGGCCTCCGCGAGCGTCGCGCGGTGCCCGACCCTGTTCCGCGGGAACACGAACGACGACAGCGACACGTCGCGGGCGCGGGCGGCGTCGACGCTCGCCGAGAGTTCGGCGCGGGCGAGTTGCTGGGTCGTCGGCTGTGCGCCGAACTCGACGTGCGAGAACGTGTGGCATCCGATCTCGTGGTCGGCGTCGGCGGTCCGCACGTCCTCGACGAGGTCGTAGCCGTACCGGAGCATCGAGTCCATGCGATCCGGGCCGCGCTCGTGCGCGAACCAGCCGCCGGGCGCGGGATGGTCGGCGTGGTGGCCGTCGCAGTCCCCGAGGAACAGGTGGCCGACGATGGCCCACGTCGCCGGAACGTCGAACTCGTCGAACAGAGAGACGAGCCGCCGCCACCCGGGCCGCGCCGCCGCCACCCGGTCGTGCGGCGGCGACGGGAGGTCGTGGAATCCCCAGCCGAGTTCGGCGTCGACGGAAATCACGACCGAGCCCATGCTCGACCTCCGCGAAGAACGCGCATACGGGCCGTATCCCACAGCAGTACTTTGTTATCTAGGTGCTTCGAGCGGTAGCGGGTCCGTATCGATTCGGGTCGCGCGCGACGCCGCGGCGACGCCCCTCTCCGAAACGGCAGTTCCCGGCGCGTTGGCGGGGAAAGTACCCAGCTACCCCCACGCAAGAGCCGTATAACAAAGGACGGAGATGGTGATGCCGAAGGTGACGCTCGCACCCAGCGACGCGGGAGGGGCGAGGTTGAACGTGGAACTATGGCTGCACAGTCACTGACGTACAGCGCACCGGACGACCGAGAGACCCTGGTCCACGGCCGGCCGCGGCCGGGACCGCGCACGCCCGGTGGTGACGGGTCGTGACCGACGCCAGGCTCGGGACGGACTGCGACGTCCACCCCGGCGCGACCGTCGGCGATCCGACCGACGACGGGGAGCCGCCCGTCATCGGCGACGACGCCACCATCCGGTCGGGCACCATCATCTACCCGAACGTCCGGATCGGCGACGGGTTCACGACCGGCCACGGTGCGCTCGTGCGCGAGGACACGGTCGTCGGCGACGACGTGGTCGTCGGGACGAACGTCGTCATCGACGGCTCGACGACGGTCGGCTCGAACGTGAGCATGCAGACGGGCGCGTACGTGCCGACGAACACCGAGATCGGCGACAGCGTCTTCCTCGGGCCGAAGGCGGTGCTCACGAACGACCCGTACCCGGTGCGCCGCGACGTCGAACTCGACGGCCCGACGCTCGAACCGCACGCGTCCATCGGCGCGAACGCGACGCTGCTGCCCGGCGTGACCGTCGGCGAGCGCGCGTTCGTCGCCGCGGGCGCGGTCGTGACGGAGGACGTGCCGCCGGAGACGCTCGCGGTCGGCTCGCCCGCCGTCCACCGACCGCTTCCGGACGTACTCGACGGAGGGAACGAGATATGATTCCGATAGCCGACCCCGACATCGGGGCGGACGCCCACGACGGAGTGCAGTCGGTGCTCGACTCCGGGATGCTCGCCGACGGCCCGGAGGTCCGCCGGTTCGAGGAGGAGTTCGCCGACTACTGCGACGCCGACCACGGCGTCGCCACCTCGAACGGCACCACCGCGCTCCACGCGGCGTTCGAGGCGCTCGGAATCGGCGACGGCGACCGCGTCGTCACCACGCCGTTCTCCTTCGTCGCGTCCGCGAACAGCGTGCGGCTCGCGGGCGCGGAGCCGGTGTTCGCGGACGTGGACCCGGAGACGCTCACGCTCGACCCCGAGTCGGTCGAGGAGGTCGTCCGCGAGCACGACGACGTCGCCGCGATGCTTCCCGTCCACCTCTACGGCCTGCCCGCGGAGATGGACGCCCTCCTGGACATCGCCGACGACCACGACCTCGCGGTCGTGGAGGACGCCGCGCAGGCACACGGCGCGGAGCACCAGGGAGAGCGCGTCGGCGCGCTCGGCGACGCCGCGTGCTTCTCCTTCTACCCGACGAAGAACATGACGACGGGCGAGGGCGGGATGGTCACGACCGACCGCGACGACGTGGCCGACCGGCTCCGGAGCTACGTCAACCACGGTCGGCCGGGCGCGGGCGGCTGCTCGTCGTACGAGCACGTCCGGCTCGGCCACAACTACCGGATGACGAGCATCGCGGCCGCCATCGGCCGCGCGCAGCTCGACCGGCTCCCCGCGTTCAACGAGGCGCGGCGCGCGAACGCCGCGACGCTCGACGACGCGCTCGACGACACCGCCGTCGAGACGCCGACCGAACCCGACGGTCGCCGCCACGTCTACCACCAGTACACGGTGCGCGTGCCGGACCGCGACGACTTCGCCGGCTACCTCGACGACGAGGGCGTCGGCACCGGCGTCTACTACCCCACTCCCATCCACGAGCAGCCGGCGTACGCGGACGCGTCGGCGGACGCCCCGGTCGCGGAGCGTGCCGCCGACCGCGTGCTCTCGCTGCCCGTGCATCCGAACGTCTCGGCGGACGACCTGCGGCACGTCGCCGCTACCATCGCGAACTATGAGTGATAGCAACTCCGAGACTGTATCTCGGCCAGTGAACGCCGGCGTCATCGGCGTCGGGAGCATGGGGCACAACCACGCTCGCATCTACGACGAACTCTCGAACGTCGACCTCGTCGGGGTCGCGGACGTGAACCACGACCAAGCGAAGCAGGTCGCCGACGACCACGACACGCGAGCGATGAGCCGGAACTCGCTGCTCGCGGCGGCCGAAGTGGTGTCGGTGGCGGTGCCGACGCCGTACCACTACGAGGCCGCCATGGAGTGCGTCGAGCAGGGGGTGGACGTGCTCGTGGAGAAGCCGCTCGTCGCCGACCCCGCGAACGGCCGCGACCTCATCGACGCCGCGGAGCGCGCTGGCGTCACCGTCCAGGTCGGCCACGTCGAGCGCTTCAACCCCGCGGTCGAGGCGCTCGGCGACATTGTCTCCGACCTCGACGTGATCGCGGTGGAGGCCCAGCGGCTCGGCCCGCCGCGCGAGCGAGAGATCCAGGACTCGGCGGTGCTCGACCTGATGACCCACGACATCGACGTGCTGCTCGCGCTCGTGGACGCGGAGATCGAGTCCATCGACGCGGTCGGCACGCGCGGCAACCGCCACGCGGCCGCGAACTTCCAGTTCGACGACGGGACGATGGCGACGCTGACGGCGAGCCGGCTCACCCAGCAGAAGATCCGGCGGCTCGCCATCACCGCGCGCGAGGCCCGGGTGAACGTCGACTACGCGAGCCGGTCGGTGGAGATCCACCGCCACTCCACGCCGGAGTTCATCGCGGAGGACGGCGACCTGCGCTACCGCCACGAGAGCATCGTGGAGCGCCCGACGGTCCACAACGGCGAGCCGCTGAAGAAGGAGATCGAGTCGTTCGTCGAGGCGGCGACGACCGGCGCGGAGCCGAAGGTCACCGTCGAGGACGGCCTCCGAGTGCTCGAGGTCGCCCGCGAGATCGACGCGCTCGCGGCCGGCGAGCGCCGACGGACGGAGGTGCAGCCGACGTGAGCCGCGCGGCCGAACTCACGCGGCTCTACGACGCGTCCGCCGGCGACGCCCGCCAGCGCGCGGCGTTCACGGACGGGCGCGTGCCCGTCGCCGTCTACGGACTCGGGAAGATGGGGCTGCCGCTCGCCGCCGTCTACGCCGACGTGTGCGGCAACGTCGTCGGCGCGGACGTGGACGAGTCGGTGGTCGAGACGGTGAACGCGGGCGTCTCGCACGTCGAGCGCGAGCCCGGCCTCGACGACCTCGTCGGGGACGCGGTCGCGGACGGCGCGCTCCGCGCGGTCGCCGACCCGGTTGCGGCCGCGTCGGACGCGTCCGTCCACGTCGTCATCGTGCCGACGCTGCTCGACGCCGACGACCACCCCGACCTCTCGATCGTCGAGGCCGTCGTCGAGGACGTGGCGGCCGGCCTCGACCCCGGCGACCAGGTGATAATCGAGTCCACCGTGCCGCCGCGCACGACCGCCGACGTGGTGGAGCCGACGCTCGCCGCGGAGAGCGGGCTGGACGCCTCGGAGTTCGGCGTCGCGTTCTGCCCGGAGCGAACCGCGAGCGGCCGCGCCCTGGAGGACATCCGTGGTGCGTACCCGAAGGTCGTCGGCGGCACCGACGACGAGGCCACCAGGGTCGCCGAACTCGTCTACGACCACGTCACCGACAACGACGTGGTGCCGGTCGCGGACGCCACCACCGCGGAGGCCGTGAAGGTGTTCGAGGGGCTGTACCGCGACGTGAACATCGCGCTCGCCAACGAACTCGCCACGTTCGCCGACGCGTTCGGCATCGACGTGCGCGAGGCCATCGACGTGGCGAACACGCAGCCGTTCTGCGAGATCCACGACCCGGGCCCGGGCGTCGGCGGCCACTGCATTCCCGTCTACCCCGAGTTCGTCGCGGACGAGTTCGACGCCGACGCCGACCTCCTCCGGACCGCGCGCACCGTCAACGACCGGATGCCCGCGCACGCCGTCGCGCTCGCGGAGCGCGCGCTCGCCGACCAGGGGATCGACCCCGCGGAGGCGACCGTCGCGGTCGTCGGCGTCACGTACCGGCCGAACGTCGCGGAGCTCCGGAACGCGCCCGCCGTCGCGGTCGCCAGCCACCTCTGCGACCTGGGCGCGCGCGTGCTCGGCGTCGACCCGCTCGTCGACGACTGGAGCGACATCCCGGCGGAGCCGGTCGGCGAGGACGAGGTCGGCGACCGCGCCGACGCCGCCGTCCTCGTCACCGCGCACGACGAGTTCGACCGCATCGACTGGGGCGCGTTCGACGTCGTCGTCGACGGCCGCGACGACTTCGCGTCCGACGCCGTCGACGCCCCCGTGTACACGCTCGGCGACGGGAACCGATGAGAGCAGTAGTCACCGTCCAGCACCCCGCACACGTCCACTTCTACCGACCGATACTCGACGCGCTCGACGCCCGCGACCACGACGTTGCGGTGTTCGCGCGAGAGAAGGACGTGGCGCTCGACCTCCTCGACGCGTACGGCATCCCGCACCGGGTGCTCGCCGGCTCCGCCGGCTCGTTGCCCGGGCTCGCCGCCGTCCAGGCCGCCTACGAGTTCCGGCTGCTCCGCGCCGTCCGCCGGCTCGACCCCGACGTGGTGACGGGCATCGGCGGCATGGCGGCCGCGCACGTCTCCGCCGTCACCGACGCGCGGAGCGTCGTGTTCACCGACAGCGAGGTCGCCGGCAACCGGCTCGTCGCGCCGTTCGCCGACGCCGTCTGCACGCCTCGCAACTTCGACGGCGAGTTCGGCGACGGCCACGTGCGCTACGACGGCTTCCACGAACTCGCCTACCTCCACCCCGACCGGTTCGAGCCCGACCCGGACGTGCTCCGCGCGCACGGCGTCGACCCCGACTCGCAGTTCACGGTCGTGCGGTTCAGCGACATGGCCGCACACCACGACGTCGGCGAAGCCGGACTCCCCCCGGCCGCCCGGCGCGACCTCGTGGCGACGCTCGCCGACCACGGTGCCGTGTTCGCGTCCGTCGAGGGCGGCGACTCGCCGGACGGCTGCCGCGACGTTCCCGTCCCCGTCCACCGGATCCACCACCTGCTCGCGTACGCCGACGCGTTCGTCACCGACTCGGCGACGATGGCGACCGAGGCGGGCGTGCTCGGCACGCCCACCGTGCGCACGAACTCCTACGCGGGCGGCGACGACCTCAGCAACTTCGTGGAACTCGACCGCTACGGTCTCGTCTACTCCACGCCCGACCCGAACGACGCGCTCGACCTCGTCGCCGAACTCGTCGCCGACCCGGACGGGGCGGCGAGCACGTGGCGCGAGCGCCGCGCACAGCTCGTGGCGGACAAGATCGACGTCGCCCGGTTCGCGGTCGAGGCGCTCGTCGCCGCCGCCGAGCCCGGGCGGGACGCCCGCGACCTCGCGGAGGTGGCGTCACGTGCCCGATAGCGTCCAGGGAACGCGCGTCGACGACGCCGTCCCCGACGGCCACTCCTACGCACTCTTGCTCACCCACGACGTGGACCGGCCGTACAAGACCTACCAATCGCTGTACTACGGTCTCGCGGAGCCGAGCGCGTACCACCTCCGCACGCTGGTCTCGCGCGACGAGCCGTACTGGCAGTTCGAGGACGTCATGGCGCTGGAGAACGCCCTCGGCGTTCGCTCCGCGTTCTACTTCCTCGACGAGCAGCACCTCCTCTGGGACCGCCCCGTGCGGGAGTGGGTGCAGCCCGAGAACTGGATGCGCTACCTCGGCCGGTACTCCCTGTCCGACCCCGACGTGCAGCGGGTCGCGCGCGACCTCGACCGCGGCGGCTGGGAGGTCGGCCTCCACGGCTCCTACGAGTCCTACGACGACCGCGACCGGCTCCGCACGGAGTTGCGCAACGTCGAGGAACTCGTCGGCCACGAGGTGGCCGGCGTCCGCCAGCACTACCTCAACCTCGACGCGCCCGACACGTGGCGACGCCACCGGGCGCTCGGCCTGCGGTACGACGCCACGCCCGGGTCGAGCGACACCGTCGGGTTCGACCACGGCCACCAGCCGTTCCGGCCGTTCGACGACGAGTTCGTCGTGTTCCCGCTCACGATGATGGAGAACGCGCTGTTCGACCACGGCGACGCGGACGACGCGTGGCGCGAGTGCCTCGCCGTCCTCGACGAGGCCCGCGAGGAGCGCGCCGTGATGACGGTGCTCTGGCATCCGCGCGTGTTCAACGAGCGGGAGTTCCCGGGCTACCGCCACCTCTACCGTCGGCTCGTCGAGCGCGCACTCGACGACGGCGCGTGGGTCGGCACGCCCGCCGACCTCCACGCGCAGCTCGACCATCCCGACGGCGAGCCGGCCGATCGGGAGGCCGCCGACGGCCACGGCGACGCGGCCGCGAGGTAGGTACAGGATAACAAAGCATCGAGACGGAGCTACCACACCTAACCAGACCACATGCGAATCGAAGAACTGTCCCTCTCCGAGTGGGAGGACGCGCTGCCGTCGGACGGCTTCGAAGTGTTCCACACGCCCGAGGCGCTCGGCGTCATCGAGAGCCACGCCACCGGCGAACTCAAACTCTACGGCGGCTTCAAGGGCCAACAGCCCATCGGGCTCCTCCCCATCGTCGTCCAGGAGCGCTCGCTCGGCACCGCCGTGCTGTCGCCGCCACCCGGCTTCGGCATCCCGCGGCTCGGTCCCGTGCTGATGCCGACCAGCCCGAAGCGCCGCAAGCGCGAGAAGGTCAACTCGTCGTTCGCCGAACAGGTGCTCGACGAGATCGACGCCGACTCGTCGCTGACGGTGTTCCGGATGGTCTGCAACACCGACTACGTCGACCCGCGACCGTACCGGTGGGCGGACCTCGACCTCGACACCTCCTTCACGTACAGCCTCGACCTCGACGGCGTCGACTCCGACGAGGTCCTCAAGTCGTTCAGCAAGAGCCTGCGCCGCGAGATCCGCGACGGCCTCGACCTCGACGTCTCCGTCACCGTCCACGGCGTCGAGTCCGCCCGCGACGTCTACGAGGAGACCAGGTCCCGGTACGCCGAGCAGGACCAGCAGTTCCCGATGGAGTGGCCGTACGTCCGCGACCTGGTGTCCGCGCTCGACGAGCGCGCCCGGGTCTACGTCGCCCGCACGCCCGACGGCGAGTTCCTCTCCGGCATCACCGTGCTCTACTCCAACGACGCGGGCTACTTCTGGCAGGGCGGCACGCGCGCCACCTACCGGAACGTGAGCGTGAACAGCCTGCTCCACTGGCACATCATCCAGGACATCGCGGACGACCCGCCGGTCGACGGCGTCTCCCGGTACGACCTCATGGGCGCGAACACGGAGCGGCTCTGCCGGTACAAGAGCAAGTTCGGCGCGGAGCTCGTGCCGTACTACGTCGTGGAGTCGCCGGGCAAGCACATGGACGTGGCGAAGCGGGCGTACCAGATGCTCGCGCGGTAGCGGCCACCACACACTCACCGATGCACGTACTCAGCCTCGTGACGACGGAGCAGGCACGGTTCTACAGACAGCAGGTGGCGTCGCTCTCGGACCGCGGCGTCTCGGTGACGACGCTCGCGGTGCCCGGTCGCCGCCGCGCCCGGGACGGCGACTCCCGGTCCGCCGTCGACTACCTCCGGTTCGTCCCGCAGGTCCGCCGCCAGGCCAGCGACTCCTTCGATCTCGTCCACGCCAACTACGGGCTGACCGCGCCCGCGGCGCTCGCACAGCGCGACCTCCCCGTCGTCGTGTCGCTCTGGGGCTCGGACCTGATGGGCCGGTTCGGGCCAGTGAGCCGAGCGTGCGCGCACTTCGCCGACGCCACGATCGTCATGAGCGAGGGGATGGCGGCCGAACTCGACGGCGACCCCTACGTCGTGCCGCACGGCGTGGACTTCGAGACGTTCCGGCCGATCCCCGCCACCGACGCCCGCGACGACCTCGGCTGGTCGGCCGACCGCGCCCACGTCCTCTTCCCGTACTCGCCGGAGCGCGAGGTCAAGGACTACCCGCGCGCCGAGCGCGTCGTCGAGGCCGTCCGCGATCGCGTCGACCGCCCGGTCGAACTCCACACCGTCACCGGCGAGCCCCACGACCGGATGCCGATCTACTACAGCGCCGCGGACGCGCTCCTCCTCCCGTCGAAGCGCGAGGGGTCGCCGAACGTCGTGAAGGAGGCGATGGCGTGCAACCTCCCCGTCGTCTCGACCGACGTCGGTGACGTGCGCGAGCGCCTCGACGGCGTCGCGCATTCCCACGTCGCGCACACCGACGACGACCTCGCCACCGTCCTGACGGCCGTGCTGTGCGCCGACGAGCGCTCCGACGGCCGCGACCACCTCCGCGACCTCGCCGCCGACCGCGTCGGCGAGCGCATCCACGACGTCTACCGGTCGGTGCTCGACGGCAAGCCCGGAGCGTCCGATGCCGACAAAGCCGACGACGGCGTGGCGAGCGAGGCCTACGCCACGTCGCTACGGTGACGGCCCGGGTGGCCGGCGACGACGACCAGCCGAACTGGCGGACGCGAGTAACTGCCGATCTAAATTGGAGCGCCAATTAAGCTTAAGTTCCGGCGGTGCGAACCGCCACTGTGCCCACCACCACCGACGAGACCACCGTGAACGAGAGCGGCGGCGTGACAGTCCCCGCCGAGATCCGCGACCGGCTCGACATCGAGCCCGGCGACAAGCTCCGGTGGACCATCACCGACGACGGCCAGCTCGCCGTCTCCGTCGTCAGGCAGCGGTACGGCGCGTTCGACGACTTCGAGCCGGCCGACCTCGGCGAGACGACGAACGCCGTCGAACTCGAACGCCAGTTCGGCGCGGAGTAGCCGGATGGCCGTCACAGTCGTCGACACGAACGTCCTCGTCGCCGTCTCTCACGTCCGCGATCAGTACCACGAGTCCGCACACGACATCGTCACCGGAATCGACCGCGGAACGCTCCCCGAGTCGCGCGTGACGAACTACGTGCTCGCCGAAACCCTCAACCTCGTCGGCGAACGCATCGACCCCGACACCGCCGTCGACCTCCTCGACACGCTCACCGAGAGCGGCGGGTTCGACGTCGTCCACCTCACGCGAACCGACTTCAACGCCGGCCGGGCCCTGTTCCGCACGCACGCCACGCTCTCGTTCGTCGACGCCGTCACGGTCGCGTACATGCAGCGCGAAGGCGTCGAGTACCTCTACAGCTTCGACGACGACTTCGACGCGGTGGCGGACGTCACGCGGCTCGCGACCGACGGCGACCCTTTCGAGTGAACCGGCTCGCTGCGCGCCCACCGCCACGCAGTCCCGTGGTTCCCGGCGAGTTGGAGACGGCTACCCGCGCTAGCCGCTCCATAACAAAGGCCGGACGAAGCCCAACCACTTCGGTAACGACCTGCCTATGTCCTCGAGTCACGCACAGTACGCGAGCACCTCACGGCGACCACGCCTCGCCGCCGTCGCGCTCGTCGCCGGCTTCCTCGCACTCACCGCCGCCGCCCTCGTCGCGCACGCCACGCCCGCCACCGGCTACGAACTCTCCATCTACGCCAGCACGCCGACCGGTTTCTGGGCCGGCGTCGGCGCTGCCTTCCTCGTCGCCGTCGCCGTCACCTGGAGCACGAGCGCCCCCGGCCGCCACCGCACCGCCGCGCTCGTGCTCGCCTACGGCGCGGCGTTCGCCGTCGTCGCCCTCCCCGTCCTCCGCGGCTACCACTTCGCTGGCGGCGGCGACTCGCTCACCCACCTCGGATGGCTCACCGAGATCGCCGCGAACGAACTCCAGCCCGCCGAGTTCCTCTACCCCGGCGTCCACACCACCGCGCTGTTCACCAGCCACGTCACCGGCGTCGGCTTCCCGCGCGCCCTCGAGTACACCGTCCTCGCCTTCACCGCCATCTTCCTCGTCTTCGTCCCGCTCACGGTGCGCGCCGTCACCGACTCCGAGATCGGCACCCTCGCCGGCGCGTTCGCCGCCATCGCCCTCCTCCCCATCAACAACGTCAGCGTCCACCTCGTCGCCCACCCCACGACGCAGGCGCTGCTCTTCGTCCCGCTCCAGCTGTTCCTGCTCGCCCACTACCTCGTGCGGTCGCACCGCGAATCCGCACGTAGTCTCCCCGTCACGCCCGAGGGTGCGCTGCTCGCCCTGACCTCCGCCGCGGTCGTGCTCGTCCACCCGCAGACCGGGCTGAACGTCGTCCTCGTGTTCGCCACCATCAGCGGCCTCCAGTACCTCTACCGGCGCTATCGGCCCCATCACGTCATCAGCCAGCACCGGCCACTCTACGGGCAGACCGCGTTCATCACGCTCGCCTTCGCCGTCTGGGCACCGCGGAACGAACGCGTCGGCGGCACCTTCACCGCCATCGTCGAGAGCGTGCGCTCCGGCGCGACCCCGGGCGCGGCCGTCGCACAGCGCGGCGCTTCCGTCACCGAGCTCGGCGGCAGCTTCGCCTCCTTCGCCCTGAAGCTGTTCGGGCCGAGCCTCGTGTTCGTCGCGCTCGCCGGCCTGCTCGCGCTCGCGCTCGTCACCGGCCGGCTCTCCGACGGCCGCCCCCACCGCAACGCGTTCGTCGCCTACCTCACCGCCACGCTGGTCCCGCTCGCCGCCGCCTTCGCGGTGTTCTTCGGACTGAGCGTCAGCACCCAGCACTTCCGGTACACCGGCTTCATCATGGTCGTCGTCACCGTGCTCGGCGCGGCCGCGCTCGCCGGCGGCCTCCGGTGGCTCGGCGACACCCGCACCAGCCCCGCGCTCCGCACCGTCGCCGCGGTCTTCTTCGTCCTCCTCGTGCCGCTCTCCCTCGCCACCGTCTACCCGTCGCCGTTCATCCTCCAGCCGTCGCCGCAGGTCACCGAGATGGCCATCGACGGGCACGGAACCGCGTTCGACCGCCACGACCCCGCCGTGCCGTTCGTCGGCGTGCGCTCCGGCCCCGAGCGCTTCCTCCACACCCACTACGGCACCGACCGGGCCGAGGCGATGGACGTGCCGTGGGCGCGCACCACGATGAACAGCTCCATGTTCAACGACGGCGTCGGCGACGACCTCGGGGGTGACCGGTACGTGCCCGTGACCCGCCGCGACCGGCTGCGCGAGGTCGGCCTCTACCGTGGCTTCCGGTTCTCCGCCGCCGGCTTCCAGTCGCTCTCCTCCACCCCCCGCGTGAACCGCGTCGTGACCAACGGCGACTTCCGGCTCTACTACGTGGACCGGTGATGTCGCTCGCCGACCGGATCGTCCGTGGCCTCAAAGCCACCCTCGCCGGCCAGATCGTCTACACCGTCTCGAACGCCGCGCTCGTCCTCCTGCTCACGCGCTACCTCCTCACGCCCGAGGGGTGGGGCCGGCTCCAGTTCGCGCTCTCCACGCTCGCCGTCCTCGCCATCTTCGGCACGCTCGGCCTCCCGAAGTCCGTCGCGCGCTACGTCACCGAGTACGCCGAGAACGACCCCGGACAGATCCCGCATCTGCTCGCGCGCGCTCTCGCGTACCTGCTCGCGCTCATCGGCGTCGTCGCCGTCGCACTCGTCGTCTTCAACCGGCAGCTCGCCGACTTCCTCGGCGACCCCGCGCTCGCGCCGTTCCTCATCCTCGGCGTCGGCTACGTCGCGCTCCGCAACCTCTCGACCGCGACCCGGATCGTCTTCCAGGGGTTCAACCGCGTCGACTACAGCGCGCTCGTCCGCGCGATCTCCAGCGCCAGCCGACTCGCGTTCGTCGTCGCGTTCGCCCTCCTCGGGTTCGGCGCGCTCGGCGCGCTCGCCGGCTACGTCGTCGGCTTCGCCGTCAGCCTCGTCGTCGGTCTCGGCATTCTCTACACGCAGTTCTACACGAGGTACGAGCCCGCCGACCGCGTCGACGACGGTCTCTCCCGCCGCCTCCTCGAGTACAGCGTCCCGCTCACCGCCACCCGTGGCGCGAACGTCCTCGACCGCCGCGTCGACATGGTGCTCGTCGGCGCGCTCCTCAACACCACCGCAGTCGGCTACTACGCGCTCGCCAAGCAGATCGGCCAGTTCGCGTCCGTCCCCGCGGCCTCGCTCGGGTTCACCATCTCGCCCGCCGTCGGCGAGCAGTCCGCGGGCGACCGCCGCGACCGCGCCGCCCGGCTCTACGAGGAGAGCCTCGAGTTCGTCCTCCTGCTCTACGTCCCCGCCGCGCTCGGCCTCGCCATCGTCGCCGGCCCGCTCGTCCGCCACGTCTTCGGCACCGACTACCTCGCCGCCGTCCCCGTCGTCCAGGTGTTCGGCGCGTACGTCCTCGTCAACGCCGTCAACAAGATCACCGCCGACGGCCTCGACTACCTCGGGCGCGCCCGCAGCCGCGCCATCGCCAAGGGCGCGATGGCCGTCGCCAACTTCCTCCTCAACCTCGCGCTCATCCCCGTCATGGGCGTCGTCGGCGCGGCCCTCGCCACCGTCGTCACCTACACCGTCTACACCGGCATCAACGTCTACACGATCCACGACGAACTCTCGCTCCGACTCGGACACGTCGGCCGCCGACTCGCCGGCGTCACCGGCGTCTCCATCGGCATGGCCGCCACAGTCGTCGTCGCCGTCCCCTACGTCTCCGGCGTCGTCACGCTCGGCGGCGTCGTCGCGCTCGGCGTCGGCGTGTGGGCGGTGCTCGCCATCGGCACCGGCCTCCTCGACGTTCGCCGGATCGCGTCGCTGCTAGCGTGACCGCGACCGCTAACCCCTTCCTACGACCCACAGGCCGCGCATAACAAAGGCCGGACGACGGGTTGACCCGATAAGCACGCCATCTCGTGCGAGTCAACACAATGTCCTCGGAAGACACGTCGCGGGCGTTCGTTCTCGGGTTCGACGGCGTCCCGTGGTATCTCATCGAGCGGTGGACCGACGCGGACGAACTCCCGAACTTCCAGCGGCTCCGGGAGGAGGGCGCGGCAGGACCACTCGACAGCACCACGCCGCCGACCACCGCGCTCGCGTGGCCCACCATCGCCACCGGCGTCGACGCGGACAAGCACGGCATCTACGCGTTCCAGGACCTCACCGCCGACTGCTCCCACCGGATGCACACCAGCGGCGACGTCCAGCGGCCCGCGCTCTGGCACATGCTCTCCCCGGCGGTCGTCGGCAACGTCCCGATGACGTATCCCGCCGACGAGATAGACGGCGAGATGGTGACCGGCATGATGACGCCGTCGAGGGGCGAGGGCTTCACCCATCCGCCCGAACTCGGCGACGAGATCAGCACGCGCATCCCCGACTACCGCGTCGCGCTCGACTGGAGCGCGTACAGCGACCGACCCGACGAGTTCGTCGACGAACTCGGCGACCTGGTGGAGGCGCGGCGCGCGCTCATGCACCTGCTCGGCGCGCGCGACGACTGGCGGCTGTTCTTCTTCGTCTACACCGCTCCCGACCGCCTCCAGCACCTCGTCTGGGACGACGACGTACTGCTCGACCACTACCGCCAGCTCGACGACGTGCTCGGGGACGCCATAGAGTACGCCGACGACCACGACGCCGACCTCTACGTCGTCTCCGACCACGGCTTCGGTCCCATCGACCGGTTCGTCGCCATCAACCGCATCCTCGAACGCGAGGGCTACCTCCAGCGCCGCGGCGACGACGGCGCGCGCAGCACGCTCGCCGACCTCGGCATCACCCGGGAGAGCGTGCTCGCCGCGCTCGACCGCGTCGGCATCGACGACCAGACCATCCTCGAACACGTCCCCCGCGTGGTCGCCGACCGCGTCGCCTCCCAGCTTCCCGGCGAGCACGTGCTCTACGACGTGGACTACGCGAACACCACCGCGTTCGTCCACGGCGACGGCAACCTCTACGTCAACGACGCCCGCCGGTTCGCGCACGGCAGCGTCGACCCCGAGCGCGTCCCCGAGGTGAAAGGGGAGATACACGCGATGCTCGATCAGGTCACCGACCCCGCGACCGGCCAGCCGGCGCTCGACGTCGCCGACGGTGACGACCTCTTCCCCGCGGACGAGGACTCGCCCGATCTCGTCGTGACCGGCCGCGACGGCTACGACGTCCGCACGTCGCTCACCGAGGACGCGTTCACCGACCCGGACGCGATGAACGCGAGCCACCGCAGCGAGGGCGTGTTCTTCGCGTGGGGGCCGAACGTCGACGCCGACGTCACCGTCGAGGGTGCAGGCGTCGCTGACGTCGCGCCGACCGTCCTCCACGGGACCGGCGCGAGTGTTCCGCGTGACGGCGACGGCGACGTGCTCCACGACGTGTTCGCCGACGACTCGACGCCCGGCCGGAGCGCGGTCGCGCGCCGCGACTACGCCGACCGCGACGACGGCGTCACCGTCGACGAGGAGTTCGACGACGTGGAGGACCGACTCCGCGGCCTTGGCTACATGGAGTGACCATGCGCGCACGAGACCACGGCGTCGCCGGACGGACGGTGCTCGTCACCGGCGGCGCGGGCTTCGTCGGCTCCCACCTCGCGGACGCGCTCGTCCCGGACAACGACGTGCGCGTTCTCGACGACCTCTCCGCCGGCCGGCGGCGCTACGTTCCCGGCGACGCCGAACTGATCGAGGGCGACGTGCGCGACGACGCGACGCTCGCCGACGCCGTCGCCGGCGTCGACCTCGTCTTCCACGAGGCCGCACAGGTCAGCGTCCAGCGGTCGGTCGAGGAGCCGGCGTACAGCCACGACGTGAACGCCGCCGCGACCGTCCGCCTCCTCGAAGCCGCACGCCGCGAGGACGCCAGGGTCGTGCTCGCGTCGAGCGCCGCCGTCTACGGCCAGCCCGACTCGGTTCCCGTCCACGAGTCCGACCCGAAGACGCCGACGTCGCCGTACGGCATCGGGAAGCTCGCGCTCGACCACTACGCGCGCACGTACGAGGACCTGTACGGCCTCGACACCGTCGCGCTCCGCTACTTCAACATCTACGGGCCGCGCCAGGGCGGCAGCGGGTACACCGGCGTCGTCCCGGCGTTCCTCGACCAGGCCCACGACGGCGGCCCGATCACCGTCGAAGGTGACGGCGGCCAGACCCGCGACTTCGTCCACGTCGACGACGTGGTGCGCGCGAACCTCCTCGCCGCCACCACCGACCACGTCGGCGAGGCGTTCAACGTCGGCACCGGCGACACCACCTCCATCCGCGAACTCGCGGAGACGGTCCGCGACGCCGTCGACCCCGAGGTGGCTATCGAGCACCTCGCACCGCGCGACGGCGACGTGCGCCACAGCTGCGCGGACGTCGGACGGGCGCGGGAGCGCCTCGACTTCGAGCCGTCGGTGTCGCTGTCCGACGGCCTCGCCGCGCTCGCGCGCCGGCGCGTGACCGGGTGACGGTCATCGGCACGTGATCGAGGAGTCGGGGCCCAGACCCGGTAAGCGAGCAGAAAACTCCGGGACGTGAGCGGGGTGCCGTACCGCAGGCTGTGTATAACAATGCGCCGTCGTCCACCATCCAGGGGTAACGAACGGCGTTCGCGCCGTCGATTCGGAGACACCATGTACAAGGGCAAGCGGGTTGGCGTGGTCGTCCCGGCGTACAACGAGGAGGGACTGGTCGGCACCGTGATCGAGACGATGCCGGCCTTCGTCGACCGCGTCTACGTCGTCGACGACGCGTCCACCGACGGCACGTGGCAGGAGATCCAGCGCGCCGCCGAACGCGTGAACGCCGCGAGCGCCGCGAGCACCGACGACGCTCCAGCCGAGGGTGGCCTGGGTGGGGCGAGCGGCGGTGCGGCGGTCGAGCAGCCGGCCGCTGTGCGCACGAACGGTGCGGCGAACGACGCGCGCGACGGCCGCGTCGTCACCGTCCAGCACGACGAGAACCGCGGCGTCGGCGGCGCGATCAAGACCGGCTACCTCCACGCGCGCGACGACGACGTGGACGCGGTCGCGGTGATGGGCGGCGACGGCCAGATGGACCCGGAGAACCTCGGCCGCATCCTCGACCCCGTGGTGGACGAGCGCGCCGACTACGCGAAGGGCAACCGGCTCGTGGAGCGCGACCTCGACGGGATGCCGACGTTCCGGCTCGTCGGGAACGCCATGCTCTCCGCGCTCACGAAGATCGCCACCGGCTACTGGGGCGTCGGCGACCCCCAGAACGGCTTCACCGCGATCTCCGCCCGCGCGCTCGACGAGGTCGAGATCGAGGAGATGTACGAGTTCTACGGCTACTGCAACGACCTCCTGGCGATGCTCAACGTCCACGGCATGCGCGTCGCGGACGTGCCCGCGCCGATCACGTACGGCGACGAGGAGAGCCACATCGACTACTCGACGTACGTCCCGAAGGTGTCCGGAATGCTGCTCCGGAACTTCGGGTGGCGAGTCGCAGAGCGGTACGTCGTCCGCGGGTTCCATCCGGCCGCGGCGAGCTACGCGCTCGGGACGGCCGGCGGCCTCGCGTCGGTGACGTGCGCGCTCCGTTCGGTCGCCGGCGACGACGACGGCAGCAGCTCCGCGCTCACGGCGTTCCTGATAAGCGCGCTGCTGGTCGTGCTCGGGATGGCGCTGGACGCGGACGCGAACCACGAACTCTGCGTCGATCCCGAGGAGTAGCAGGGTTTCGCGCCAACTACTCGCCACAACCGACGTATAACAATAGGTTACCGTGGCGTAACGTCGGGACGGGGAAGGGTAGCTCAGTGGTGGAGCACCGCCCGCGAGGTGGGAGTCCGCGAGGACTTCGCGTGGTTCGAATCCCGCCCCTTCCGCGTCTCCCGAGCACGTTCCCCGAGCGACCAGCTTGCTGTGTCGTTCGGGTCGTGCGAGGGTGAACGGATGCGGGATTCGAGCCCTGGCAGCTACAGCCCGCGCAGCCGAACGCGATGAGGCGAGCAGGGCCGTCTGCCTCCGGTTCGAATCCCGCCCCTTCCGCTTCCCTCGAGTGTGAACTGCCGACGCCGCAAGGCGCGACCGGTCGGCCCGCGTTCGAACCCCAACTCTCTGATAGGTCTGCCACGGAAGGGGCGGCGGGCTCCACGCCAGAACAGGTCGGTTTTGCGAGGGCAACCCGGTCGTGCCGG
>CAZYYH010000013.1:0-27453 GCA_964651725.1 uncultured Halobacteriales archaeon | reverse complement strand
TGGTGCGCTGGACGCCCTCCACGTCCACCGTCGCCTCGATGTCGTCGGCCTCGACCGTGTCGCGCTCCGTGATGTCCGTGTCCACCACCTCGCTCTCGACGGTGAGTTCCTCCAGGATCTCGCGCGTGACGCTCGACGTGACGTCGACGTCCGCCTCGATGGTCTCGTCGTCGACCATCTCGCAGTTCGTGCAGTCGCGCGTGAGCACCTGCGTGGCGACGACCGCCTCGTCGACCACCTGGGTGTCCACGATCTCGCTCTCGATGGTCTCCGTCTCCACGATCTCGCGCTCGATGACGCGCGTCTCCGTGATCTCGCTCCGCACCGTCTCGCCCGAAAGCAGCGCCTCCTCCACATCCTCGTCGCTCAGGGTGGCGCGCTCGATGGCCTCCGCCTGGTCGACGACCTCGAACCGGCGCTCGTCGCCCTCGCCGATGGCGATGACCGCCATGTCGCCCCGGTCGAGTTCGTCGTGGAACTCGTCCCACTCCAGCCGATCGTGCTCCTCCGTCACGTCGGACTCGCGCATGAACCGGAGTCGGCCCTCGCGGCGTACGGGTGCGTACTCGGTGTCGCGCGTCCACGTCTCGATGGTGTCCCGGTCGGTGGTGATTCGCCCCTCGCCTATCTCGCGGTTTTCGTCCACCATGGGAGTCGAAAGACGGGCTGCGCGCGGTTTATTCGGCCAGTTCGTTTCCGGAGTAAGCCGAGACCGTTTACGGGTAACGTGTCGTTTCGCAGGGCGTCAGTAGAGCGTGAGATCGCCGGTCAGTCTGTCCACCTCGTCCTCGGGTGCCGGCCCGATGCCGACCGCCGTCGGCGTCCCGGGTTCGAGCTGCGTGAGGCCGGCGTCCGACACCAGCTTGCAGGGCAGTCCGGCGCGGTGTGCCTGTTCCGCGAGGTCGCGGAGCGCCGACTCGCCGCGGACCTTCACCACGATCTTCTTCTGGCCGCCCTGCTTCCACGCCCGCCGCGCGTCGTCGTCGGCCGCGTCGTACGCCAGTAGCGAGGCGTGCGCGACCTGCGCCGCCAGCTTCCCGCGCCCCATCCCGAGGTCCGTGCGGGCGACGATGACCTGCTTCATGTCCCACGCAACGCCGTGGCGGGTTAAATCGCTGGCTACTCCCGCGTAGTCGCCACGACGCAGCCCGCGAGCGTGAGCGCGATTCCGTACAGCGGCGGCGACGCCACGGCCAGCGTCGCCGCGAGCGCGTCCACCGCCGGAGCGAGCGCGGAGCCATCGACGGCGGGGGCGAGACGCGCCGCCACGTCGTCGCGGAGGACCGTCGCGTTCACCAGCAGCCCGCCCGCGACGAGGAGCCGGCGCGCAGTCCGCCCCTCGACGAGGTAGACGAGCGGCACGAGCGGCACCGCGAGGTAAACGAGGTAGACGAGATACGACGGGAAGACGGCGAGCGCGCCCGCGACCGTCGCGTACAGCCCGACGACGCGGTCCGTCGGCCGGTCGCCGCCCGTCCAGCAGTATGCTACCACCGGCGCGACCAGGGCGAGCGCGCCGAGGGCGAACGCCACCGGCGGCGCGTCCGGGAACGCCACCGACAGTGGCCGCCGCACCGTGACGTAGGGCGCGGCGGGGTCCAGCCCGCCCACGAACGCCTCGCGCCGCAGTCGCGGCAGGAGCGCCTCCCGGAGGTAGGCGACGTTCGCGTCCACGCCGAACGCCGCGAGGCTCGCGGCGACTGTCGCCGCACCGGTCGTCACTGCAGCAGCAGTCGCACGCCACGCGCGCCGACCAAGCAACCACAGCCCGAACGCCGCCGGGAACACCTTCACCACTGCCGGGACGGCGAACCCCACGCCGGCCAGCCGGTGCCGGCCCTCGTCCAGCGCCGCGATGCCGACCGCGAGCGCGAATGCGAGATGGGGATTGACGTTCCCGAAGAACAGGGAGGGGACGGCGTGGACGGAGACTGCACCGAACGCCACGAACAGCGCCCAGTCCACCCGCGTCAGCTCCCGGCCCTGGCGTGAGACGAACCGTGCAAGAACCACGCCCGTCCCTGCTCCGGCCGCCAGCCCCGTGAGCGTGTGGAGCGCGAACGCCATATACCAGTTCCCGACCGCGAGGTACGGCACGAACGCCAGCGAGAACAGGGGCGGGTACACCCACGGCAGCCCTGGAAACCCGGGTGCGGCCACCTGGTACAGCGGCTCGCCCGCGAGCGCCGCCTCCGCAGCCAGGTAGTAGACGTGGAAGTTCACGCCGAGCATCCGGGCGTTCACCCCTGTCGCGTACCGCGCCGCCATCACCAGCCCGAACAGGATCCCGGAACCCAGGACTATCCGCGGGCCGAGATTGCGAGTTAAGTCGTCGCGGCCCAGGCGCTGCCTCCAGTCCTCGCGCATCGACTCCGGCTGTGGTCGGCCTCGGTATAAGTTTCGTGACTCGAACGGCAGATGGAACTGGATTCCCGTAGTAGAGGCCTGTCCGATAGGTACTAACGTCCCCGAAAGCCCTCGCCCGTTCGTGGTCCACCAGGATGCGGAAGGCCGGTCGGCTGTAACTAGCAACCGTTCACCCGCTCCGAACAGTTCGGACGACGAACCCTGCTGGAAGCGGCCGACTGACCAGGGTTTCGGCTTACTGACCACCCGACTCGGGCCGGACTTCGGAAGGGGCCGGGGGCTTCCGGACGCCTCAGCAGCGGACTCGACTACGCCGACGACGATCCAAAGCGAGGTTGCTACTACTCCCCTCGCCACTCCGGTTCGCGGTCCTCCAGGAAGGCGTCGATGCCCTCGTTCTTGTCCGCCGAGGCGAACAGCCCGGCGAACAGTTCGGCCTCGTACTCGATGCCGTCCTCTAAGTCCATGCGCGACCCGGCCTCGACGGCCTTCTTGGCGTACTCCAGCGCGAGGGGGCTCTTGTCGGCCATCGACGCGGCGAGGTCGTAGACGCGGTCGTCGAACTCCTCGTCCGCGCAGACCTCGTCCACGAGGCCGATGTCGTGGGCTTCGTCGGCGTCGATGATCTCGCCGGAGAGGATCAGCCGCATCGCCTGGCCCTCGCCGACGAGACGGGGGAGGCGCTGGGTCGCGCCGCCGCCGGGCATGATGCCGAGGTTGATCTCGGGCTGCCCGAGCTTCGCGCGCTCGTGGGCGACGCGCACGTCGCAGGCCTGCGCGAGTTCGCAGCCGCCGCCGAGCGCGTGGCCGTTGAGCCGGGCGATGACCGGCTGGCGGAGGTCGTCGACGTACTCGTACACGCGCGGCCGCTTGCTGGCTTCGCGCTGCTCGACCAGGTCGCGCTCGCGGAGTTCCGTCACGTCCGCGCCCGCGACGAACGCCTTCGCGTCGTCCGAGCCGGTGAGGACGACGACGCGCACGTCCGACGCCTCGACCGCGTCGAGTACGGACTTCAGCTCCGAGCGCACTTGCGCGTTCAGCGCGTTCCGCGCGTCCGGCCGGTCGATGGTGACCGTGGCGACGCCCTCGACGCGGTCGCCGACCGTCGCGTCCACGAGTTCGCAGTCGGCTGCAGTCTCTTCGACGCTCATTCGTTCACCCCGACGATCTCGCCGTCCTCCCACTCGTAGAACCCCTCGCCGGTCTTCTTCCCGAGCTTGCCCGCTCGGACCTTGCGCTTGAGGGTCTGTGGCGGTCGGAACCGCTCGCCGAGCTCCTCGCGGAGGTACTCCAGGATGTCGAGGCGCACGTCCAGCCCGACCACGTCACCGAGTTCGATGGGGCCCATCGGGTGGTTGTAGCCGAGTTCCATCGCGCGGTCGACGTCCCGGGGGTCGGCGACGCCCTCCTCGACCATCCGCATCGCCTCGACGCCGAGCGCGACGCCGAGCCGGGAGGACGCGAACCCCGGCGAGTCCGTCACCTCGACCGCCGTCTTCCCGACGTCCTCCACGAACTCGTGCGCGAAGGCCAGGGTCTCGTCGCTCGATTGCTCCGCGACCACGACCTCCACGAGCGCCATGATGTGGACGGGGTTGAAGAAGTGGAGGCCGACCGCGCGCCCCGGCCGGTCGAGCGCGCTCGCTATCTCCGTCACCGACAGCGAGGACGTGTTCGTGGCGATGACGCACTCCTCGCCCACCGCCGCCTCCACGCTCTCGAACGTCCCCCGTTTCAGGTCGACGTCCTCCGGCACCGCCTCCACGACGAGGTCCGTGCTCGCCACGGCGTCCGCGAGGTCCGTGTAGCCCGTGATGCGGTCGAGCGCCGCCGCCTTCTCCTCCGGCGTCACCTTGTCGCGCTCGACGCCGCCAGCGAGGTTCGACTCGACGGCGTCGATGCCGTCCTCGACCAGGCCCTCCTCGATGTCGCGCAGCCGGACCTCGTGGCCCGCCATCGCCGACACCTGCGCGATGCCGTGGCCCATCGTCCCGGCTCCGAGTACCGCTACTTGCATGGCTGCCGCTTCTCCTGCGCGCGAGTAAACAGTTGCGAACCGAGCCCTCCTCGCTCACTGCGTTCGCTCGCTCGTCGCCGGGAGAGCTTCCGCTCTCCCGAGCCCTGGCTCGCTGCGCTCGCCAGGACGCCCTTGGTGATTCCACCAGGCCGTAGCTCGACTGCCAGCCGGCACCCCGTTCTGCAGGGTAGCAGGGTGCTCACCTTCGACCGTGCTACTGGGGCGCTCCCTCGAACCCGGCGGGAAGCTCCGCCCCCATCCACTGACACGCCCGTCATCCCGACCCCTATAAACCACTTGAAGGTTACAAATAGTTACAAACTATTACACTTATGAAGTTTATGAGTGGCGGGGCGCGGACGCCGATATCCGAAACCGCGTCGCCAGCCGGCGCTGCCCCGAAAGACTCAAGCAAATCTATGTTAAATGGTAACATATGACATCGACGTGGCTCCGGGACCTCCTCCGCGAGCGCGCCGGGACCGTCGACCCCGAGGAGTACGCGATGAGCCTGTTCTACGTCCGGCACGACGAGGAGCGCTACGAGGAGTGCCGGAACAGGGTGTACGACCGCACGCGGTGACGGCGAGGCGCGACCGGAGGGAGCGCCTCGGAAACGCGAACGGGGAGTGAGTGGAACGAACGACCCGTGAGCCGCGCGGCGCGACCGGAGGGAGCCGGGCGGCGCGACTGGAAGGAGCGCCGCCGGATGTGCGAACGGCGAACGCAGTGAGCCGTGAGCCGGGCGGCTCGGACGAAGTGAGATCCGCCGACGGAACCGGACGTCGATCGTCGGACCGAGAACCTTTACTCGCCGGGGAAAGTGGAAGACACCATGGGGGATGCGGTTTCAGATCTGGAGTACGGCGAGGACGTTCTCCGCGCGTTCTCCGCGCGGGACCAGCCAACGACGCCGCTCGCGGCGGCCGAGGTCGCCAGCAGTCTCGACTGCGACGAGGAGGCGGTTCGGGAGCAACTCGACGCGCTCGTGAACCACGGGGTGCTCGACTCGCGGACGGTCGGCGGCGACCGTGTCTGGTGGCCGACCCGCTCGGCCCGCGCGGAAGACGCGGCCGACGACCGGAGCGAGGCCGACGAGCGCGACGACGACCGGCACGGCCTACCGCGTGCGGTCTTCGAGGAGGCGTTCGACGCGATGGTCGTCGCCGACGACGCCGGCCGGTACGTGGACGCCAACCCGGCGGCCTGTGACCTCTTCGGGCTACCGCGCGAGGAACTCCTCGGCCGGTCCATCGCGGAGTTCGCGCCCGACGGGTACGACTTCGAGACCGCGTGGGCCGAGTTCCAGGCCGGCGACGAACAGCGAGGAACGTTCCCGCTCGTCCGGCCGGACGGCGACCGGCGGGCCGTCGAGTTCGTGGCGACCAACGACATCCTCCCCGACCGCCACCTCTCCATTCTCAGGGACGTGACCGACCGCGAGGCGCGCGAGCGCGAACTCGAAACCATCACGGCGATAGAGGCGCTCGTCGGCGACATCATCCAGAGCATCGTCGACGCCTCGTCACGCCGGGAACTCAAGCGACGGGTGGTCGACCGGCTCGTGGAGTCGGAGTTCTACGAACTCGCCTGGATCGCCGAACCGGCGGCCTCGGGCACCGGCTACGCCGACGTCGTCAGTGCGGGCCTCGACGACGACCTCCGGTCGATGCTCGCCGACCGCGACGTCGGCGACCCGGACGCCGGACCCGCGCCGCGGGCGTACTTCACCGGCGAACCCCGGGTGGTGCGGCTCGACGGCGCGCGCGACGACCTCCCGGAGCGACTCGCCAGCTACCTCGCGGACCACGAGTACCGCGCCGCCATCGCCGTCCCGCTCGTCCACGGCGACGTGACCTACGAGGTGCTGGCCGTCACCTCCCACCGGGACGACGCATTCACCGAGCGCGAGCAGACCGCGTTCGAGACGCTCGGCACCGTGCTCGGCCACGCGATCAGTACCATCGAGACGAAGAAGTCGCTACGCGCGGACACGCTCGTCGAGATCGAGTTCGTGGGCGGCGTGGACGCGGGGTTCTTCGCCGTCGCGTCGAAACGACTCGACTGCACGTGTGCGATCGACGGCGTCGCCTCGACCGGGGACGGCCACGTGCTCCACTACGTCCGGATGCAGGGGACGACGCCCGAGGCCGCACTCGACCTGGCCGACGACCACGACGACGTGACGGCGCTCCGGGTCGTCGAGGAGGCCGATGGGGAGTTCGTCGTGGAGGTGCAGCTCTCGGACCGGGGGCTGGCGCAGCTCTCGGACGTCGGCGCGACGGTTCGCCGGGCGGTCGCCGACGGCGGGACCGTCACGCTCGTCGTCGAGGTCGGCAGCGACGCCGACGTGAGTGCGGTCGTCGACGCCGTGACGTCGTGGTGTCCGGATCTCGCGCCCGTGGCGAAACGCCAGGTCGACCGGCCGCTGGAGGCGGCGGACACGCCGCCCACGTCGCTCGACGATCGGCTGACCGACCGACAGGCGACGGCGCTGGAAGTCGCGTACAGGTGCGGCTACTTCGACTGGCCGCGCGGGGCGACGGCGGAGGAGGTCGCGGACGCGCTCGACATCTCGTCGCCGACGCTCCTCCAGCATCTCCGGGCGGCCGAGCGCAAGCTGCTCGACGGCGTCTTCGAGCACGAGTCGGCCGAGTGAGCCGGAGTGGTCGTCGACGCCGCGGGATGGCGGGAACCGCGCGCAACAACCGTGGTGACGGACCGGACGGGCCGGCCGACACTCGCCGGTTGATTCACCATGGCGGAAATGCAAAGGGTGAGCGCGCTACGCGAACCCGGCCGATGCAAGCACTGCAGCGGAGTGAGCGAAGCGAACGGAGCGAAGCGCGTAGCGAGGCCCGGGAGCGTAGCGCGTGAGGGCTTTGCAGGTCGTACCGTAGTCTCGAGAGACGGACTTACGTACTCCTGCTAGCCGAGACCACAGCCTCTTAGCCACTCGCGGACCGACGAACGAGCATGAACGCGGACGCCGAGCGAACGCCGGTCGTGGTCGACGCCGTCCGGACGCCGCAGGCGAAGAAGGACGGCGGGCTGGCGGAGGTGTTTCCGGAGGATCTCGTCACCGCCGTCCTCGACGCGCTGGTGGAGCGTACGGGCGTCGATCCGGAGTCGTGGGACGACTTCCGCCTGGGCTGTGCGAACCAGGAGGGCGAGCAGGGTCGGAACCTGGCGCGGCAGACGCTTCTGGCGGGCGGGTTCCCGGAGTCGGTGCCGGGTGCGACCACGTCGCGGCTCTGCGGGTCGTCGCTCACCGCGCTCTGCGACGCGGCGCGCGCAGTCCGGGCGGGCGACGGCAACGCGTACCCGGTCGCGGGCGTCGAGCACATGAGCCGGGTGCCGTTCTCGGACTGGCTCCACCCCGGCATCGAGGAGCGGTACGACCCCGATCTGCTGTCGATGGGGCAGACCGCCGAGGCGGTGGCGCGAGAGCACGGCGTCTCCCGCGACGCGCAGGATCGGTTCGCGCTCCGGTCCCATCGGCGCGCGGTCGCGGCGTGGGACGAGGGCCGGTTCGACGACGAGGTGGTGCCGGTGGCGACGCCGGACGGCACCGTCGAGCGCGACGAGGGGCCGCGCGCGGACACGAGCCTCGACGCGCTCGCCGACCTCCCGACCGTGTTCCGCGACGACGCGGACGCGACGGTCACGCCCGGCAATGCCTCGCCGCTCACCGACGGCGCGGCGGGCGCGCTCGTCACCTCGCGCGCGTTCGCCGACGAGCACGACCTGGAGCCGCTCGCGCGCGTCTCGGCGCGCTCCGTCGTCGGCGTCGATCCGTACGTGATGGGCGTCGGTCCCGTCCCCGCGACCCGGACGGCGCTCAGCCGCGCCGGCCTCGACGTGGCCGACCTCGACCTCGTCGAACTAAACGAAGCGTTCGCCGCGCAGAGTCTCTACTGCCGGCGCGAACTCGCCGTTCCCGAGGAGAGGCTCAACGTCAACGGCGGCGCGATAGCCCTCGGCCACCCGCTCGGCTGCTCGGGCGCTCGGATAACGACGACGCTCCTCCACGAGATGCGGCGGCGCGACGCCGACCGCGGCCTCGCCACGATGTGCGTCGGCTTCGGGCAGGGCGTCGCCGCCGTGTTCGAGCGCGACTGACTAGCTGGAGTTGAGGGAGTCGGCTTCCCGCCGCGTCTCGGCCTGACCGGTCGGCCACCCCCATTAACATCAATAGAATTAGTTTCTTGGTTCAGTCGAATCCGTCCCGTTCGACTTCTGACACGGCTATCTGCACGCTTGCGCAATCGTGCAGACAAGTAGCGGGGGACGATACGTCCGACCAGACGTTCAGATGGCCGTGCAACCTCGGGACGACTGTTCAAGAGCGGAGCGGGACCGGTTCACGGTAGCGTTATGATCGGAGGACTCGGGCCGAGTAGTAGCTCCTTCAGCACGACCTTGCAGTCGTCGTTCGCGTCCAGCATGTTCTTAAGTTTCTCTGTGGGATTGCGACTCTCGATGTACACGCCGAAACGGTGCTCGTAACAAGCCGACGACCGAAAGATGACCGTGTCGAGTGGGTTAGTCAACGTCATCAGCTGGAACGTGTTGTGCCGGATGGACGGTGCCAGTTCGCCGCGTTCACATGATGCACTTGGCTGGTCGAGCCAGTTCTCACACGCCTGGGCTCCGACTTGCCCCTCGTCTATCGTAATCGGTGCGTCTCCGGTGTCCGCTGACGGCGCAGGGGATTGTACCGGTCGGTCGGCTTCGGTAGTCGTCGTTGGCTCTCGTTCGAACAGATCGTAACATCTCCGAGGTGGCTCGATCTCGGCAATGGGGTCTCTCAGCCTCTCGTGCATCGGTTCGCTTTCGTCGTGTTCTATAACTGTGTACCTGAGTATCCACGCTGTTCCCTCGTCCGGGACGCTGAACGTATCGTTTAACCGATTTCGCCCCGTGAGATCCGTCTCGACCCGAAGGGCTTGTTCGTCGTGTACGGAACTCTCGACGGGAGTGCTGTACGCTATCACCGAATACGGAACACTGGAGGGCGAGACAGTTACGTCGAGCGTTTGGGTGTACTCTCCGTCCCGAACGTCGCACTCGATACTGGCCGTCACCTCTGGTTCTGAACTTGGACCCGCGTTCGTGGCGGTGGTGGCAGTGGTCTCGTCGGCAGGCGAGCAGTTCTCGATTGTCTCCGGGAGCGGGTTCGCCACGGAGCGGTCGATGGTGGACTGCGGGCTGCCGGGGTCGATGGCGTCGTCGGTGGAGAGCTGGACGTAGTCGACGTATCGCGCGTGTTCGGCGTCCACGAGGTCGGTCACGTCGATGGTCGTGGTGCCGCTGACGGGGGCTATCTCCTCGTACACGTACTCGCTGGAGTCGGCGTCCGGACCCTCGATCCAACTGACCTCCATCAGCACGCCCTCGAACTCCCCGGTGATGCGGACGGTGGTGCAGTCGAGGAACTCGACGAGGCCACCCTCGGTGGTCGTCGTGGCCGCGGTCGTCTGGGTCGTCGTCGTCGTCGGCGCGTCCGTCGTCGTGGTCCGAGTGGTCGTCCTCGAGGTCGTGGTGGTTCGGGTGGTAGTGGTCGTGGTCGTCGTCGTCGGCGCGTCCGTCGTCGTGGTCGCTTCGGCGGTCGTCGTAGCGGTCGTGCCGTTCGACTGGAGCGACCGCGCGTCGGCAGGGTCCGAGGACGAATCGGGCGCGAGTCCGGGGCCGAGCGCGGGCGAGACACCCACGATAGCGACGCTGGTTCCGGCGAGTATCAGGACGGCGAGTCCGACCGTCCGCAGGTGGTTCTGCTCGGACATGGACGGTCCCTGTCGGGGGCGCGTTCCTTGTTGGCTACTACCACACAGAGATGCATAATTGGAGTTAACTTACTGGTCTCGTTACGGAATCCGACTGACTGATAGCAGTGCCCGACGGGTTAGTCACTCCTCGCGCTTGATCATGAACTTCATGTCGCCCGCGAACACCTCCTCGCCGTCCTGGTTGGTCATGGTGGTGTCGATGGTGACGAGGCCGGCGTCGTCCCTGCTCGACAGCTCCTTCGTCTCGGTGACCTCCATGTCGAGACTGATGGTGTCGCCCATGTACACCGGCGCGGGGATGTCCATGTAGTTCATGCCGAGGAAGGCGAGCACGGTGCGTTCGAGGAAGCCACACCGGTAGACGAAGCCGGTGGCGAGGATGAACGTCATCGGGCCGTGGGCGACGCGCTCGCCGAAGTACTCCTCGTCGGCGTAGTGGCGGTTGGTGTGGAGTTCGGTCCAGTCACCGGAGAACGCGGAGTGGAGGACGAAGTCGGCCTCGGTGACGGTGCGGCCGACGCTCTCGAACGTCTGTCCCTCCTCGAACTCCTCGAAGTGGTGGGGCTGGTAGCTGTATGGCATACGCGCACGGTCACCCGGCGTCCCCAAGTAGTTATCCTCTGCGGGCGCGAACGCGCCGGCATGACCGACGACGACGGCGAGATGCGTGGCGCGAGCGAGGCGTCCGGGAGCGACGACGGGGTGCCGTCGGAGACCAGGAAGCGCATCGAGTCGGACCCGTTCTGCACGACGCTCGGCGTCGACCTGGTCGCGCTCGAACCCGGCTACGCGGAGACGACGCTGACGGTGACAGAGGACCTCCTGAACTTCCACGGCACGCCCCACGGCGGCGCGATCTACTCGCTCGCGGACGCGGCGTTCGCGGCGGCGTCGAACTCGGAGGGCGACACCGCGCTCGCGCTGGAGACGAACGTCTCGTACCTCGCGGCCGTGGACATGGGCGAGACGCTGACGGCGACGGCGACGCGCGACCACGAGAGCCGGCGGACGGCGAGCTATCTGGTGCCGGTGACGGACGAGGGCGGGGAGCGCGTGGCGCGGTTCCGGGGCCGGGTGTATCTGCCGGGTGACGGCGAAGCCGTTACCGAATGAGCGAGCGGCGACCGGCGGGAACCGCGAGCCGGATGGTGGCGAAGCCACCACCGACTGAGCGAGCCGTAACGCAGGGTCATCAGTCGAGTCCCACGACGACGGGTTCCGCGAGCACCCACGAGACGAAGAACGCGACGGCGCTGGCGGCGTTCGTCGGGAAGTCGAAGGCGACGCCGGCCGCGTACAGCCCGAGGAGCGCGGCGGCGACGACGACCGACGTGCTCGCCGTCCACAGCACGGCCCTCGGCGTGGACGCCGGGGAGCCGTCGTCACTCTCCGTCACAGAGCCGTCGTGGTCGATGGTATCGGACGCGTCGGCGGTATCGGCAGAGGATCGCACGTCGGGGGCGGCGAGCCACGGGACTCTGACGCCGACGAGGAGGAGCACGAAGAAGGGTGCCGTCGGCTCCTGGGTCGCCGTCCCGACGACGTACGCGGCCGGGAGCGCGAGCGCGACCGCCGTCGCGGGAATCACCGGATCCGGGCTGGTGAGCGCGTCGCGGAGCCGGCCGCCGAGCGAGTTGGGCACGTCGGCGAGTCGAAGGACGCGGGGAAAACGGTTGCGGTCGCGCGAGTGCGGACGGCGACCGTGGTCCGTCGGCACCGGACGCCGCTACCGGTGGTCGAACACGCGCTGGACCTTCCCGACCTCGGTGCGCTCGATGGTTCCCGGCTCCACGACCTCGACGCTGTCGGGTTTCACCTCCAGCACGTCGCGGAGGCGCGCCTCGATGGTGTCGCGGAGGTCGTCCGGGTCGCGGCCGACGTCCTCGTGGTGCTCGACCGTAATCTCCATCGCGTCGAGGCTGTCCTCGCGATAGAGGTCGATGCGGTAGTGGGGCGCGACGTCGCCGAGGTCGAGCATCACCTCCTCGATCTGGCTCGGGTAGACGTTGACGCCGCGGACGATGAGGAGGTCGTCGGTGCGGCCGGTGACGTTGTCCATGCGGACGGCGGTTCTGCCGCAGTCGCAGACCTCGTAGTCGAGGCTGGTGATGTCGCCCGTACGATACCGGAACACGGGCAGCGCCTCCTTCGTGAGCGTGGTGAGCACGAGTTCGCCCTCCTCGCCCTCGGGCAGCACCTCGCCGGTGTCGGGGTCGACCACCTCCGGGTAGAAGTGATCCTCCCAGACGTGGAGGCCCTCTTGGGCCTCCGCGCACTCGATGGAGACGCCGGGGCCGATGATCTCCGAGAGGCCGTACACGTCGGTCGCGGTGACGCCGAGGTCGCGCTCGATCTCGTCGCGCATCGGGTCGGTGAACGGCTCCGCGCCGATGATGACCTGCGCCAGCGGGAGGTCGCGCACGTCCATCATGCGGTCCTCGGCGGCCTCCGCGAGGTAGAGGCAGTACGAGGGGGTGCAGGCGAGCGCGTCCGAGTCGAGGTCGCGGAGCATGTCTAGCTGGCGCGCGGTGTTGCCGCCGCCCGTCGGGATGACGGTCGCGCCGAGTTCCTCGACGCCGTCGTGGAACCCGAGGCCGCCCGTGAACAGCCCGTAGCCGTAGGCGTTCTGGACGGTGTCGCCGGGTCGGACGCCCGCTGCGTACAGCGACCGCGCCATCACCTCCTTCCACACGTCGAGGTCGCCGTCCGTGTACGACACGATCTTCGGCTTCCCCGTCGTCCCCGACGACGCGTGGATGCGCCGCACGTCGTCCATGTCGACGGCGAACAGCTCGTCGGGGTACTCGTCGCGGAAGTCCTCCTTCGTCGTGAGCGGCAGCTTCGAGAGGTCCTCGACGCCCCCGAACTCGTCGGGCGAGACGCCCGCCCCGTCGAACGCCCGCCGGTAGAAGTCGACGTTCTCGTACGCGCGCCGGACGGTCGCCCGGAGCCGCTCGTCCTGGAGTTCCCGGAGTTCCTCGCGGGACGCGGTCTCCACCTCGTTGTACGGCATGCGAGAGGGTAGCGTGGATGATTATAAAATCGTTTGGACGGGCGGCTCAGGTCTCGTCCGCGCCGACCACGTCCGCCGCCTCCTCGCCGTCGCCCGCGTCGGCTGCCTCCTCGCCCTCGAGTGCGTCCACTCCCTCACCGTCGACCGCTTCCGACTCCTCGCCGTCGTCGCCCGCGTCGGCGTCCGGCCAGCCGCCCGCGACGACACCGGACTCGCCCTCCTCGACGGCGTCCGGACTCTCGTCGGTGTCCGGTCCCTCGTCGGCGTCCGTCGCAGCCTGACCCTCGGCCGCCACCGCGTCACCGTCGTCCGCAGGGCCGTCGACGAACTCGTCGAGGCTGCGTTGCGGATCGTCGACGCGCGGAGCGCGGTGGGCCGCACGGCGATGCTCGCTCCGCGTGGCGAGGTACGTCCACGCCGCCACCGTCACCATCGCCACGAGCACGAGGTAGACGAGGGCGGGTATCGCCGCCGACACCGCCCGTCCCGCGACCGTCGGCGGGTCCGCGTGGAACTCCACCAGCCCCGCCGCCATCGACCCCAGCCAGAGCGCCAGGAAGCAGCCGGCGAGCGCGTACGCGGACAGCCGGTCGCGGAGGCGGCCGCCGTGCTCGGAGAGCGCGCCGTACTCGCGCTCGTAGTCGACGCCCGGAACGTCGAGCAGCCGTTCGATGGCGACCACCTGCCGGACGCGCCGGACTGTGCGGTTCTCCGCCGCGACGTCCGCGACGAACACCAGCGTCAGCACCACCGGGACCGCGGACACCACCCACGGGCGACCCGGCTCCACGTACGCGAGCGCCAGCAGGACCACGACCGCCACGAGGCCGTGGAGGAGCCGGCGGCTCCGCGTGCGGTCGCTCGTCCGCGCGTCGGCCCGCATCTCCGCGTAGTGGTCGAGTAGCGTCTCCTGAGTCCGCGGGTGGACCGCCGGTGGCTCGCGTCCGTCGCGGTCGTCCATCGTCGGGACGCGCTCGCGGAACGCCCATTAGTTCTTCGGCGGTGCGGCGGATTCGTTCACCTCGACCGTCCACTTGCCGGACAGGTTTCCGGTGCGGAGGAAGGTGCAGAACTCCGCGTCGGTGCGCGCGACGACGGTGGTGGTGCCCGGCCGGAGCAGGAACTCGCCGTCGTCGGCGTAGGTGACGTTCGCGCGGTCCGTGGCCGTGGCGTTCGGCGACAGCGTGTCGTTCGTGTTGTACGTCCGGACGTAGAGCCGCGAGTCGGCGTCCCCGCGGTAGGTGACGGTCAGCCGCACCGTCCCGTCGTCGCCGGGGGCGACGAAGAACGCGTCCACGTCGGTCGTGCCGACGGTGCCGTTGTACGTGCCGGGGCCGACGGTTCGCGCGTCGGTGCGCTCGCCCTGGACGTAGCAGTCGTCCGCCCACTCGTCGCCGCCGGCTTCGGCGACCGCGGCGATGCCGGCCGTGGGAAGCGACGCGACCGCGACGAGTGCGGCTACTGCCAGAACCAGTCGGGATGTGTCGGTCGGGGTCACGCGTCCGGCTAGCGCCGTCGCGCGGGTGAGGCTGCGGCCGGGCGTGCCAGGCCGGACGAGTGCCGGGCGGTCTCCACGGGAGCTATGTAGCCAGGTCCCCAAGCCCGGCGCATGCGGGACGCGTACGTCATCGGCGCGGGGCAGACGCCGTTCGGGTCGTTCCCGGAGCGGAGCTACCGCGACCTGTTCGGCGAGGCCTGGGCGGCGGCGGTCGAGAGCGTGCCCGGCGGCGTAGAGCCGGGCGACGTGGACGAGGCGGTCGTCGGGAGCCTCGGCGTCGGCGGCCGCCAGCTCGGGCTGTCGGGACCGGCCGTCACCGAGCACGTCGGCCTCCACCACGTCCCCTGCTCCAGAATCGAGAACGCGTGTGCCGCCTCCGGATTCGCGGTGCGGCAGGCGGTGCAGGCAGTGAGAAGCGGCATGGCCGACGTGGTGCTCGCGGGCGGCTACGAGGTGATGTCGGACGCGAGCGACGACGCGACGAAGTACTGGCTCGGCGTGAGCGGCGAGACGGAGTGGGAGCGCCTGACCGGGACGACGTTCGCGGGCGTCTACGCGCAGATGGCCGACGCCTACCTCGCCGAGTACGACGCGACGACCGAGGACCTCGCCAGGGTCGCGGTGAAGAACCACGCGAACGGCGCGCTGAACCCGGACGCCCACCTCTCCTTCGAGTGCTCGCTGGCGGACGCGATGGACGCGCCCGAGGTCGCCGCGCCGCTCAACCTCTACCACTGCTGTCCGACCTCGGACGGCGCGTCCGCCGTCCTCGTGGCGAGCGAGGACGTGGCGTTCGAGTACGCTGACGAACCCGTGCGCGTCGCGGGCGTGGGCGCGTCGAGCGGCCGCGTGGGGCTGTTCCAGCGCGACACCTACACCTCGATTCCGGCGACGGAAGCCGCCGCGGAGCGCGCGTACGACGAGGCGGACGTCGTCCCGGCCGACCTCGACCTGGCGGAGGTCCACGACTGCTTCGCCATCGCGGAGCTCCTCGCGTACGAGGACCTCGGGTTCTGTGGGCGGGGCGAGGCCGCCGACCTGCTCCGCGAGGGCCGCACGGAGCGCGACGGCGACCTCCCGGTGAACACCTCGGGTGGCCTCAAATCGAAGGGCCACCCCATCGGCGCGACCGGCGGCGGCCAGGTCGTCGAGGCGTTCAAGCAGTTGACGGGGCGGGCGGGCGACCGCCAGGTCGAGGGGGCGGAGCGCGCGCTGACGCACAACGTCGGCGGGAGCGGCGGCGGGGTCACTGTGCACGTCTTTGAAAAGGAGGTGGCACAGTGAGACGGATCGAGGCTGCCGGTGCGTACGCGCCCCGGCTCCGCATCGACGCCGACGAGATACGCGAGGCGTGGGGGAGCTACGGCGGCGCGGGCGTCGAATCGAAGGCGGTGCCGGACGCCGACGAGGACGCGCTCACGATGGCGGTCGCGGCGGGCCGGCGCGCGCTCGACGCCGCGGACCGCGACGGGAGCGAGGCGGGCTGGCTCGGCTTCGCTACGACCACGCCGCCGCTGGAGGAGGAGGATCTCACCGCCCGGCTCGGGAGCGCGCTCGGTCTCCCGGAGTCGGTCGAGAGCTACACGTTCACCGGAAGCACGCGGGCGGGCGTGCAGGCGCTCGCGGCGGGGCTGGAGGCCGACACCGAGGGCGTGGGACTGGTCACGGCCGCGGACGCGCCGTGCGGCGCACCGGAGAGCGACGAGGAGCACGCGGCAGGCGCGGGCGGGGCGGCCTTCGTCCTCAGCGCGGAACGACGTTCCGCGGAACAGTCGAGCGGGCAGCGCCCGCGAGACGCTGGCGACGGAGCCGGGGTGACGGCGCGGGCGGACTACACCGAACCCTATCCGGGCACGCGCTTCCGGCAGGGCGGCGACGGCGAGGTGCAGGGCCTCGGCGTCACGCAGTACGACCGGGACGCCTACCGGACGGCGCTCTCGGGCGCGGTCGACGGCCTGGACGCCGACGCCGCCGACGTGGACGCCGCCGCGCTCGGGTCGCCGGACGGCAAGCTGCCGTATCGCGCCGCGGACGCACTCGACCTCGACGCGGAGCAGGTGCGCGCGGCCGCGACCGTCCACGACCTCGGGGACACCGGCGCGGCGAGCGCGCCGCTCGGACTGGCCCGGGCGCTCGAAGACGGAGCCAGCCGGGCGCTCGTCGTCGGCTACGGCAGCGGCGCGAGTGCGACCGCGCTCGTCGTGGAGGAAGGCGACCGGGTGGCCGTCGACGCGGATCTCGCGGGCGACGTGTCGCTCACCTACGCCGAGTACCTCCGGCGACGGGGCGACATCACGTCCGGCCCGCCGGAGGGCGGCGGCGCGTACGTCAGCGTGCCGTCGTGGAAGCGCACAATCCCGTCGCGGCACCGGCTCGTCGCGGGGCGATGCCTCGATTGCGGAGCCGTGAACTTCCCGCCGGAGGGCGCGTGCCGCGACTGCGGCGGGCTCTCGGAGTACGAGCGCATCGAACTCTCCCGCTCCGGGACGGTGGAGGCCGCGACGGTCATCGCGGGCGGCGGCGCACCCCCGGAGTTCGCCGAGCAGGTGTCGCGGTCCGGCGCGTACGGCAGCGCCATCGTCGAATTCGAGAGTCCCGACGGCCGGGCGGTGAGCGTCCCCGTGCAGGTCGTGCTCACGGGTGACGAGTCCGTCGCGGCCGGTGATGCGGTCCGGGCCGTCTTCCGGCGCGTCTACACCCAGGAGGACGTGCCCCGGTACGGGCTGAAGGTCGTGCTCGCTGGCGACGAGTGAGCGGTTCCGGTCGTCGGTCGCTCGCCGCGAATCTCATAAACCACTTCAAGATTACAAGAAATTACAAAATATTACAATTTGTTACATTTATAAGTGACGGGTCGCGCTCGGGCGTCGAGCGCGTCCGTGTGCGGACGTGCGGGCCTGGACCGGATTCGCTCGCGCCGAGACCACCGCCCAGGCGAACATATCAATGTGGCACGAACGGCTATGCTCGGCACCGGCCTCTAGTAGCCATGAACGGAGCAAGGCGTGCCGGCGGCGACCTCGACCCCGAGGAGTTTCGGGCGGTCGGTCACCGGGCGGTGGACGAGATCGCAGCGTACTTCGAGGAACTCGACGACCTGCCAGTGTTCCCGGGGAAGACGCCGCAAGAGGTCGAGGAGGTCTTCGAGGAGGATCTCCCGGAGACCGGACAGGAGCCGGACGCGATCCTCGACGAGTGGACCGAGAAGGTGCTGCCGAACGCGACGCACAACACGTCGCCGCGGTACTTCGGGTTCGTCATGGGGTCGGGCACGATGATGGGCGTCCTCGCCGACGCGCTCGCGGCGGCGGTGAACATGAACGCCGGCGGCTGGAAACCCGCGCCCGCCGCGACGGAGATGGAGCGCCGGACCGTCCGGTGGCTCGCCGAGCTGATCGGGTACGACGCCGACTGTGGCGGTCTGCTCACGAGCGGCGGCACGATGGCGAACGTCACCGGCATCCTCGCGGGTCTCCGGGCGACCGCGGGCTACGACACGAAGACGCGCGGTCTCCAGGCCGACGACCGATCCGGACGCTACACGATCTACGTGGCCGACCACGAGGGGCACTCCTCCGTCTACCGGGTCGCCGAGCTGCTTGGCCTGGGAAGTGACGCGGTCCGGCCCGTGCCGAGCCACGACGACTTCACTATGGACGTGGACGCGCTGGAGCGACTGCTCGACGAGGACGAGGCGCGCGGCGACGTGCCGTTCTGCGTGGTCGCACAGGTCGGGTCCATCAACGTCGGCGCGATAGACCCGCTGGCGGACGTCGCCCGCGTCTGCGAGGAGCGCGACCTCTGGTTCCACGCCGACGGTGCGTGCGGAGCCGTCGGTGCGATGCTCCCCGAGAAGCGGCCGCAGTATCGGGGACTGGAGCGCGCGGACTCGATCACGCTCGACCCGCACAAGTGGCTCTACGTCCCCTACGAGTGCGGGTGCGTCCTCGTCCGCGATCAGGAACTCCTGGCCGGGGCGTTCGCCATGGACGCCGCCTACCTCGAAGGCACCCTCCCCACGGAGTACGAGGGGCTGGACTACTACGAACTCGGCCCGCAGATGTCACGGGGGTTCCGGGCGCTGAAGGTGTGGATGAGCCTCAAGCAGTACGGCGTCGAGGGCTACCGGCGGCTCCTCGGCCGGAACGTCGCGTGCGTCGAGCACCTCGACGACCTCGTCCGATCGGCTCCGGACTTCGAGGCGCTCCACGAGCCGAACCTCTACATCTACTCGTTCCGGTACGCGCCGGCCGACCTCCAGCGAGCGACGGACCGGAGCGCCGAGACCCGCGACGCCATCGACGACTACCTCGGACCCCTCAACCAGCGGATCGCCGACGCGATCCGGGAGCGCGGCGACGCGTTCGTCATGACGAGCGCCATCCACGACAGGACGGTGCTCAGGCTGTCGATCTGCAGCCACCGAACTACCGTCGAGGACGTGGACGCCGTCTTCGAGGCAATCCGGACCGTCGGCGAGCGCGAGGACCGCGCCGGCCGGGACGCGCTCGCCCTCGACGACCCGGAACTGGTCGAGCGGTTCCGGACCGCCGACTGACGGGAGCTACGACGCCCAGTCGATCAGCCAGCCGATGCTCGCGGCGACGACGAGCGCCGCGCCGAGCGCGGACGTGGCGGGCTCCGGGAAGACGAACAGCAGCACGCCCGCGACGAGCATCGCTGCCAGCACGCCCTCGTCGAGCAGGCTGTCGTCGGCCTCGTCGTCCACCGGACCCTCGCCCTCGTAGTCGTGGTCGCGACCGTAGCCGAACGGCCAGCTGACCGGCAGCGTGCCGCCGGTGGACGGCCGGGTGCCGTCCGCCTGCGCGGCGGCGTCGTACTCGTCGCCCCTGTCCCCGCCGTACAGCTCGTCGGGTGGGTCACGGCTCATGGTCGAGGTAGACGGTCGTGACGCGGTTAGGCGTTCGGACCCCTCGGCGTACTGTTCGGATCGGCGGCAGGCATCTACACCGTGGGCGGCTCGAACGGTGGGCGGCGCGAGCGGAGAGCACCTCGAAGACGCGAGCGGCGACCCGCGCGCCGCCGCCATCCGAGTCGGTCACTCCCCCGGTCGGAGCACCGCTTCCGAACCGAGGAGTCGAAGTCCGCGAGAGTCGGCGGCGATAACCGGCTGGCGGAGTGACCCCGATTGGACACCTTTTTCGTGGCCGCAACCCCATTCTCGGCCATGACGCTCCCGGAGGCGCTCGCCGAACTCGACGAGCCACGTGCGGTCGACACGCACGCCCACCAGCCGACGGAGGAGTTCCTGGTGGACGCGGGCGGGGAGATGATGCAGGACGCCGCCGACCGGTTCGGCGCGGAGATGGAGACGTGGGACTACGACGAGATGCTCGCGGAGTACCGCGACGCCGGCGTCGCGCGCACCATCCTGCTCGGGTGGGACGCGGAGACGAACACCGGCAACCCGCCCGTGCCGAACGACTACGTGGCGGAGGTCCGGGACGAGTACCCCGACTTCTTCGTCGGGTTCGGCTCCGTCGACCCCCTCAAGGACGACTGCGTGGAGGAGGCGATCCGCTGCGTGGAGGACCTCGACCTCTCCGGGTTCAAGTTCCAGCAGATCGCGCAGGGGTTCGACCCGAGCGACCCGCGCCACGACCACCTCTGGAACACCATCGAGGACCTGGGTGTCCCCGTCGTGTTCCACGGCGGCAACTCCACGCTCGGCGCGTGCAGCGCCGGCGGTCGCGGCCTCAAGGTGAAGTACGGCAACCCGATGCTCGTCGACGACGTGGCGGCCGAACACCCCGACCTGCAGATACTGCTCGCCCACCCCGCGTTCCCGTGGGAGAAAGAGCAGCTAGCCGTCTGCCAGCAGAAGGGCAACGTCTACATGGACCTCTCCGGCTGGCTGCCGAAGTACATCGACGACCAGGTGCTCCACTACGCCGGCACCGTCCTGCGGGACAAGGTGATGTTCGGCACGGACTACCCGATGATCCGGCCGGGCAAGTGGCTGGAGCAGTTCGCCGAGTACACGGACTACTCCGTGGAGGTCCAGCGCAAGATCCTGTGGGAGAACGCCGAGGCGTTCCTCGGGCTGTAGATGACTCGCGCGCTCCTCGTCGGCGGGACGCGGTTCATCGGCCGGCACACCGTCGAGGCGTTCCTTGCGGCGGGCTACGACGTGACGACGTTCACGCGCGGCAGACACCCGGACCCCTTTGCGGACCGCGACGGCGTCCCGCACTACCAGGGCGACCGCAACGACTGGGCTGCGCTCGCCAACGCCCGCGACGCGGTCGAACCGGACGTGGTCGTGGACCTCGCGGCGTTCGTTCCGGAGCACGTCGAGACGGCGGCGGACGTGTTCGCGGACGTGGACGCCTACGTGTTCGTCTCCTCCCTCGGCGCGTACGCCGAGTGGGGTCGGGTGCCGCTCCGCGAGGGCGAGGCCGCGCTCCACGACTACGGCCCGGAGCACGCGGTCGACGACCCCCGGGACGCCGACCCCCGACCCACCGACTCGTACGGTCCGCGGAAGGCCGAGGGCGACCGCGTCGTGTTCCGGGCCGCGGCCGACGGCGTGAACGCGCTGTCGGTTCGCCCCGCGCTCGTCTACGGCCCGCACGACTACACCGAGCGCACGGACTACTGGCTCCACCGCGTCGCCTCGTTCGACCACGTGGCCGTGCCCGGCGACGGCGACAGTCTCCTCCACCGCGTCTACGCGCCGGACGTGGCGCGCGCCATCCGGCTGGTCGCCGAGGAGGGCGACCCCGGCGAGGCGTACAACGTCGCGGACCGCCGCGCGACCACGCTCGACGGCTGGCTCGGCCTCGCCGCGGACGCGCTCGACGCCGACCCCGAGTTCGTCCACGCGAGCGCCCGCGAACTCGCCCCGCACGGTCTCGCACCCGACGACTTCCCGCTGTACACCGACGAGCCGGTCGTCGCATCCACCGCGAAGCTGGCCGCGCTCGGCTGGGGCTCCACGTCGCTCGCCGAAGCCTACGCGGAGACCGTCGCGGAGCACCGGGCGTCGGGTCGGACCGGCGACCACTGGGGGCCGAGCCGGGCGGACGAGGTGGCAGTCATCGACGCGCTCGCGGAGTGAGGGCGCTGTTCGGAACGGCGGACCGACCACAAGCGGTAGCCGGCCGACCACCCGACTCGGGCGGGACTTCGAAAGGGGCCGTGCGTGGTCCGTAAGACGCCTCCGGCGTCTTTCGTCATCCCGGAAATCTCCGATTTCCGGCGACAGGGAGCACGCAGTGAGCGACCGAGGACCGCAGCGAGCGGGCGACGCGAACGCAGTGAGCGTCGCCGATTGCGCGAGCGGCGAGCGCAGCGAGCCGTGAGCGCCGCGTGACCGGAGCGCGGGGGCTTTCGGGGACGCCAGTCACAGTGCAAGCTCGACAACCGCCAACACTCGATCCACACTCTCGATCTCCTAAACCCACAGCTTATTTCGCCGGGCACCCCAAACCCCGAGCTAGAGACAGCCATGCTACACGCGAAGGGGCCGCTCCTGTCCGTCGATCTGGGGAAGCACGAGGCGGAGACGGGGGAGATCGAGGGAGTACTGCGGTCGTACGTGGGCGGGCGCGGGGTGGCGACGAAGCTCGCCCACGACCGGGTGCCGTTCGACGTGGACCCGCTGGGGCCGGAGAACCGGCTGTACTTCTCGACGGGACCGATGCAGCAGTCGAACATGTCCTTCACGGGTCGGATGAACGCGACGGCGGTGTCGCCGCTGACGGGCGGGCTGCTGTCGTCGAACGCTGGCGGGTTCACGTCGCGGAACTTCGTGAACACCGGGTACGGCGCGGTCGAGATTCGGGGCGAGAGCGACGAACTCGTCGTCCTGCACGTGACGGACGAGGGCGTGGAGTTCGAGGAAGTACCGGAACTCGCGGCGGCGACGGTGCCGGAGGTGACGGAGCACGTCGAATCGACGCGCGGGCTGGGCGCGGACCACATCGCGGCTATCGGGCCGGCGGGCGAGAACCTGGTGCGGTTCGCGGCGATCATGTCGACGGAGAGCCGGGCGTTCGGCCGCGGCGGGCTGGGCGCGGTGCTGGGCGCGAAGAACGTGAAGGCGGTGACGTTCGACGGCGACTCGCCGCCGGACGTGGAGGTGCCGGCGCTCCAGATGGACGTGCATCGGGAGGCGGCGCAGAGCGACCACGTGATGAAGCGCCAGGGCACCACGTCGATGACGGAGTACGCGAACCAGGTCGGCGCGCTTCCGAGCTACTACTTCGAGGACCTCTCCTTCGAGGGCGCGGACGGCATCTCGGGCGACCGGGTGGAGGAGAAGAAGTACAAGAAGGGATCGTGTTCGGCGTGTGCGTTCGCGTGCAAGCTTCCGACGAGGGACGAGGCGGCGGGCGTCGAGACCGAGGGGCCGGAGTACGAGACGGTGATGGCGTTCGGGAGCAACTCGGGCATCGACGACATCGTGTCGGTGATGCAGTCGAACGAACTCTGTGATAGCCTGGGGATGGACACCATCTCGTGTGGCGACACCGTCGCGGCGTACCTCGCGGCGAACGACGAGTTCGGGAACTCCGAGTTGGTCCACGACCTCGTGGAGCAGATCGCGTATCGCGAGGGCGACGGCGACCTGCTCGCGGAGGGCGTCCACCGCGTCCACGACGAACTCGGCGTCGCGGACTGGACGGTGAAGGGCATGGAGTTCGCCGCGCACGACGGCCGCCACCTCAATGGCCAGGGCCTCGGGTTCGCCACGGCGAACCGCGGCGCTGACCACATGTACGCGACGTTCTACCAGTACGAGTATCCGCTCGTCTCGAAGGAGAAAGCGATGGACCCCGAGGGGCTGACGGACAAGCCGTCGCTCCTGGTCGAAGCCGAGAACACTCGTGCGCTGGAGGACTGCGGCGTCGTCTGTCGGTTCTCGCGGGACTTCATGACGAGAGAGCGCTTCGAGGGGCTGTTCGAGGCCGACTTCGACGACCTGCTCGCCGTCGGCGGCCGGGTGGTGGAACTCGAACGCCACTTCAACAACCGGCGCGGGTTCGACCGGACCGACGACGACCTCCCCTACGACCTCCCCGGATTCGAGGACGCACTCGACGAGTACTACGCGGCGCGCGGCTGGAACCGGGACGGCACCGTTCCGGACGGGAATCTGGCGGACGAGCCGACGGTGGCGGACTGATGACCGACTCCTCCGACTCCGACGGCGACGCGACGCCCGGTGCCGACGACGGGGCGGCAGACGCGACCGACGCGACGGACGAGCAGTTCGACGCGAATCTCGCCTCGGCGGCGGAGATGCTCGCGGGCGACGTGGACGGCTTCTTCGCGGGCGTCGTCCGCGACGACGAACTCGACTACGCGCTCGGTCACCGGTTCGACGACCCGGAGACCGTCGGTACGCAGGCGCTCGCGCTCGCTGCGAAGCACCTCCAGGCCATCGCGGACGAGGCCGAGGTGCCCGTTCGGCAGGTCGCCGACGACGCGGCGTCGTTCGCGACGGCGTTCGAGGACAGCGAGTGACCGGGTCGCTGCGCCGAGCCACCACAAGATACTCGACGGTGCCACCCCGTCTCCCGACGTGAATCGACGCGAGTTCGTCGCCAGCCTGGCGACCGGGTCGGTCGCGGCGCTCGCGGGCTGTGCCGATCCGGGCGCGCGACTGGCGATGGAGCCGGTCACGGACGCGGAGCTGGCGGAGCGCGCGAGCCAGTCCACGGCGAACGCGCCGGACGAGAGACGAGCGCTCGTCGCCGGGGCGGTCGAGAACGGGTCGGCGACGACGGAGGCACGGGGAACGCCGTTCGACCCGGACCGACCGGTGGCGTTCGAAGGGAGGTTCTACGAGATGACGCGGTCGGTGGTGGACGAGCGGGAGGAGCGGTCGTGGTCGCTGAAGGTGGACTACGACCCGCCGGCGGACGCCGAGGGTGCGGCGGTGGCGTTCGCGGACCTGCCCGACGTGGACCGCGAGGTGCTGTCGAACCTGATCCCGCCATCCGGCGACCCTCCACGGGGCGACGGGCCGGACATGGGCGTCGGGCACGTCTACGGGCCGGACGGCGAGGCGGCGTCGGCGCTCGTCCCGGAGCAGCGCTACGAGTTCGTGACGCACGAGGGGGAGCGCTACGGGCTGGGAGTCGAGGGACCGCGCATGATCACGGTGGAGACGTACCGGTACGAGGCGGAGCCGGTGGCGGAGAGCGCCGACGAGTACGCGGCGCAGGTGCGAGAGGAGTACCTGTTCGCGCTCGACGGACTGTCGGACGCGGAGCGCGAGATAGTGGCGGAGGCGGTGGACGGCTCGTACAACGCGGGCGAGCCGTCGGACGCGTTCGCGTCGCTGGAGTCGCGGTTCCGCGAGCACCCGGGCTTTGCCGTGGACGAGTACGGCGGCGAGTGGGTGGTCGAGTACGACGGCGGGACGTACTGGGCGGATCTCTACTCGCTCGACCGGTCGGACGAGTAGCGACGCGCCGACGCGGAGGAGGTCGACGGACCGGTAGCCTGGCGGGCGGTTTTTGTCCGGGTGGCGCGTACGTCCACGCATGGGTGTGCCGACGCCGGACGACGGCGAGGGTGGGAGCCGGCGACGCGCGGCGCTCGCGGTCGCGCCGTTCGTACTCCTGGGGCTCGCGGATCTCCTGTTGTTGCTCGTGTGGGGGCTGGAGCCGCTGTGGGGATTCGTCATCCTGCTGCCGATCCTGTTCGTGTCGGCGCTCGGATGGATCGCGTTCAGGACCGGGTTCGTGGACCAGCGCGGGTAGCCCGCGTCCTGCGCGGCTCGCCGGGTCGTTAAGGGCCGTTTAACGGCTGCGTTCCGCTCGACTATCCTCTGGGTTTATATGACATGCGTCAGACGATACGGACGATAGTTATCACATCTGAGAATCATTCCCCATTTCTTTTGTAAGTAAATATGTAAAAAGTTTTAATATTGTGGGGGGTGCAGCGGTAACTGTCATGAGCGAAACCGACCTGACGACGTACCTGGCTGAGAACCCCCGGATGATCGGCGTGCTGTTCACCCTGCTGGCGCTGATGACGCAGGCAGGAAATGCGATGGCGTCCGGTTACACCCTCAGCGGTCCCTAGAGCCGGGAGACGTCGAAATCCGAGCTCCAAACGAGGTCATCCTGGAAGAGCACCGGGATGTCCTCCTGGGCGAGGTAACGAATGAGTTCGTTCCGGGACCGCGTGAACTTCTCCAGCGTCCCGGAATTGAGGTACAGTTTATCGTCGTCCTGTAAGTTCGACGAGAAAACGCTGCCCAGGCCCCGATCCTTCGTGGGGTATCCGACGACGCTTACCTCGAAACAGTCATCCTTCGGTGTGATCTCGTGAAGGACCGGCGTGCCGCTCTCCGACTGCGCGATGGCGTGCCCGCCGTCGCCGACGACGATGTACTGGCTGCTGATCACCGTCTCGTCACTCGCAACGTTCAGCGCCGCCCGCAGCGGGAATCCGCAGTTGAGCAGTCGCGCGAGCGTCCGCCCCATCGTCACCGCGCCGCTGTTGATCACGTCGCGGAGCGTCACCACGCCGCCGATTGCACCGCGCTCGATGAGCGCGAGCCCCTGGCGGTACGACTGGCACGCGTTCAGGAAGAACGCGTTCACGTCCACTGCGTCGAGCGTGTTGGCGTCGAGCTTGCCGTCCGTACACCGGAAGCCGCTGTCGTCGATGTGGCCGATGTAGTGGAGGAACTCGGTCTCCTCGGCCAGCACCGACCTGAGTTCGGCACGAGTCAGCTCGCGGTGGTACGTCACGTCGAACGGGAGTTCGTCGCGCGAGCCGTACACCGCGTCCACCGCGCTTCGCTCGTCGTCCATCTCCGGGTCGTTACAGACGACCGTGATACCGATGTCGCCGTCCGCGGGCGAGCGGTCGAGCCGATTGTGGAACGCCTCGACCGTCGGCTTGCTCGCACCGACCGGTGCGCCGTCGCCGAACCACGCCTGCTCCAGCGAGTCCGTCTCCTCGGGCTGGAGCGTCGTCGGCCCGCCGCCCGCCGACTCGCTCGCGCTCCGCGTGAAGTCGTCGTCGCGGAGGAAGTCGTTCACGGCCGCGAGCTGCGCCGCCGACCCCGTGGACTCCCTGGCCTTCGGCGACCGCACGATGGCGAGGTCGTCCACGAGGAACGGGAGGAGTTCCACGCTCTCCGCGTCCGGCGTGACGTGCGTCGTCAGCTTCCACTCGGGGAGGTGGTCGCGGAGCGCGTCGAACGGCACGGAGAGGTGGGCCTCCAGCCGCTCCGCCAGCGGGCGGTCGTAGCAGTCGGCGAAGTCGAGGTCGACCCCGTCCTCCACCGCCTCGCGCTCGTGGAGGTCCACCTTGTAGTAGCCCTCGGTGCGCGTCACGCAGTCGAGGAAGAACGTCTGCTTGAGGACGCGCTCGACCTCGTTCTCGAAGCCGTCGTGGGCGTCCAGCGCGTGCTCGAAGCCGGTGTCGGTCGCGATGCGCGGCGTCTCGCCCGGCACGACCTCGGCCCCGAGGTAGTACGCGAGCGGCGCGGCGACGCAGATCGCGCGGTACGTCTCGGGGACCTCGATGCGGACGCCCGTGTCCGGGCGCTCCACGCCCTCGGGTACGTGGAGTTCGTCGCCGAGTTCGACGAGCGGCGGGTGGCCGCGGAGCGTCGGGAACGACCGCTCCGGGCTCGTGGTCTTCAGCGCGGAGCCGAACGTCGACACGGCCGCCATCAGGTCGCTCGGGTCGCGCGTCGTCGTGACGGTCGCCGCGGGGTGGTCGTGGCGGGAGCGCGCGCCGACGACGACGCGCGTCTCCTCGCCGAACTCGA
>CAZYYH010000012.1:0-27755 GCA_964651725.1 uncultured Halobacteriales archaeon | reverse complement strand
GCATCATGTCGAACGAGCGCTGGCTGCCGGGGTAGACGTGGCCGAGGTCGTCGCCTTCGAGGCCGTTGTTGCAGTTGTGGGCGTCGACGAGGAGTACGTCGTCGAGGCCGGCGACGCGGGCTTCGGCGGCCGCGGAGAGGCCGACGGCGTACTCGACGTCGTCGGCGAAGCCCGGAGAGAACGTGGAGACGAGGAGTGCGTCGTCGCCGAACGCCTGGCCGATCATCGTGGCGTCGCCGGACTGGACGCGCACGCTCGGGGTGGCGGTACGGCCGTACTCGATGCGGTCGTACGCGCGGTTGGCGGCGTCGAGGAGCGTCTCGACCTCGCGCTCGGTGACGAGGTTGAAGTCGTGGCCGGCGGTGGCGTGCGGGGGGAAGGCGACGCCGTCGGCGACTTCGGCGACACGCCGCGGGAGGTTGCCGCCGCCGATCTCGCCCATCGGCCCCGGGTGGATCATCGGGAGGACGAACCGGGCTTTCTCGTCGCCGCCGGGCCGCCGGAACGAGAGGACGGTGACGGGGACGACCGCTTCCTCGCCGATGGTCTCGAAGAAGTCCTCGAGTTCGTTCGTGCCCTCGGCGATGTGGCCGATGAACCCACGGATGAAGTCGAAGACGTCGACGTCGAGGCTGCGTCGCCACGGCCGATTGACGACGTAGACGAGACCGTAGGCCGCACCGGCGTAGAGCACGCTCATGAACCCGAGGAGCGCGAAGTCGTCTGGCGTGACGAGCAGGAGTTCGGGCGGGGCCGACTCGGGCCGCGAGAGGTAGGAGGTGAGGATCGGACCGCCGATGGCGAGGTAGCGCATGGTGCCGCTGTAGACGAACAGGAGGACGGCGGCGGCGACGGTCTGGATGCTCGCGGGCACGGCGGCGTACCACAGCGAGTTCCGCGACACCGCGAACACGACGAGGAGGCGGATGGCGAACACGAGCGCGAGCGCCGCGATGAGCGCGTCGAAGACGAAGCTCTGGGTGAGAGAGGTAACGCGCACGAGGACGCCAGCGACGGTGAGTGCGGCGACCACGGCGATCTCGCACGCGAGCGCCAGGAGCGACGACCGGTTGAACGTGAGGTTACCGCCGAACGCGCGGTCGACCGGCGTGGTGAACAGTGCCGCCGCGATGGTCGGGATGCCGATGTAGAAGATGCCCTGCCACGCGTCCTCCAGGAAGTACTGGTTCTCGAACGCGGCGACGCCCGCGAACGCCGCGATGACCAGGGAAAACCCGACGCTCTTGTACCACGTCGGTGCGCGGAAGATGAACTTCGAGAGGCTGGCCAGTTCTCCCTGGGTCGCGGTCATGCTTACTCACAGCGCGCGACGAAGTTCTCGAACACTTCGTCGCCGCGCTCGGTGTGTGCTACCTCCGGATGCCACTGGACGCCGTAGAGTTCGCGGTCGGGGTCGCTCATCGCCTCGACGCCGCACACGTCGCTCTCGGCGGTCCGGACGAAGCCCGGCGGCACCTCCTTCACCTCGTCGGCGTGGCTCGCCCACGTCCGCGTGGACGGCGCGAGCGACCCGACGAGCGGGTCGTCGGCATCGAGGATGTCGACGGCCACGTCCGCGTAGCCGCCGTAGTCGCCCGGGCCGACGCGGCCGCCGAGTTCGTCCGCGATGAACTGCATGCCGAGGCAGACGCCGAACACGGGCACGTCCAGGTCGAGGTACTCGGGGCAGTTGCCGACGCGGTCGATGCTGGGGCCGCCGGAGAGCACGAGGCCGTCCGCGTCGACCTCCGTCGGCGGCGTCGTGTTGTCGATTATCTCGGTGTTCACGCCGAGGTCACGGAGGGCGCGATGTTCGAGATGCGTGAACTGGCCGTGGTTGTCCACCACGACGATGCAGGTCATTAGAGGCGTATAGTCGGTAGGCCGGTAAAAAGCCACCTGAATGCGTCCGGGTCCCCGACTACAGCGCCGCGGGGTCGAACCGCCGGTTCTCTCCGTGCCACTCCTGCCGGTCGTTCTCGTCGCGCGTGTCGAGGTACACCTCCAGGCCGTTGCCGTCCGGGTCGTCGAAGTAGATGGCGAGGCTGATGCGGTGGTCGACGGGACTCACGGACACCCCACGATCCTGGAGGCGCTCGTACGTCGTGCGGAGCGCGTCGCGGTCGGGCACCTCGAACGCGGCGTGGTAGAGGCCGACGCCGCGGCCAGGGCCGGGCGCGTCCGGCCCGACCTCCTGTAAGGCCACGTCGTGATGCTTCTCGCCCCAGGAGAGGAACGCGTAGCGCCCCCCGCGCTCCGTCACGTCGAGGCCGAGCGCGCCCCGGTAGAAGTCGAGCGCGCTGTCGAGGTCGCGGACCTTGAGATGGACGTGGCCCACGAACGCGGGCGAATCCGTCATGTGGCAGGGTTGGTCGCCGACGGGGAAATCCCTTGCGTGCCGGCGAGAGATGACGGTTCACGCCGGCTTCGTCGCCTTCACCGACACCGTCAGCGGCACGTCCACGTCCGCCTCGAACCGCCAGAAGCCGTCGTCCCGCGCCATCCCCGGGAACAGCTCGCTGCCGGCGAACGGGTGCTCGTGCACGAACTCCAGGGCGAGGCCGGCGTCGAGCAGCGCGGTGAGGATCTCGCCGAGGCCGTGCGGCCACGTGTGCGACCGGTCGTGCTCCAGCTCGAGGTCGTAGTCGGCGTACGTCCCCGGTCCCTCGTACGTCACCGGCTCGTCCGGCGTGAAGTACGGGTACACGAACTCGGTCTCGCCGCCGTCGAAGTTCCAGGGCAGCGTCTCCGTGAGCGGATGGAGTTCCGCGAGGTAGAACGTACCGCCCGGTCGGACGAACCCGGCGGCGACCTCGGCCCACCGGTCGAGGTCGGGCAGCCACCCGAGCACGCCGTACGACGTGAACACCACGTCGAACTCGCGGTCGAGTTCGTCCGGGAGGTCGTACACGTCCGAATCCACGAACGCCGCGCGGTCGGCCAGTCCGGCCGCTTCCGCGAGGTCGCGCGCGGTCTCGACCGCCTCCCGCGAGAAGTCGACGCCCGTCACGGCCGCGCCCTCGCGTGCCCACGACAGCGTGTCGAGGCCGAAGTGACACTGGAGGTGGAGCAGGTCGGTGCCCGGTCCCACTTCGTCGCCGATCTCCGCGCGCTCCAGCGGCGTCAGGGACGACTCGCCGTCGAGAAAACCCTCGACGTCGTAGTGGTCGGTGTCCGGGTGGTGTGCCGCCGCGTCCTCCCAGTGCCGGCGGTTCTCCTCGACGTACCCGTCCTCGTCGTCCGCGTCCATACCGGAGCGTCCGTCACCGCCGGCAAGTGTCTTCGGGAGGAGCGTTCCACGATAGCATCCCTCACTCCCCGTCGAATCGCTCCGCGGCCGTCTCGAAGGAGAGTTCGCGCTGCTCGTCGCTCCGGCGCTCCTCGCGTGCCGCGATGGCCTCCGGGTCCGGGTTCACGTCGTCCGTCACGCTCGCCCACGAGTTGTGTACCTTCGCGTGACACCACCGGCAGAGGAAGACGGTGATCTCGTGGCCGAGGTCGCGCTCGTCGTCGTACGACAGGTGGTGTTCCTCCAGGAGCGGCCGACCCTCCGAGTGCGCGTCGCGGCGCTCCTCCAGCCCGCACCGCTCGCACGCCCGGACGGTGCTCGTCGACCGGTAGTGGGGGCAGTCCGCCCACTCCCAGTCGCCCTCGACGACGGGGCAACGGAACTCGTCCGCCCGGCGCTCCGCGGCGAACTCGGGGTCGCTCTCCGCGTGCTCGAACGCGTACCGGCACCGGCCGTCGTCCGTGACGTGATCGCAGACGCTCGCGTGCTCGTACGGGTCGTCGACCCCGACCGACGTGCCTGTCGGCGTCTTCTTCATCTATCGCGCGTGCAGTCCCCACGACGGATGTGCCTTGATGCGCTCGCGCAGCCGCTCGCACTCGCCGTCCGAGGAGATGGCGAGCCGCCGCACGAGCTGTCGCCGCTCGCGGGTCGAGAGCGGTACCTTCGGACCGCGCCGCGCCAGCGTGTACCGCCCGTCCGAGCGACTGCTCCGCACGGGCACAATCTTGCGCTTCGCTAGCCACGGCACCAGGTCGGTCCGCGCCGTCGGGGGAACGCCGCCGAGCGCCGTCATACCGTCCGAATATGAGTGCGCGTTCGCTGATAAAGCTTCGTACCCGTTCCGCGGCTTTCTTCCGGCCGCCGCCGGCCGAAACGCTTTTCGCATCCTCCGACCACGACCGGCGTGTGCGTCTCCTCCACGAGCCGGCGGACGGCGACCCGAGCGCGCTCGCCGCGTCCGTCGACACCGCCGACTCCACGCTCGCGCAGCTGCGCGGGCTGATGTTCCGGCGCTCCATCCCCGACGACTACGCGCTCGTCTTCCGGTTCGACGCCGTCGACCCCCGCGACGTCCACATGCTCTTCGTCCCGTTCCCCCTCGACGTGCTCTGGCTCGTCGAGGACGAGGTCCAGCGAATCGAGCGCCTCTCCGCCTGGACCGGCATCGCCAAATCCGACGCCGACACCCTCGTGGAACTCCCCGCCGGAGCCGCCGACGACGTGGCGGTCGGCGATACGGTTCGGCTGGAGGGATGACTGCACGGCGCGGTTCGGAGTAGCTGGGCAGCCGATGGTAACGGCCGGCTGAGAAGCCGGTGGCGTAGGCTGACTGACCAATCGACGCCGGGTGGGAACGGAAGGGTCGTAGTGGCCGGTCCGGTCAATCCGAGCGCCCAACCGGAACACCACCAACTACGCGCTCCTAGAGCGTAGCCGTTAGAACCCCTGAGCCCCAAGCCCGTCCGTGACCGACCCGGACTACGTCGTCGCCATCAAGCACTCCGCCCGCCAGCGCTGTGCCGCCGCCGGCGAGTGGGTCGCCGAGCACGGCCCCATCCGCCGCTTCCGGTCGAAGCGTGCCGCCCGCGAGTGGGCGATGCGCGAGCGCGAGCGTGACCGGCCCGTCTGGGTGCAGGACGCCGCTCCCTGGGACGAGTCCGGCGTGGACGGGTATCTGGTGGGTGGCGAGCGGCCCACGCCGACGACGCCCGACCCCCGGGAACCCGAGCAGGCCGATCTCGGGGAGGTCTCGTCGAACGGCGGGAAGTGACGAATAAGGTAGACTCGCTTCTACGGCAGGAGGTGACGGTCGTAGACGTTTCTGCGGTGGCCGATGCCTCGACGTAGAGCACGTCGGCCTCGCGGTCCCAGGTGATGGCGCGGTAGTCGCCCGCCCGCCGCTCGTAGTACGGGTAGCCGGAGAGCGGTTCGGGTCGGTGTTCGGTCCACTCCCTGGTCTGGGCGAGTTTCTTCAGCACTCGTTCCCGTGCCTCCGCGTCGAGGCTCTCCGGATGCTCGTCGGCTTTCGTCGCGATCTCGACCTCGGTCATCCGCCCCGGCTACCGCTCGTCCTGCCCTCGACCCTGGCAGTGGACTCCGGAGGAGCTGGACCGCCATCCCGTGGGAATGACAGCACCGAGTACACCGTTCGTTGTCCCAGTACGTCGTTCCTCTTCACTCCCGATTTCCGCGGGTAAACCCCGACACGGGGCTTCGTAGCCGTACGGTCGAGCGCAAGTCTCGCAGACGGGCAGTCTGTCTGCAAGCGGGGCGGAACGGTAACCAGCGAGTTCGAGTGGTAGCCCACCCCCCGCCGTACCCGACCACGATCATTGCCCGTCTACTGTGGCTCTGACGACACGAGAAACGATACAGTGATTCCCCGCAGCCCACGACGTAACTACCAACTAATTACCAATAACAAGTTACTTATGTTCCTGCTGTGTAGGTGGCGCGCGAGCAACTCGACCGCCAAGACCGCCCTCCAGCCAGGAGCCGTCTGCGAGCGTGAGTTGCAATCAAAAACCATGAAAATCCGAGTACTCGCCCTGATCGTATTGGTCGTCGGTGCGATGCCTGCAGTGGCAGCCCATTCACCGGCAGCCCCCGATTCGACCGCCCCGGATGACGGAGCCTCACCGACCGTTCAGGTCGCCACGGGGATGAATTCGCAGACCACCGATAACGGCACGGATTCGGACGGTTCCGATTCCGACTCGTCCAACTACACTAAACTCTACATCGAGAGCGACTACGACCACCCGGAACTCAAACCGGGCGAATCCACGGAGTTCACCGTTTCCGTGACGAACCGTGAAGACTCCGAAGTCGAACTCGACCCTCACGTTTACGTGCCGCCGGTCGGTGAGAACCTGATCAAAAAGTCGTGGGTCTCCGTTACCGGCGACTCGACCGTGGCCGCAGGGAGTGAAGAGGAGTTCACCGTCACTATCTCTGTCCCCGAGGACGCGGAGATCGGCCACTACAGAGGCCAGGTCGCGTTCACCGAACAAACGGTGACGTACCCAGGTCGACCCGCACGGCCGGTCCACGCTGCCAGTGTGAACCTCAGAGTGTGGAAGGAACCGACGGTCGAGATCATCTCGAACGCGTACCTTCACGACCAGGTCGAAGCGGGTGACACAATGACCAAACAGATCGTCGTCGAAAACACCGGCGAATCGACCGTTCCCCTTAGCCCGCAGCTCAACAACGAGCGCCGCCACCACGGCAGCAGCTCCTCGGAAATCGATCCCGCGTGGATCGACATCGACGCCCCGTCGAGCATCGGGCCTGGCGAGACCGCGACCGTCACCGTGACGATGGCTCCTCCCGAGAGCGCCGATAGTAACCGCTACCGCGGGGAGCTCGATCTCGGCCTGAAGGATCCGAACCGCGACGATGACCGCTCTCACTGGCAACGCATCACCCTGAACCTCGAGGTCTGGAACCAACCCACCGAGGCCTTCGAGACCACCTTCGAGGTGAGCGAAGACGCTGAGAACGTCACCCTGACACTCTCGCCCCGGTCCGGGTACGGGTCGAGTTCGGACGCCGACTCCGCAAGCTTCGACGTTACCTTCGTCAAGCCGGACGGAACCACTGTCTCCGCTGAGCGCGTCCGAGTGACCGACCGTGGGTTCGTCGACCTCAGCGATTCGAGCGATCCCAACACTCGACGGCAGGGTGAGTACTCCGTTCACAGCGGGAGTCAGCAGTTCGTCTACCGGATCGACGACCCTGACGCCGGGAGTTGGGATGTCCAGATCATGCCGGAGAACGTCATCGGGTTCAACTACGAGATTACCCGGAACGAGAGCGCAGAGTAACTGCTCTCCCCAGTTATTGCTGAACGTTAGTCGGTCACGTTGACGACTATTTCGTAATCCGCGACATCGTGGGCTTCCTCACCTGCAGCAGGGTGAACGAGCTGGAAGGTCCACGACTCGCCAGGTGAGAGGTCCGACGCACTCGCGCTCGTCCGCTCTAGTACCGCGCCGTGGGCATCTTTAAACGTCGCGGTCACTGTCGCCTCAGTGATCGTCTCGTCGGTCGGGTTGCGAACTGTTCCGGTCACGGTCGCCAGTTCGTCCTTCGAACCCTCGTTCAAGCGAGCAAGGTCGTGGGCTATTACTTCGAGCGGCGAACCGTTCCGGATAGTAGTCGTCTTCTTGGAATGGGTAAGGGTTGTAACGTTCGTTGGGTCGTTGCCGAGATGACCACCGCATCCGGAAGAAGCAACTACACCGGCAATCGAGAGGAGGGCCCTGCGGCGCATGTGCTGTCCTCGTAAAGAGGATAGATAAACATTCGGACGCCACCCGTGGTCAAAGCAGGCGAGAAGTTCGATGTTCTCGTGTCACCGTTCCGGTTGGATACACCGATTGAGCCAGTCGGAGGGAATCGAATGGAAGGGGTTGGCAACCAGGCGGAGCGTGGAGGCTAATGCGTTCCGGGTAGGGCGCGGAACAGGAGTGGACGACCGGCCAACGGTATTCGAGGCCAGTGGGGAACGGGCTCACAGGGGTTGAGGCCGAGGGAGAACCGAGCGTCGCGGAGGATGCGGGGCTAGTCGAACTCGGTCGTGCGACCGCTCCGGGAGCGCCGCCGTTGTCGTAGGTTCAGATGTGAACGAAGAGAGTAGCGCCGAGGGGGAGATTCGAACCACGTCGAGACGGTCCTGCTCGGCTCGCTTCGTTCGCCTGCGCGGGCTGCGACTCGTCTACTTCGAATCTCCACGGCGTTCTCGGCGACGTGACGACTCGCTCATTCGGCGGCCCTTCCTGGCTCACGGCTCACGTCGTTCGCGGTTCGCGTCGCTCGTCGTGTTTCGTCGCCGAGAACGCCGAGGGGGAGATTCGAACTCCCGAGTCCTTCCGGACAGTTGCTCTCGAGGCAACCGCCTTGGCCGGGCTAGGCTACCTCGGCTCATCTCCGTCTACCCCGGAGAGCCGTTTATCGGTTTCGGTTCGTGCAGGTCGGGTGCGTCGCACCGGCCGCCGACCGACGCAGGCGGACTCCGGGTTAGCGACCGGCTACGATTCGGGCGTTGCCGTCAGCGAGTGGCTGCCTACCGCCACCTTGAAGCCCCCGGCCCACTCGCGGTGTATCATGGACGCCACCGAGGCGAACGCCGAATGCGACGCCGTCCTGGACGAAGTGGCGAACGCGGTCATCGCCGACCGCGGCTTCCTCGAAACCGTGCTCGTCGGCCTCCTGTCGCGGGGACACGTCCTGCTGGAGGACGTGCCCGGCACCGGGAAGACGCTGACGGCGCAGAGCTTCGCCACCGCCCTCGGGCTGTCGTTCTCGCGCGTGCAGTTCACGCCCGACCTCCTCCCGACGGACGTGCTCGGTACGCACGTGTTCAACGAGCAGGACCGCGAGTTCGAGTTCCAGCCGGGCCCCGTCTTCGCCAACGTCGTGCTCGCGGACGAGATCAATCGCGCGCCCCCGAAGACCCAGGCCGCGCTCCTCGAGGCGATGGAGGAGCGCCAAGTCACCATCGACGGCGAGACGCGGGACCTCCCGGAGCCGTTCTTCGTCATCGCCACGCAGAACCCGGTCGAGCAGGAGGGGACGTTCCCGCTCCCCGAGGCGCAGGTCGACCGGTTCGTCGTGAAGTCCTCCATCGGCTACCCCGACCTCGACGGCGAGATCGAACTCCTCCACCGGCGCGCCGGTCGCGTCGCGCAGGCGCCGAGCGTCGAGCGCGTGCTCTCCACCGAGGAGGTCCAGTCCGTGCAGATGGTGCCCGAGGAGATCCGCATCGACGACGACCTCATCGAGTACGTCGCCGCGGTCGCGCGCGGCACGCGCGAGGACCACCGCGTCGACGTGGGCGTGTCCCCGCGCGGCACGCAGCGCCTCTTCGAGGTCGCGCGCGCTCGCGCCGCGCTCCGCGGCCGCGAGTACGTCACACCCGACGACGTGAAGTCGATGGCCGAGTCCGCGCTCGCACACCGCCTCGTGCTCACGCCCGATGCGACGGTTGAGAACGTCGAGAAGGCCGGCGTCGTGCGGGACGTGCTCGACGAGGTGCCGGTGCCGACCGTGGAGTAGGAGCCGCAACTGGTTCTCGCGGTCCTGCCGAGAGCGCCGTCTACTCGTCGTCCGGTCGAGCCACGGCGCGCGTCGCCGTCGCCTTGAACGAGACGACGACCGCGTCACCCGCCGTCAGATCGAGCGTGTGGAGGCTCGTCCGAGTCACGAGCGCCCGTAACGGCGTCTCCGTCCCGACGTCGACCGTCACGCGGGCGAGTCCGCCCTCTGACTCGACGTGCATCACCGTCCCCCGGAACTGGTTGCGGACGCTCGTCCCGGCGGGCTCCGGGGCGTCCTCCGGCGTCATCAGGGCGACCGCGTCCGAGCGCACGCCGACCTGGACGCTCGTGGCGTCGGCCGGTACGATTCCGCGGACCGTCCCCGCCGGCGTCGCTATCGTCCCGAGCGGTCCGTCCCGGTCGATCACCGTTCCCGAGAGGACCGACTCCTCGGCGCGCGCCAGCCCCGAGAACTCCGCCCGGAGTCGGTCGAACCGGGCGAGGAGTTCGTGTGCGTCGGCCGTGAGCGTGCTTCCGCCGCCGCCCTTTCCCCCGCGCTTGCGGGTGACGAGCGACCCGAGCGACCCTTCGAGTTCGGTGACGCGCTGTTGGATTCGGGCGTAGGAACGGCCGAGTTCGGCAGCCGCTCGATGCATCGAGCCGTGCTCGGCGATGCCCCGAAGCGCCTCCACGTCCCGCTCGTCGACCGTCACTCCGTCGATCTCGATGTACGGTTCGCCTCGCGTTCTCATCTTACGTGCTGGTCCGCAGTTCGGTCGTCCGCACCGTCTTCCTCCTCGTACATCAGTTCTCCGTCGACGAACTGCTCCGTCCGCGGGTCCTCCGGGTGCTCGAATATCTGCTCCGGCGGACCCGTCTCGACGAGTTCTCCGTCGAGCACGAACGCGATCCGGTCGGAGACGCGCTCGGCCTGGTGCATGTCGTGGGTGGCGACCACGACGCCGACGCCGCGCTCGCGCGCTCGACGGATCGCGTCCTCGAGCACGGCCGTGTTCCGCGGATCGAGGTTCGACGTCGGTTCGTCGAGCAACAGTACGTCCGGGTCGACGGCGAGCGCTCGCGCGAACGCGACGCGCTGTGCCTCCCCGCCGGACAGCGACAGCGCGTTCCGGTCGGCCGTATCGGTGAGCCGGACCGTCTCCAGCGCGGTTCGCACCGGTTCGGACGACGAGCGCCCCCCGAGAAGCCCGCGCAGGCTCGCACCGACTCGCTCCCGCCACGACCGCCTGACGCGGTCGCCGTACGTCACGTTCCGTCGGACGGGCGCGTTGAAGAGGCTCGGCTCCTGGAACACCATGCTGATGCGTCGGCGAACGGCCAGCCGTTCCTCCGCCGACAGCGTCCAGACGTCGGTTCCGTCCCACGCGATAGTTCCGGACGCCGGCGGTCGGAACGCCGCGAGCAGTCGCAGCAGCGTGGTCTTCCCGGTTCCCGACGGCCCGACGACGGTGAGCACCTCGCCCGGTGCCACGCCGACGGAGACGTCCCGGAGGACGGACTGGCCGTCGAAGCCGGCCGACACGTCCGTCGCCGTCAGCGTCATGGCGAACCCCGACCCCTCCCCTTGCTCCGTATCCACGAGCCCAGGCCGTTCACGACGAGCACGAGCACCAGCAGGATCGCCCCGAGGACGAGGCCGATCTCGTACCGTCCCTGGCGGGCCTCGACGGTGATCGCGGTCGTCAGCGTCCGCGTGTACGACCCGCCGGTGGTCACGATGTTCCCGCCGACGATGAGTATCGAGCCGACCTCGCTGATGGCACGCCCGAAGCCGGCGAGGATCGCCGTCACGATGCCGTATCGCGCCTCCTTGACGACGACGAGGCCGACGTCCACGTTCCGTCCGCCGAGCGCGTACGCCGCGTCACGAACCGGCTGCTCGACGCTCTCGACCGCGGAGAGACTGACGCTCGTGATGACCGGCGTGGCGAGCACGAACTGGGAGGCGATCATCGCCTGCGGCGTGAACGCGAGGTCGAGGTCGCCGAGCGGCCCGCTGTTCGACAGCAGCATGAGCACGACCAAGCCGACGACCACGCTCGGGAACCCCATGCCGGTGTTGATGACGGCCGTCACGAGCCGCTTCCCCCGGAAGTCGGTGAAGCCGACGAGCAGGGCGACCGGGAGGCTGAACAGCGTGCTCAGCCCGACCGCGGTGACGCTCACGTAGAGCGAGACGACGACGATGCTGACGACGTACGCCCAGCCGCCGTCCGGGAGCTGTACCGGGAGCATCGCGGTCAGTAGTCCGCAGGCACCTCGTTCTCCACCCAGGAGAGGTACTGCTCGTCGCGCTTCGAGAGCGACGCCGCTTCCTCCGGCGTGTAGCCCTGTGGCACGTACTGCTCGAAGTTCGGCTCCTCGGAGATCGCGTTCGGGAAGAACAGCTGGGAGCCGTTCGCGGTGTAGCTCTCGATCATCGACTGGCCCTCGGGGCTGGTGAGGAAGCCGACGTACGCCATCGCGGCCTGGTAGTTCACGTCGGCGTACTTCCCCGGGTTGACGGCCACCACCCCGTACGGGTTCTTCAGGATGACCGGCCCGCCCTTCAGCGGCCCCTGGACGTGGACGACGAGGTCGATCTCCGCGTTCATCGAGAGGTAGGTGCCGCGGTCGGCGAGCGTGTACGCGCCGGTCTGGCTGGCCTGGACGAGCGTGTCGCCCATCCCCTTCCCGATTTCGCGATACCACTCGCCGGCGGGCTCGACGCCCGCCTCCTCCCAGATCAGCAGCTCCTTCTTGTTCGTCCCGGAGTCGTCGCCGCGGGAGACGAACGTCGCCTCCCGGTCGGCGACGGTGGCGAACGCCTCCGTCGCGCTCCCCATCCCGTTGACGCCGGCCGGGTCGTCCTCGGGGCCGACGACGACGAAGTCGTTGAACATCACGTCGCGGCGGTTCACGCCGAAGCCGTCCCGCATGAACTGGTCCTCGGCGTTCCGCGCGTGGACGAGGATGGCGTCGGCGTCGCCGTCGCGCGCCGTCCGGAGGCTCGCGCCCGTCCCCTTGGGTATCGTCTTCAGCGTCACCCCGTAGCGCTCCTCGAACGTCGGATGCAGGTGGTCGAGCAGCCCCGTGTCGTACGTGCTCGTGGTCGTCGCCAGCACCAGCTCCCCGTCGCCGACCTGGAGGGAGCCGGGGTCGCCGCCCTGCTGCTCCTGGTTCCCGGCCTGGCCGAGCTGGCCGGTGCAGCCCGCGAGCGCGAGCGTCGAGCCGGCGGTCGCGGCGCGGAGGAACCGCCGTCGTTGTATCTGCATGGGAACATCGATGGGGCGTCCGGCCTTAATTCTTCCCATCCCCCATAACCGGTAGCAGTTACGGTGTTCGGACCGGGAAACCGCGCGTCCACCAGGATCATTCCGCTCACCACCGTCGAATCCGAGCGAATCGACCGTGACTGCGGCCCACGCCCCCGCCAGGAGGTAGGCGGTGGCGTAACCTCGAACGGTTTCGCACTGGGCCGTCGGGGGCATCGGATGGGCCGGGACGAGCGACCGCCGGAGTATAGTCACGGGTGCAGCGAGTCGCGGGAGGCGAGCGCCCGAGGGCTTTCGGGCTCGGCTGGCCGGCTCCACCCGACCTAGCGGTCCAATCTGAACAGTGCTCGACCTCACCGCCGCAGCAGCGTCGTCAGCACGACGGCGGCGATCAACAGCAGGACGAGCGCGGGCAGCGGTCGGCCGCCCCTGGCGACGCGGTAGAGGAAGAACGCGCCGACGGCGGTGCCGAGGCCGACGACGCTGCTGGCGACGACGTGCGTGAGTTCGGCGTGCGTGGTGCGCGCGGCGCGGCCGAGCTGCTCGCCGAGACCGATGGCGTTCTCCCCGGCGTCCCACGCGACGAGCGCGAGCGCCGCGGCCAGCAGCGGGTAGAGCGCGAGAGCGCCCGTGCTGGCGGCGAAGAGCGCGCCGAGCAGGAGCAGCGTCGCGCCGCCGGTGAGCGTGGACCGCCGGCCGGTTACGACGCCGCCGGCGACGAGCGCGAGGCCGACGACGGCGGGCGCGGCACCGAGCGGAGTGGCAACCGCGAGCACCGCGAGGCAGAGGCCGGCGGCGACGACGGCGACGGCGGAGCCGACGCGCGTCGGCGCGCGGACGACTTCGGTCACTGCTGCCACCCCCTGGCGGCGTCGGCGACGGCGACGGCGAGCGGCCGGTCGACATCCCAGTCGAGCACGCGCAGGCCAGCGCGGCGGAGCGTGCGGATGCGGGTGTCGCGCTCCAGGCCGGCGAGCTGGCCGCCGGGGGTGTCGTCGCCGGTCACGTCGGGCGTGACGGCGGTGACGCGGTGGCCGTAGGCCTCCAGCCGACGCGCGGCGAGCGGCGCGAAGTCGTCGGCGAGCGGCGACAGGTAGACGACCTGGGCGTCGCCCGGAATGTGCTTGCGGAGGCGGCGGAGTGCGAGTCCGGCGAGGAACCGGCCCTCGGGCGGATAGGGTGCGAAGCCATCGCCGAGCGCGAGCGCCTCCTCGAGCTGGGTGCGGTGGACGCGACCGAGACCGGGGCCGACCCAGGACCAGCGCGGGCCGAGCGACGCCGCGCCGACGCGGTCGCCGGCGTCGAGCAGGCCGGTGGTGATCCCTCCGGCGGCGTCGACGCAGTACTCGACCGCCGAGGTCTCGCCGTCGCCGAGGTACGCCTCCTCGCGGGTGTCGAGGACGAGCACGACGGTCGCGGCCTGCTCCTGGCGGAACTCGATGGTGGTCAGCTCGCCGGTCTTCGCGCGCCGGTTCCAGTCGATGCGGGTGAGCGGGTCGCCCGGCCTGTACTCGCGCGTCGAGTGGAACTCGACGCCGCTGCCCGGGGAGTCCGTGGTGACCCGGCCGACGTGCTGGACGGTCTGCTTGCGGAGCGGGAACGACTCGACGGTGCCGAGCCGCGGCACGCAGCTCACCCGGTTCTCGTCGTGGAGCGTCGTCTCGCGCTCGACCGCGCCGCTGAACCGCCGCACCATCACCTGCGCCGGCTCGAACTCGTGGGCACCCCGTACCGCCTCGACGGTGTAGGAGACGGTGGCGCGCTTCCCGGGGCGGAGCGACGTGGCGAGGCGCGGCGAGCCGTCGACCACCTCCAGGGCAGGCGGCACGCCGTCCACGAACCGGAGGTCGGCGAGCGTCGCGTCGCCCTCGTTCTCGAGTTCGACGCGCACCTCGACCTCGTCGCCGGGGTCGGGTCGGTCGTCGGAGACGGTGCGCTCGATGCTCACGTCGGGTTCGGGCGGGGCCGTCGGCCGCGCGTACGCGGCGTACGCGACGCCGACCGCGCCCACGAGGAGCGCGGCCGGGCGGCTCAGCAGGATGCCGACGGCACCCGCGGCGAACGCGAGCGCGGTCACGCCCCGCCAGCGAAGGGTGTCTCGTTCCGTCATCGCTCTGCCCTCTCGGTTATCGCGGCTATCGCGTGGCTCGCCCGGCGGCCGAACCGCGACTCCGGCCTGACGGCGTCGCGGACGCGGACGCGCCACGACAGGTTTTCGTCGGCTTCCGCACCGAAGAACGCGGCCGCGTACGGGTCGTCCGTCCACGTCCCCCGGTCGAGCATCGCGGCTGCTTCCTCGGGCGTGCAGTCCTCGCGGCGCGTCAGCACCTCGACGGCGGCGGCGCGCACGCGGTTGCGGAGCGCGTCCCGGCGGCCGCGCGTGGAGCGGTCGAGACCGTGCTCGGCGACCGACAGCGCGTCGTCGATCTCCACGCCCGCCCGCAGGGGAACCAGCCCCTCCTCGGGGTCGTCGGTCGCCGCCTGCGTGGGCTTCGCGCGACGCCGCGCCTGCACGTCGAGCAGGGCCTCCATCCCCGCGAACGCGCCGACGAAGAGGATGAAGACGGAGTGCGCGCCCACGCCGACGGCGAGTGCGGGGAACGCCGCGAGCACGAGACCGGCGACGGCCGTGCCGACGCCGAGCGCGAGCAGGAGGCGGCGGAGGTTCACGCCGACACCTCCTCGGCGTGAGCGTCCTCGATGGCGCGGAGCGCCTCGACCGCGCGCTCCTCGCGGTCGGGCGTCGGCTCCCGGCCGCCGTACCGCACGTCGCGGAACACGCCGGTGAGCGTCGACACCTCGCTACGGTCCATGCCGGCGTCGAGCGCCGCCGCCTCGAACTCGGCGGGCGTGCTCGACGTCGGCGAGTCCACGTCGAGCAGGTCGGTCATCTCGCGCCACGCCCGGTACACCTCGTTCTCCACGTCGGCAGAGCCCTCGATGCGGTCGGCGGCCTCGCCCGCAACCGAGCCGACGGCCGCGAGGTCGGGCTCCTCGGGCTCCGGCTCGGGTTCGGGCTCCTCGTCGGCGGCGTCGTCGCCGGTCGTCCGCACGAACGCCGCGACCAGGAGCACCGCGAGCACGCCCGCGAGCACCAGGAGTAGTATCGGCGGATCGAGCGCCGCGCCGCCGCCGGACCCCCCGGCACCCGCGCCGACCGAGGAGTTGTTCGTCGCGTTCCCGTGCTCGAAGCCGAAGGGCGCTCCCCCCATCTCCGGGGGTCGACACGTGGTGAAGTACGTGTAGATGATGAAGCCCGGCGGCAACACCGCCGCGAGCCCCGCGACGACGCCGATGGTGCCCATCTTCCGGTAGAGCTGGTAGGAGAGCAGCCCCAGGAGGAGGACGAGCAGCGCCTGTACGGGCAGCGACGAGAGCAGCGGGTAGCACACCGGTCCGAGGTTCGTGGAGCCACCGCCACCGCTCGACTCCTCCTCGCCGTCGGAGAAGTTGAGTCGGAGCGGGTTCCATTCGCCGTCGTCCCCGCTTCCGGGGGTTCCGACGTCCCTGTCGAACCCCGTGGTGCTCACGGGGTCGGTGAGCGTCGCGGACGCAACCGCGATGGCCACCACGCAGAGGAGGGCTATGGCGAGCGGCCCGAGGAGATCGCGTTGCACGACGCGACGTAGAGGAAAACGGGACTTAGTAGTTCCGGGGTCGACTCGCGCCGCGTCGGTGTCCTGCTCGCCGGTCCGGCCATCTGTGATGTCCTTCGGCGTCCCGCTGGCCGACGGGAGAGCGAGTTGTCGGAGGGGCCGGGTCGCGTCGAGCGAACTCGACGCCTATAAGGCACTTGAAGGTTACAAAATATTACATTTTGTTACAAATTATTACACTTATGAAGTTTAAGAGGGGCTGGCGGTGTTCGGAGCGACTGACGAACCGGTAGCGACGGCCGGTCGACCGACGGCCCGGCGGACAACGGAAGGGCGAGAGGGTTCGAAGACCCGCCAGCGGTCACCCCCACACGATCATGTACGCCATGATGATGACGGCGTGGACGACGCCGATGGCGAACACGACCTTCATGTGGTAGTACCACAGCTCCGCGAGTTCGTCCTCGTCGGCGTCCTCGTACGCCGCCAGTTCGGTCTCGGTGGCCTCGTCGGGGTGGCGCTGGCCGACGTGGAGGTCGCGGGCGTGCTCGGACTGGAACGTCAGGCCGCAGTACGGGCAATCGGCGGCGGGCGTCTCGTCGTCGGGCACGGACAGTTCGGTTCGGGTGAGATGTCGGGTCATGGCTCGTGGTGGCTCACACGTAGGGTGGTTCGGCGTAGGGCTGGGCGACGATCCAGAGGCTCGTCATCGTGTAGAGTATCATGACGGCGATGAACGGGTACTGGCTCCGGATCGGGATGAGCCGACCCGGAAAGAGGTCGAACGCGATGCCGTGGGACGCCCAGACCGCGAGGAGGTGGCCGAGCACGACGAACGCGAGCGGGACGAAGCTGAACCAGCCCGGGAGCGACAGCACGTAGACGGTCGCGGGCGGATCGAGGGGCGAGAGCGTGACCGCGCCGAGCGCGGGCGCGAGCGCCAGGAAGTAGCCGATGTAGTGCGCGAGGTGGTAGCCGGCGGCGATGGGCAGGAGCGCGCCCGCGAACCGGCGGCGGACGGCGGCGGGCGTGACGTAGGAGTCCGCGTACTCGGGGACGCGGCGCGACGCGGCGACGTAGGCCCGGTGGAAGGCGGCGAACCCGCCGAGCATGGCGACGAGGTAGACGAGGAGCGCGGGAACGCCGACGCCGACGACGGCCTCGACGACGGCGCTCCACGCGGGCGTCGTGACGAGGCCGTCGAAGGACGTCACCCAGAGGAGCGCGATCACGAACGAGGTCTCGTCGACGCCGCGCGGCGCGTGGCGCTCCGCGACGGTCGTGCTCGGGAGCGTGACCGTCAGGCCGCGCTCGGTGCGCTGGACGGGCGCGATCCGGCCGTAGCACCGGAAGACCCGGGAGATGGGATCGACGACGCCGAACCACGTCTCCGTGCCGTACGTCGCCGCGCCGACGAGCGTGACGACGGCGTAGCCCGCGATGGCCGCCGTGAGCAGGCGGGGGTCGTCGCCCACGGGCAGCGTCACCTCCAGCCAGACGACCGCGAGCAGGCCGACGACGCTCGGCCAGACCCCGAACCGCTCGGGGTACTCGCGGTCACCGTCGGTGGGAAGGCGGGCGGCGACGGCGCGTAGCGGGTCGACCGCCGGCCACGCGTTCCCGACGAGGTAGACGGACATCGTGAACCCCGCCCACCAGCCGACCCACACCGCGAGCACCGCGAAGTTGCGCGTCGGGTCGGCCGGTCCGACGACGCCCGCCGCCAGCACCACGACGAGCACGACGACCGCGAGCGCCCGCACCGCCGCGCGCACCACGCGAGCGACCGTCGCCGACGACGGCAGCCCGACCCGCCAGCCGTTTATCTCGCGGATGAGGTCGTGGTCCGTGACGACGCTGGCGAACAGGAAGGAGACGCCGACGACGACGCCGCCGGTCACCATCGTCAACCAGAGCGGGACGGGGCCGGCCGCGGTCACGTTCCCGAGGCCGCCGCCGTGCGCGGCAGCCGGCCCGGCGGCGGCGACCAGCGCGACGGCGGCGGCGAGAGCGCGTGTGGGGGATGTCGAGCGCATTGAGTCCTTGGCCGGGCGTTGGAGGGAGCGCGGTTAAGTCGTACGAAACGTCGGGAGCCGTTGCCGCCGTCTCCGTGGACCGCGACCGGGCGCGAGCGAAGGGTCCGGTCGGGGAGGCGGTGCAGCCGGTCGGACGGGCGCGTCACAGCCCCTGTGCGTTGCCGTCCTTCCGCGGTTCGGTCGCCGCCGAGAGGACGCCGTCCGCGTCGCGTCGGGCGATCTGCGCGCCGCCGAACGCGCCGGGCTGCATCACCCGCACGTCGTGGCCGCGCCGGGCGAGCTTCGTCTGCAGCCCGTCGCCGCCCATGCGCTCCTCGACTGCGAGACAGCCGTCCTCGCGGTAGCGCCACCGCGGCTCGTCGAGCGCTGCCTGGAGCGGGAGGCCGTAGTCCACGAGGTTGGCGACGACCTGCAGGTGGCCCTGGGGTTGCATGTAGCCGCCCATCACGCCGAAGGCCGCCCAGTCCTCGCCCGCGCCGTCGGCATCCAGGTTGAGCAGGCCGGGGATGAGGGTGTGGAACGGGCGCTTGCCGGGTTCGAGGCGGTTGGGGTGGTCGGGGTCGAGCGAGAACGAGGCGCCGCGGTTCTGGAGCGCGATGCCGGTGTCGCCCGCGACGAGGCCGGAGCCGAAGCCCGCGAACCGCGAGTTGATGTAGGAGACGACGTTGCCCTCGGCGTCGGCGACGGTCAACAGGACGGTGTCGGCGTCCTCGGCGCGGGCGTCGGGGACGCCGAACGTGACGTCGTGGTTGGCCTCCTCGCCAATCACGGCGGCGCGCTCGCGGGCCCACGCCTTCGAGCCGAGCGGCGGGATGTCCTCGCACCCGGGGTCGGTGATGTAGCGGTGGCCGTCGTGGAACGCGACCTTCAGCGCCTCCGCGAAGTAGTGGACGCGCTCCGGGGCGTCGAGGTCGTAGTCGCCCGCGCCCAGCTCCTCGGCGACGTTCAGGGCTTCGAGCGCGATGAGGCCCTGGTTGTTCGGCGGGAGCTCGTACACCTCGGCCCCGTTGTAGGTGGTGGAGACGGGCTCGACGAACTCGGGTTCGAAGGCGGCGAGGTCGTCGACGGTCATGAAGCCGCCGTGTCGCTGCAGTTCCTCGGCGATCGCCTCCGCGATCTCGCCCTCGTAGACCACGTCGGCACCCCGCTCGGCGATCTTCCGCAGCGACTCGCCGAGCCGCGGGAGCGTGACGTACTGGCCGGTTTCGGGTGCCTCGCCGTCGAAGAGGAAGGCCTCCCTGGCGTTGTCGTCGGCGAACAGCTCCTCGCCGTGGCGCCACTGGGCGGAGACGACCTCCGAGACCGGGTACCCGTCGACGGCGTAGCGGATGGCGGGCTGGAGGAGTTCCGACAGCGGACGCGTGCCGAGTTCCTCGACGGTCAGCTCCCAGCCCCGCGCCGTCCCCGGGACGGTGACGGTGTGTGGGCCTCGCTCGGGCATCGCCGCGTCACCGGGGTCGACGCCGTCCGCGTCGGCGACCGCCCGCCGCACGTTCTCGGCCGTCGCGTCGGCGGGCGCGCCCCCGCACGACCGCATCGCACCGACCTCGCCGTCGGCGGTGCGATAGAGCGCGAACACGTCGCCGCCGAGTCCCGTGGACGTGGGTTCGACGACGTTGAGCGAAGCGGCGGTGGCGACCGCGGCGTCGAAGGCGTTTCCCCCGTCCTCGAGCGTCGAGACGCCGGCCTGCGCGGCGAGCGGTTGACTGGTGGCGACGGCGCCTCGCTGTCCGTAGACCGTGGAGCGGCGGGAGGTGAACCGATCGAGATCTGCCATACGGGACGATACGACGAGGCAGGGTAAAATTGCCCACCGAATACATTCGGGGGCCGCTATTTCAGCCTCGGCTCCCACCGCTTCCACATGACGTTCTCGATGTGTGCCCGCGTCGAACCCGCCGATCACGACGCCGGCGACGGCCCAGCGTTCGCCGTCGCCGTCGCCACCGACGCGCCCGCGGTCGGGGCGCTCTGCCCCTACGTCAGTCACGACGGGGCGGTGGCGACCCAGAGCTTCGTGAACGTGCGCCTCGGACGGAAGGGTATCCGACTCCTGTCCGATCTCGCCGTGGACGACGCGCTGTCCGGCCTCCTCGAACAGGACGACCACAGCGCGCTCCGCCAGCTTCACGGCGTCGACTTCCGCGGCGACACCTTCGCCTTCACCGGCGACGACTGCGAGGAGTGGTGCGGCCATCGGGTCCACGACGACGGCGTGACCGCCGCGGGGAACATGCTGGTCGGCGAGGAGACGCTGACGGCCGCCGTCGAGGCGTTCCGTCGGAGCGAGGGCGAACTCGTCTCGCGGCTGCTCGACGCCCTCGCCGCCGGGGTCGAGGCCGGCGGTGACAAGCGCGGGCACTCCTCGGGGGCGGTGGCGGTGAAGGCCCCGGACACCACGGCCTACCACGACCTCCGCGTGGACGAACACGGGACGCCGGTGGTCGAACTCCGCCGGGTGTACGAGGCCGCGGTCGAGGCGAGCGACGGCTTCAGCGAGTCCTCGAAGTCGCGCGTCTTCGACTGACCGCGCCTCAGCGCAGTTCGTCGGCCCCGTGTTCGGAGTCGACGCGGTGGCAGGCGACCGTCCGACCCGCCGACGGTTCGACCGTTCTCGGCCGGTCGCGCACGCAGGGCGAGGGGAACGCCCGACGGACTGTCTCCACGGCTGCCGCCTCGTCGCCGCGAGCAACCTGCGTCGCAGCCTCGCGGACCGCGGTCGTCGCGTCGGCCGGGAGGTCGTCCACCGGCCCGGGGAGTGCCGTCTCCACGAGGCGTTCCGCCACCGCGTCGACCTCGACCGCGCGACCCGCCGCGTCGAGGCGGTCCTCGACCGCGCCGGGGTCGAGTTCGCTGGCCTCGACGCGGGTGCGGAAGGTGAACGCCCGGCGGAACGTCTCCTGGTCGGCCGCCCAGCCCTCGCCGGGGACGACCGCCGGACACCGGGTGTGGAACCGGCACCCGTCGGGCGGATCGATGGGCGAGGGGACCGCCCCCTCGAGGATGATCCGGTCGACCCGCGCCGAGGGGTCGATGCGCGGAACCGCCGACAGCAGCGACCGCGCGTAGGGATGTTTCGGGTCCGCGAACAGCTCCTCCACCGGTGCCGTCTCCACCAGTTCGCCGAGGTACATCACGGCCACGCGGTCCGCGACCTGGTGGACGACCGAGAGGTCGTGCGTGATGAACAGGAGCGACAGCCCGAGGTCGGCCTGTAGCTCGTCGAGCAAGTTGAGGATCTGCGCCTGCACGCTCACGTCGAGCGCGGAGACGGGCTCGTCGGCGACGACGAGGTCGGGTTCGACCGCGAGCGCGCGCGCGACGCCGACGCGCTGTTGCTGCCCACCGGAGAACTGACCGGGGTAGCGGTCAACGTGGGCGGGCTCGAGCCCGACCCGGGCGAGGAGGTCCTCGGCCCGTTCCAGGCGGTCGGCGGCCGAGCTGCCGATGCCGTGGACCTCCATCGGTGCCGTCACGATGTCACCGACGGTCTGCCGGGGGTTGAGCGACGCCAGCGGATCCTGGAACACCATCTGCATCCGCCGGCGGTAGGGTCGCATCTCCGCCGCCGACAGCCCCGTGATCTCCTCGCCGCGGAACCGGACGGTACCCGCGGTGGGGGCGTGGAGGTTGAGCAGCGTCCGGCCCAGCGTGGACTTGCCGCAGCCCGACTCCCCGACGACGGCGAGCGTCTCCCCCTCCCGGAGTTCGAGGTCGACGCCGTCGACGGCTCTGACCGTCCTCGCGCCGCCGAGCATGCGGTCGAGGAGCCCCTCGGACTGGTCGAAATGTTTCGTCAGCTCCTCGGCTTCGAGGAGCGGGACGCTCGCCGGGTCGCCGTCGACGGACGAGGCCGTCGAGTCGGCCGCAGACGCCCTCGGGTCGGTGTCGGGGCTCACAGCCGCTCACCCGGCGGCCCTCGGCGCAGACAGGCCACCTCGTGGTCCTCGCCGACCTCGCGGGCGTAGGGGTCGACCTCGAAGCACTCGCGGTTCGACTCCGGACAGCGCGGCGCGAAGTGACACGCGTACGGGATGTCTATGAGGTCGGGGACGTTCCCCTCGATGGGCTGGAGGTCCCGGTCCGGGTCGTCGAGCTGGGGCGTGCTCGCGATGAGTCCCTGCGTGTAGGGGTGTTCCGGGGAGGCGAACAGCGTCTCGGTGTCGGCGCGCTCCACGATCTCGCCCGCGTACATCACGTTCACGCGGTCGCAGGTCTCCGCGACCACCGCGAGGTCGTGCGTGATCAGGAGGATGGAGGTGTCGAACTCCTCCTTGAGCCCCTGGAGCTCGTCCAGGATCTGGGCCTGGATGGTCACGTCGAGCGCCGTCGTGGGCTCGTCCGCGACGAGCAGGTCCGGCTCGCAGGAGAGCGCCATGGCGATCATGGCCCGCTGGCGCATCCCGCCCGAGAACTCGTGGGGAAAGTCGGTCGCCCGCGCTTCCGGTTCGGGTATCTCGACGGCCTCGAGCATGTCGATGGCCCGCCGCCACGCCTCGCCGTTCCGGGCGGCACCCAGGATCTTGCGCTTCATCTCCGCTGGCAGCGACACCGACTCGCCGACGTCCTGGTGGAGCCGGACGGTCTCCGCGATCTGCTCCCCGACCGTGAGCGTCGGGTTGAGGCTGTTCATCGGATCCTGGAACACCATCGAGATCTGGCCGCCCCGGATCCGCGCGCGCTCGAACTCCGACATGTCGAGCAGCGATCGCCCATTGAATCGGATGTCACCGCCCACGACCTCGCCGGGACGTTCAACGATGCCGACGATGCTCTCGGCGAGCACGGTCTTCCCCGAGCCCGATTCGCCGACCAACCCAACGGTCTCGCCGGACTCGATGGTGAGGTCGACGCCGTCGACGGCCTTCACGACGCCCCGCTGCGTGGGGAACTGGGTCCGGAGATCCTCCACCTCGAGGACGGGCTGGTTCATCTATCCGACCTCCTCCTCCGAGATGTCGAAGGCGTCCCTGAGGCCGTCGCCGAGCATGTTGAACGCCAGCACGGTCACCATGATGGCGACGCCGGGCATCACCGAAATCCACCAGGCCTGCGAGAGGAACTGGCGGCCGTCCGAGATGAGCAGCCCCCAGGTGGGCGTCGTGGGTTTCACGCCGAGGCCGAGGAACGAGAGGCTGGCCTCCGCGAGGATGGCGAGCGGTATCATAAGTGTGGCCTGGACGATGAGTGGCGCGACCGCGTTCGGGAGCATCTCGCGGAACATGATGCGGACGTCACCCATCCCAACCGCGCGGGCGGCGGTGATGTACTCGTCCTCGCGTATCGACAGCACCTCGCCACGGATGATGCGGGCGAAGTCGTCGATGAACGCGATGCCGATGGCGAGGACGACGTTGGCGACGCCGAGTCCACCCATCACGGCGATGATGCCGACGCCCAGGATGATCTCCGGGAACGCCCACTGGAAGTCGACGTAGCGCATGATGAGGGAGTCTATCCAGCCGCCGTAGAAGCCCGCGAGGATGCCGAGGGTCGTCCCCACGGTGAACGCCACGGCGACGGTGGCAATCGCCACGAGCAGCGAGACGCGCCCGCCGAAGATGATGCGCGAGAGTATGTCGTGGCCGAACGAGTCAGTTCCCAGCACGTGGAGGACCCGCTCGGTCCCGCCATCGCCGTCGAAGTCGCCGACGGAGTGGCTCATGGGCGACTTCATGAACGCGTACGTCTCTTCGGGCGAGTACGGGGCGGCGTACGGCGCGAACACCGCCGTCAGCACGAACATCACGACGACGACGGAGCCGAAGAGCGCGAGTTTGTCGCGCTTGAGCGTCGCCACGATGCGGTCCGTCAGCGTACGGTGCTCCTCGACGGTCTCCTCGACCTCGTACTCCGGCGGGACCTCGCCGACGCCGTACTCGCCCTCGTAGCGGCCGAAGCCGCCACCGTCGGCGCGGGCGGCGTCACCTCCGCCGAGTTCGGGCTCGACCCCGTCCGGGCGGTCGTCGGTGGAATCGGGTTCCGTCACGCGGTCTCACCTCCGTAGCGAATCCGCGGATCGATCGCGGTGTACGCGACGTCGACGAGCAGGTTCATGAAGACGAACACCCCGGCGATCAGCAGTATCGTCACCTGCGTCACCGGGTAGTTTCGCTCCAGGATCGAGTTCACGAGCAGCCGACCGAGCCCCTGGATGCCGAACACGATCTCGACGGTGACGCTGCCGCCGAGCACCAGCGCAAGCTGGATGCCGGCGATGGTGACGACGGGTATCATGGCGTTCTGCAGCGCGTGCTTGTACAGTCGGGCCCTGGAGCCGACGCCCTTCGCGACCGCGGTCCGCATGTACTGCTCGTCCAGCACCTCTATTAGCGACGACCGCATCATGCGGGTGACGCCCGCGGCGTACGGGAGCCCGACGGCGACGCCCGGGAGCGTGATGCCGCGCAGCCAGGGGACGAACCCCTCCGAGAGCGGGGTGTACCCGACGACGGGGAACCACCCCGTCCAGACCCCGAAGACGATCGCCAGCAGGATACCGACGAAGAACGCGGGCATCGAGATGCCGAGGAACGCGGCGATCGTCGCCGCGTAGTCGGCGGGCTGGTTGCGCCGGGTCGCGCCGACGATCCCCGCGGGGACGGCGACCGACAGCCCGAGGACGACGCCGATCAGCGCGATCGAGAACGTCTTCGGCGCCGCGTCGACGATCAGCGTGCCGACCGCCTCGTTCGAGGTGATGCTCTGCCCGAAGTCGCCGACGAGCAGGTCGGTCATCCAGTCGACGTACTGCACGGGCAGCGGCCGGTCGAGGCCGAGTTCGGTGCGGAGCTGCGCGACCGCCCCCGGCGTCGCTTCCTGGCCGAGCATCGCCCTGACGGGCCCGCCCGGGACCGCCCGGAGGCCGAAGAACACGGTCGTCGCAACGAGCCACATCACGAAGACGGCGTGCCCGACGCGTTTTGCGATGTACCGCCACATCACTCGTCGAGGTATACCCTGTGGAAGTGCCGGGTGAACGGGATGTGCGTGAAGTTCTTCACCTCGTTGCGCCGCGCGGCGATATCGTCCTGGTGTGTGACGTACGCCTGGGGGACGTCGGCGATGAGGATGTCCTCGAGCTCCTGGAGCGTCGCCGCCCGCTCCTCGCGATCGAGCTGTCGTCGCTGCTCGGCGAGCAGCTCGTGGACCTCCTCGTTGCGGTAGTTTACCCAGTTCCACACGCCCCCATCGTCGGGCAGGCGGTAGAAGTTCCACAGCGACTGGTCGGGGTCGGGGTCGCCGACGGAGCCGCTGATGGTCGTGTCGTAGTTGCCCTCCTCGTAGCGCGTCCAGTACGTCGAGGAGGTGACCTGCTCGATCTCCACGTCCAGCCCGGCGGCGTTGAGCTGCTGTCGCATCGCCTGGGCCTGCCGGAGGCTGCTCTGGGTCGTGAGGATGGCGAAGCTCGCGCCGTCGGCTCCGGCCTCCTCGAGCATCCGCATCCCCCGTTCGCGATCGAACGCCTGGTCGTCGGGCTTGTCGTCGCGCCAGACCCAGTTGGTCGCCTTGTTGATCGGGCCGGTCGCGGAGAGAGCGTTGCCGAAGTACGCCGTCTCGATGAACGACTCGTTGTCGATGCACTTGGCGATGGCCCGGCGGACCTTCCGGTCGCCGAACGGCTCGCGGTCCTGGTTCATCGCGAACCCGTACCAGTTCACGCCGGGGGCCTGGAGCTTGGTGACCTCGGAGGCGTCCTCGATCTGGGAGACGTTCTGCAGCGGGACCAGGTTCGCGAAGTGAATGTCGCCGGACCGCAGGGCGTTGACAATGGACGCCGGTTCGGGGATCGGTCGGATCGTCACGGCGTCGAGGTACGGCAGCTGGTTGCCGTCCTCGTCGGTCTCGAAGTAGTCGTCGTGGGCCTCGAGCCGCAGTTCGCTCCCGACCTCGTGCTCGGCGACCCTGAACGGCCCCGTTCCGACCGGAGCGACAGCGTACTGGTCGCTACCCATGTCCTGGATGGACTCCTCGCTGACGATCGTCGCCGCGCGGCCGGGGCCACGAGTGAGGTAGATCAGCGCGGGCGCCAGCGGCCCCTCGAAGTTCAGCGTCACCGTGTAGTCGCCGTCTACCACGACGCCGTCGTCGTCGATCGGGCGCAGCGTCGAGAGCTTGCTCGCGGCCGGCGTCTCCTGCTCGATAGTCCGTCGAATCGTGTACTCGACGTCCCCGGCGGTGAAGTCGGACCCGTCGTGGAAGGTGACGCCCTCCCGGAGCTGGAACGTCAGCGTCGCGCCCTCGTTGGCCACGTTCCAGTCACGGGCGAGGTCGCCACGGACGGTCAAATCCGGGGTCAGCGTGACCAGTCCGTTGAAGATGTTCGCGGCCACCTGGAAATACTGCCCGACGCTGATGTACGGCGGGTCGAGGGTGTCGATGCTTCCGGTAAACCAGCCGGCCTGGAGGTGACCGCCCCGCCGTTGGTCGGAGGGGGTCGAGGTCTGCTCGTCGTCGCCTCCGTCGTCGGCGGCGGTCGTCGTGGTCGTCTCCTCGCCCCCGCCGCCGCCCGTGCAGCCGGCCAGCCCGCCCAGTCCGGCCGCGCTCAGCAGCGAGAGCGTGGTTCGTCTGTCGATACGAGGACCGCTCAGGTCCTCGTCGGTCCACGTGTCGTGGGGTGGCATTACGGTTTGTGCCTCTGTGTCACACCTCATGAGTTCTACACCCAATATATCCGGGTTGCCCGTTCCACCGAAACCCGTATCGATGCGGCCTCCTATTGGCTACCCATGCGAGAGGTCGTCCTCCGGATCCGGCACTGGGGCGAACCCGAGTCGGACGTCTCCGCCGAGTTCCCCGGCGTGACGCTCCGGTCGGTCTCGTCGATGACCGGCAGAGACACCGAGCGCAAGCGCATCATCGAACTCCTCGGGGACCCCGAGGTGATGGAGGGGTTCCTCGAACGGTTCAGGGCGACCGACCCGATACTCGAGGCAGAGCCACTCTCGCGTCTCGACGGTCCGCGGGTGTACGTCGCGATGGTCTACGACGTGCGGCGGTGGGACAGCATCTCCGAGCGACTCTCCGACATGGGCGTCCACTACCGGATGGGAACGACGATCTCCGGGGGCTGGGAGCGCTGGACGCTCTACCTCGACGACGACGAGGAGTTGGGCGAGATAATCGACCACTTCGAAGCCGTCGGGAACGACGTGCATCTTGTGAGGAACGTCGAACTGAGCGAGGTAACGATGGAACCACAGCTCGAGACGTCGCAGTTCCTCGCGAAACTCACACCTCGTCAGCGCGACGCGCTCGCGACCGCCATCGAGTCGGGCTACTACGGCACCGACCGCGAGACCACGGTCGAGGAGATGGCCGACGAACTCGACGTCTCGACGACGACGGCGTGGGAGCACCTCGTGCGGGCCGAGGCCAAGGTGATGACGGAGATCGGCGATCACCTGAACTGAGTCGACGCACCGGCCGCGGCGGGGTCGGCGCCCGCCGACCGCGGGGGGGCGCACGAAAAAGCGCGCGACGCGCGCGGCGGAGTCACCGGGGGCCACCAC
>CAZYYH010000011.1:0-29305 GCA_964651725.1 uncultured Halobacteriales archaeon | reverse complement strand
CCGGCATCGTCTCCGCACCCCAGTAGAGCCGGTCGCCGCTCACCACGTCGTAGCCACGATTCACCCAGTCGAGGAAGTCGGGAATCCGCTCCATCGGGTACGTGCCGTCGCAGTCGGTCGTGACGACGACCGGACGCTCGGCCGCGAGCAGGGCCTCGCGCACGGCGACGCCGTAGCCCTGCGGCTCCTGCCGGACGACGCGTGCCCCGCGCTCCCGCGCGATCTCGGGCGTCCGGTCCGAGGAGCCGTCAACACACACCACCTCGGCGCGACCGTCCGTCGCCGCGTCGATGGATTCGAGGACGGACGCGATCGCTTCCTCCTCGTCGTACGTCCCCATCACGACGCTCACGTCGTCAAGCGTGAATTTCCGGTCGTGGTCGTGCTGTCGATCCTCCTCGGCGTCGTCCTCGCTCCGCCCGTTCATTGCCCATCGCTTGCTCGTGAGGCTATTTTAGGCTTGCCAAAAACAGTGGGAGCGCGGTCCGCCACCGACCCATCCGAACGCCTGGAAAGCTGTTCGGATGGGCGGCCCGGCAGGCAGTTCGACCGGCTCACTCGGGATTCACGGCCCGGATGGAGCATCCACAGTGACGCCTGTCGGACACGCCGACCTCCGTCAGAGCCGCCCGGCAAAGGTATAGCATCATGCAGTTTATTCGCCCGGCTTCCGACGAACCGAACGTTAGTATTCCAACACGAAGCCGCGTCCGATGACCACGAAGCACCAGTTCGACAGCTATCGCCGACGACCTCGGCAGCCCCTACGCCAGCAGCGAGTAGACGTTCGCCTCGTACACCTCGCGCACCCGGTCGCCCCAGTTGTGCGTGTACGTGTCGATGATGTCCTCCGCGACGTCGCCGCGCAGGTACTTCACGACGCCGCGGTCGCCCGTGCGGTCGCGGAGATGCGTCGTGAAGAAGTGCCGGAAGTAGTGCGGCGTCACGTTCTCCGCCGCGCCGCCGCCCGTCCGGTACCACCCCATCGCGCGGGCGTGCCGCTCCACGTCCGCGCGCACCATCTCCGGCGTCAGCCGTCGGCCCCACTCGTCGCCCGTGCTCAGGAACAGCGGCTCCGCGTCCGAGACCGCGTCCGGGCGGAGCGCCAGCCACCGCACCAGCGTCTCCTTCAGCTCCGCGTCCACCGGCACGAACGTCGCGCGCTTCCGCTTGTTCGACGCCGACCGCTCCTCGCCGTTCACCACGTCGCCGCGCGACACGTCGCTCGGCACGAAGATCGTGTCCGGGCGGCCGTCGAGCTGGCCGCGAGTTCCCGGGTCGTACGCGTCCGCGACCCGACCGTCGTCGAGCGACACGTCCCGCAGGTCGAGATTGCAGAGTTCGCCCACCCGCATCCCCGTCTTCAGCAGCGTCACCACCGCCGCGCGTTCCAGCGGATGCCGGAGGCGGGCGACGAACGCGCGCATCTCCGGCACCGACACGTCGCGCCGCGCCGGATCGGTGTCGATGCGCTCGTCCATCTCCTCCATCACGAGCGTCATCGGGTTCGCGTCGAACGCTCCGACCTGCGTCATGTACGCGTAGAACCGGTGGAGGTACGACGCGTACGTCGCCACCGTGCTCTCCGCGGACGACCCACGGAGCGTGTGGATCCACGCCAGGCAGTCGCGTCGGCCGGCGTCCGAGACTCCACACCCTCGGTTCTCGCCGAGGAACGATTCGAACTCCCGGAGTACGCGCTCGTACGCCTCCCGCGTCCGCTCGGTCTTCCCGTGGAACGTGATGTCCTCCAGGAAGTACTCGACCGGGTCGGCGACCGCTTCCCCCGTCTCCTCCTCGACCCGGCTACTCATCGTCGTCCTCCGTCAGCGTGTAGCCGCCGTGCCGGCCGCTGTGTTGCACGCGGTTCGCCGCCTGGAGGGAGTCAAGTTCCTCCTCCAGCCGGTCCTCGAAGTCCTCGGAGAGCGCCGCGACCAGTTCGTCCCACGACAGGTAGTCCCCGTCGGAGAGAACGTCGAGCACCCGATCTTCGAAGCCGCGACCCCCGGGGTCGGACCCCGGAGAACGGGCCTCCTCGGGGCCGCCCGATTCGGCGTCCGGAGCATCGAGTACGAACCCTCGCCGGCCCGCCTGCACCATCGTCCGCACGAACTCGCTCTGGCTCATGTCGAGGTCGTCGGCGTGCTCGCGCCACCGCTCCTTCTGGTACCGGGGCACGTACGTCTTCACGGCGGTTCGCTCAACCTCCCGACTCGCGTCGGCGTCCGCGTCACTCATCGAACGTGGCGTCTCACGGAGGGGTAATCAATCTTGTCCTAGAATCCCGTCTAAGTGTATTTATCCGTCGTGGCGTACCTCTATACGAGTGCCCCTATATCGTTTATCTGCATTAATGGTGCCCCCTTTCGCATATAGGTCTGGATATAGAGATAAACAGTCAGGGGGCGGGCCGCAGGTGGCGCGAGTTTTCGACCGGTCCTCGACCCCAGCAACTCGCCGAGCATCGGTCGCCGGTGAGTCGCTCCCGATACGGCGTACGCTCGACCGCCAGTATCGGATTACGATTACCCGAGACGGGTTTCCCGGCCGTGGATGTCCACGATGGACCGGACGCCGCGAGTACGGACCGGCCACCTCGCAACGACCGCGACCACCGAATCACGACGCGGTCCCGAGCGACCGGCGGCTACCGGATCCGAAAGCAGAACGCGACCGCGTGAACCTCGACTCGCCGTCCTACCGCCACCGGATAAACCACATGTCGCTATAATATCAGTGGTTGATCCACGCGAGACGAAATCGGCACCGCACGCCAGCACGAACAGGATGGGTTCCCCGACGTGGACCACCTACGGAACGCTTTCGGTGAGCGCCCGATTCCGCCGCGCTACCCGCCGAACACGTCGGTCAGCTGGTCGCGCCACTGGCGGATCTCCTCGATGTCGTTCTCCAGTCCGGCGATGTCCTCTCGTACGTCCGCGACGTGGTCGTCGCCGTCTTCCACGTCGACGACGCGCTCGTCGAGTGCGTCGAGGTCGCCGCGGAGGCGGTCGAGATCGTCGGCGAGGTCCTCCACGGCGTCCGCGTCGGCCGCGAGGTCGTGGACCTCGCCGCGAAGCGTTTCGAACTCCCGGTCGAGCGTCTCCACATCGCGCTCGATGGCGTCGGTCCGGGCTTCCACGGTCTCGACGTCGGCGCGCAGGTCCTCCAGGAGTTCGCGGGCGGTGCCGTCGCCGTCGATGAACGCTTCGAGGGCGTCCGCGTACGCCTCGATCTCGGACACGCGACCCTGGAGATGCTCGACCTGCACTTCGACGCTGTGGCGGGCGTCGTCGCCTCCGTCGCCGTCGGCGGTGCCGAGCGCGTCGCGGAGGGCGTCGAGGTCGCCGTCGGCGACGTCGCCGGCGCGGATCTCGGCGGCGAGCGCCTCGGCGACGCCGTGGTCGGCGGCGGGTGCGGAGTCGACGGCGGCGTCGGGTTCGTCGCTCGTGGCTCCCTCGTCGTCGACCGCGACTGCTGCGTCGTCGTCCGGTTCGGCGTCGGACCGGTCGTCGTCGGTCGACCCGACCTCGACCGCTCCGTGTGCCGCGTCCGCGGTCGGCGTTCCCGCGTCGCCCGGTTCGTCGCTCGCGTCGTCCGCCGACTCCTCGTCCGTACCGATCACCGGCTCGTCGATGTCCACGTCACCGATGACGGAATCCGCATCCGCCGCCGCGTCGGACGGCTCGGCGGGTTCGGCAGCCTCCTCGCCACCGGATTCGGCGCTCGCGTCGTCCGGCGCGGAGCCGACGTCGGCGTCGAGCCCCGGGACGGAGTCGCCACCGGCGAGCGCGTCGCGGACGACGCCGGTCGTCTCCGACGGCACGATGTCGTCGACTGCGGCCTCGTCCGCCGTGTCGGCGTCGGCGGCGTCCGCGGCCTCGTCGAGCGGCGTGACCTGGACCGTCGGCTCGTCGAGGAACGTCTCGGGGTTCTCGTCGTCCTCGAGGCGGATGCCGTAGACGGTCGTCACGGACTCCCTGGCGTCGAGCGTGCGCTCGTAGCGGACGCGATGGTCCTGGTACGCCGTCCAGTTGTCGCTCTCGTAGTCGGGGTGGAACCCGATGCGGTCCATCGGGAACGCCTCGGGAACGTCGTCGACGATGGCGAGCGCGACCCCTTCGCCGCGCTCCGAGGACACCTCGAACGCGATAGCCGGGACGGGGAACCGCTCGGACTCGTACGTCTTCGCCACCGTGACGCCGTCGACGGAGACGGTCACGTCGTCGGTCATCCTCCACCTCCAGTCGGGTCGGCCGTTCGCGTGAGCCGTACGCGCATCTCACTCACCCGGTCGCAGGTGCGGTAGATAAAAGGTCCGGCCTACAGGGCGACCCGGTCGCCGATCTCGACGAGTTCGACGCGCCGTGGGTAGTCGTGCCCGCGCGCGTGCGGGACGAGCGCCGCCGGGTCGGCGGTGAGCCGCTTCCACATGTCCCAGTGCGTCGGGAGCAAGCGGTCGGTCTCGACGGCGGCCGCGATCTCGATCGCCTGGGTCTCGTCGCAGTACCAGGTCTTGTGGCCGCCGGTCCCGCCCGCCGAGTCGGGAAGGTGGCCGCTGGAGCCGAAGGCGACGGCGGCGAGGTCCACGTCGTAGCGGTCGCCGACGTCGACGAACGCGTCGCCGGGTTTCGAGTCGCCGGCGTGGAGGAACGTGCCGGCGTCGTGCTCGATGACGTAGCTCACGGGATGCGAGGCGTCCCGGTCGTGCGCGCGCTCGACGTTGACGGTGAACTCGCCGACCGATAGCTCGTCGCCCGCCGACACCTCGGAGAGCTGCTTGTCGTAGACCTCGTACCCGGCCGCCCAGTTCTCCTCGACGCGTGCGACCGCGACGCTGTCGTCCGGCCCGTAGAACGTTGCGTCGGTCCCCGCCAGGATGGGGGCCTGGCTCGGGCCGTGAACGTGGTCGGTGTGCTCGTGGGTCGCCAGCACGGCGTCGGCCTCGCGCACGTCGGCCGGGTCGAACGGCACGGGGATCATGCGGACGGTCCGCGGCGGGTCTCCCGTGCCTAAGTAGGGGTCGATGAAGACGGTCGTCCCCGCCGCGCCCTTCAGCACGAAGCCGTTGCAGCCGAGATACCAGATGGCGACGCCGTCCGGCTCGGCGGCCTCGACGGCGCGCGGGAGCCAGTCGCCCCAGTCGGAGTGGATGGGCATGGAGAGGAGTGCGTCCGCGGCGCGCGTAAACGTTCCCGTCTCGGCACGACTCAGGCAGGACTGCGAGCGAACGCGCTACGACCGGCCGAGAAATCCACGGAGGGCTAGCACAGCAGCCGCGAGCGAGGGCGGCGGAGCCGCCAGAGCGAGCGGTCCCGAGGAGCGACCGGAGTGGTCGCCGAAGGCGACCCGAAGCGGAGCGACGAAGCGGTTTTTGATGGAGCTTTTTGCAAGGGAGCGAGGAAGCGCGCCTCTGGCGCGCTTCCGAGCGACCGCAGCAAAAAGGTCCTTAGTCTTGACAGCAGCCGCCGGCTTCGCCGCCGAAGTCGACGGCGAGGGGGTCGGAGATGGCCACGTTCACGGCTTCGAGGCGATCCTGGAGCGCCTCCTTGGCGTCGAGGTAGTCGGCCATGACGGGGTGGTCGTTGAGTTCCTGCTGGGTCTGCTGGAGTTCCATCAGGTCCGCCTGGCTGGCGTCGCCGGTCTGGCGCGCGAGCATGAACTCCTGGCGCTGCTGCTCGAAGGACTCGATCCGCTCCTGGAGGTCGTCGTCGGCTTCGACGTCGGCTTTCTTCTCCTCGAAGGTCCGGTACTCGGGGAGGTCGGAGATCGCTTCGCCGAGTTCGCGGGCGAGCGCTTCGACGCCGTCGTCCTCGACGGTGGCCGCGTCGGATTCGATGCTCATCGTGTACCTGTTGGCGCGTGCGCGTTTTCAACCTGCCGGAAGCCGTGGGTGGTGCCGGTCGAGGGGTGTGGTGACTGAAGCTAGCTTATAAACTATATGGAGTTACAAATTATTACGATATATTACAATCTGTTACATTTATAAGGACGGTCGTCTCACCGGTTCGTTCTGCCCGCCGAGCACTGACCAGATCGCGTTGACAGGCTGGCTGGCACGGACACGCTTGGGTCCGGAAGCCCCGGCCTCGTTGGAACCCTCGACCGATGATAGGTTTCACCGACTTCACTGAATACACAGCGCGTGTACAGCATTCTCCGAGCGGCATAGGTCGAGACCGCAAATCGGGCTGTACAGCGGAACAAGATATCACGTCGATCCGCAATCTGCCCGACAACCGTCAAGAACCCCGTTCTGGATACAGAGCACCTGTTCAGCCCTAAGCACTGAAGAGATAGCGGCGGTGGTCGAGCACGATATGGTCCAATCCGGAACCAGCCCAGTCAAAAATCCACTCATTGAAGGTAATGTCAAACGGTCGTCCAACACGTGAACCTCCTCGAATCTGTGGCGCATTCAATCAAGATCTCTATCAGTCGGTAACTGCACGATCGAGAGCCAAAACCGCTCTAATTTCTGGATTGTGTCAATGAACTCGTTGGGATCGACCGGCTTCGTAAGGTACCCCCTTGCACACAGCTCGTAGGATCGGACGACATCCATTTCGGCTTCCGAACTCGTGAGGATGATGACCGGAATGCGCCTCCGGTTCGGATCCGCGTGAAGTTCTTCGAGCACCTCGTCGCCATTCTTTCGTGGGAGATTGAGGTCTAATAGCACGAGGTCGGGCCGCGGTGCGTCGCCATAGTCGTTTCGTTGAAAGAGGAAGTCGAGCGCGTCGACACCGTCTTCGACGACGTGGAGTGTATTCGCTATCTGCCCGTCCTTGAACGCCTCTTTCGTGAGACGAATGTCGCCAGGGTTATCCTCGACGAGGAGAATATCAACCGGCTCGGCTGCGTCGTACTCACTCGTCATGTGCATCCTCCGCTGGAAGCGTAAAAGAGAACGTCGATCCCTCGCCGGGTTCGGACTCGACCCGGATATCTCCGCCGTGACGCTCGATGATGCGCTCGCATAGCGCCAGACCAATACCCGAGCCCCCGTGGTCGTTTCGGGACTGGAGACGCTGGAACACCTCGAAGATGCGATCTTGCTCATCCGGATCGATTCCTACTCCTTCATCCCGAACCGATATTTCCCACATCGAACTGTTTCTGGCCGCGGAAATATGCGCCCGTGGCGGCTCGTCTCCGCTATACTCAAGCGCATTGCTCAGTAAGTTCTGAAACACCTGACGCAACTGACGTTCATCTCCAGCCACGCGAGGCAGTTCCTCGATGTCTACATCGGCATTACTTTCGGTTATACGCACGTTGAGGTCGTCGCGCACGTCTTCAACCACTTCGTTGAGGTCGACGGCTTCGAGCGGCTCCCCCTGAGTCTCTATGCGTGAGTACGCCAGTAACCCGTCGATCATGTTGCGCATTCGGTCGGCCCCGTTAACGGCGAACTCGAGGAACTCTTTGGTCTCCTCGGTCAGTTCTTCGTCGGCTCGGCTCTCGATCAACCGCAGATAACTCGAGACCATCCGAAGCGGTTCTTGGAGGTCGTGCGAGGCGGCGTAGGCGAACTGTTCGAGGCGTTCATTGGACTCTCTAAGACGTTCGTTTACTCGTTTGAGTGTCCGCTCGCGCTGTTTGCGCTCGGTAACGTCTTGGGCCGCTCCGCGGAGTGACACGACGTCATCGCCGACAGTCTCTGGAATCCCTTGGACCCGAAGCCACCGCACCTCGCCCGTGGATGTCCGGAACCGCACCTCTTTATCGAACGGCTTGCCTGCATCGAGTGCCTCTTCGATGGCGTTCTCGATGATCGGCCGGTCGTCCTCGTGGTAGACGTCGAGGGCCTCGTCAACTGGCGGTTCTTCGCCGTCGGACACATCCAGGATTTCGAAGAGATGCTGGGTCCAGAACACCTCCATCGTGTCCGGGTCGATCTCCCAACCTCCGACGTTCGCGGTACTTTCTGATTTATGGAGGAGGTCGACCGTCCGTTCGAGTATAAATGCGTTCGATTTGGCCCGTGCATCGTTGAATCCCCCCGCAAACGAAGGGACAAGGATAAACGCCGAGATGATGAGAATTGCCCGACCGGGACTGCTGATACTCGCGGCTGGTTGGAGGTGGTAGAGCGTGAGAAGGCCGGCCATCGCCCCAATTCCTCCCAGACACCAGCCCATGATTCTGGAGTAGAATTTGGGGGTGATTTCAGTTTGTGGCAACCGATAGCCACCGTACAGGACGATCAAACCGGGCCCGGCAATGAAGAAGGAGAGAATCAGAGCGTTCGTAACCGGTGTGCCCCGGTTCATCTCCACGTATAACCACCCGAGTCCGAAGACGACATATAGCCCTCCCAGGGCGACGACGGCACGCCTCCAGTGGGTGCTGGACCCGACTGTTTTCCAAGATTCCATTATCAGTACTCGGTACAGGGATGATTATAGTGTTACTGAATCACAACCCTGGGCTTCCATACTCGGCATTCCCGGACGTTCGTTCAGCCCACCGTTCATAACATACGAATTATACTCCACAGCATTGTACATCTATCATTGGATCTCTTGTTTGTACGTCTTCTAAATTGGTGTCTTGTATCCAGCACGTCTCTGAGAACATCGATGATTCCTGATAGACCCCTTGCCGGTGCATATGCCTACCTACTACACGGCTAAATCAGCTGATTCGGCCCGAATGGAACACGCGCATCACGCTAAATCCATCCTCCGTATTCAGCACGCGATCCCTCTGGGGCTGCGGATTTCGACGAGGCCGAAGCCCCCGACCCGAGCGCCGCGAGAGCATGGCTCTCCCGAGCAGACGCGTGGCGACGTCGCCCGTCAACGCCCAGTCCCTTCCGAAGTCCTGCCCAGGTCGGCTGACCGACCGGCCGTCCCCGCCGGCTGCCCGACCAATCCGAACAGTGCCGTCGCACACCGGCCATACCGTTTTGAGCCGCCGGACCCACCATCCAAACATGGAGGGAAGGGGGTGGGTGGTGGACCGGGAGCGGCTGGCGTGGTGGCTGGTCGCGCTCGTGCTGGGCGCGGTCGTGGCGTGGATACTGGTGTCGTTCCTGGGGACGGTGCTGCTCGCGCTGTTCGTCTACTACGCGACGCGGCCGGTGTACGACCGCATCCGGTCGCGGGTCGGGAGCGGGACGGTGGCGGCGATGGTGTCGCTGCTGGGCCTCGCGCTGCCGGGACTGCTGCTCGTCGCGTACACGGTGGCGGTCGCGGTGCGGGAGCTACGGAGCCTCGTCGGGCAGAACATCGGGTCGCTCGACGGGCTGCTCGGGGAGTACGTGAACCAGTCCGTGGTCGTGGACCCGGCACAGCTCGTGGAGCTGGTGCAGTCGGACCCGCGCCAGCTGCTGGAGATGGGTGGCGTGGACACCGTCCAGGGCCTGCTGGCGTCGGCGGCGTCGGTGCTGGGCGTGGTGGCGACCGGCCTGGTGACGCTGACGATCGTACTGATAGTGGCGTTCTACCTGCTGCGGGACGACGACCGGCTGGCGCGCTGGTTCCGGGAGCAGGTCGTGGGCGAGGGGAGCGCGACGGTGGCGTTCGGGCGCGCGGTCGACCGCGACCTGGAGACGATCTACTTCGGGAACATCCTGACGGCGTTCGTCATCGCGGTGGTGGGGTCGGTGACGTTCCACGCGCTCGATCTCGTCGCCCCGCCGGGGCTGGGCGTGCCCGCGCCGACGCTCGTCGGGCTGCTCGCGGGGCTGGGCAGCCTCGTCCCGGTCGTCGGGATGAAGCTCGTCTACGTGCCGGTGGCGGCGATACTCGCGGTGGACGCGGCCGCCCGCGACCCGGCGCTGCTGTGGTACCCCGCGCTGTTCGCGGGCGTGACGTTCGTCGTGGTGGACTCGATACCGGACTTCGTGCTCCGGCCGTACGTCTCCGGTCGCGACCTCCACCTCGGGCTCGTCATGCTGGCGTACATCGTCGGCCCGGCGCTGTTCGGCTGGTACGGACTCTTTCTCGGGCCGCTGCTCGTGGTCGTGCTCGTCCACTTCGCGGGCGTCGTGCTCCCGGACCTGCTCCACGGCGACACCGGTGCGGGCCTGGTGGCGGCGTCCCGTCCCGTAGAGCGCGAGGAGGCGGAGCCGGCAGAGTCGGCGGAACCGGCAGCCGCCGACGGGGACGACGAGCAGACGCCGACGACCGACGCGGGAGACGAGCCGGAGGGAGGCGGTGGCGAGCCGACGGGCGAGTGACGGCGTGTCACGGGCGTGCCGGGTCCGTGGCCGTTAAACGGGTCGGGCGGGTAGCACGTGCCAATGAGCCAGGAGTCGCGGTCCGAGGGCGACCTTCGGAACACGGGGATGTCGCTGAGACACGATCGGGAGTGGGACTACGAACTCGATCGCATCGCGGAGGCGGTCGCGGAGCGAGACGCCGACACCGTCGGCCTCCAGTTCCCGGAGGGGCTGAAGCGACGGGGCGCGGCGGTCGCGGACGACCTCCGCGAGACGCTCGACGACGTGCGCATCCTCCTCTCGGGGCAGCCGTGCTACGGAGCCTGCGACCTCGACACGTTCCTGATGAAGCGTACGGACGTGTTCGTCCACTTCGGCCACTCGCCGATGAAGGAGTCGGAGAAGATCATCTACGTGCCGCTGTTCTCGAACGTCGAGGTGACGCCGATCATGGCGGAGGCGCGCGCCGAACTCGCCGAACCCGACGACGACCCGGACGTGGGCCTCGTCACGACCGCCCAGCACATGAACAAGTTCGACGAGATGCGGGCGTGGCTGGAGGAGCGCGGCTACACCGTCCACACGCGCCGGGGCGACGACCGCCTCACCCACGAGGGCCAGGTGCTCGGCTGTAACTACGCGAGCGCGGAGGTCGACGCCGACCAAGTGCTGTACGTCGGTGGCGGCAAGTTCCACCCGCTCGGCCTCGCCATGGAGCACCCGGAGAAGACGGTCGTCATCGCGGACCCCGTGAACAACGCCGTCTCCATCGCGGACACGGAGAAGTTCCTGAAGCAGCGCTACGGGGCCGTCCATCGGGCGATGGACGCCGACGAGTGGGGCGTCATCTTCTGCACGAAGATCGGCCAGGGCCGGTGGGAGACGGCGGAGCAGATCGTCGAGGACGACGACGACGCCTATCTCGTCACGATGGACGAGGTGACGCCGGACCGCCTCACGAACTTCGGGTTCGACGCGTACGTCAACACGGGCTGTCCGCGCATCACGACGGACGACGGCCCGCAGTTCAAGCAGCCGATGCTGACGCCCGGCGAGTACCGCATCGCCGTCGGTGACGAACCCCTCGACTCGCTCTCCTTCGACACGTTCCACGGGACGTGGTAGGCCCGCGACCACTAGCTTTTTCCTACGGCCGCGAGACCACCGGCGCATGGTCCCCCACTCGACGGAGGCGATTCGGTGAAGCGACGCGCGCTCCTCGTCACGATGCCGGCACTCGCGGCCGGCTGCTCGGCGGTGCCGCCGGATGCGCTCCCGGGCGGGGTGGCTGAGGCGAACACCCGGCGACTATCCGTCCCCGAGGCCGAACCTCGCATCCGGGCGTCCGCGGAGCACGTCGCGTCCGCCAGGGACCACCTCCGGGCGGTCCGCGACGACGCGAAGGCCGCGTGGAGCGACGCCGACGCGTCGAAGCTGGACCGGACCACGAAGCTCGTGCTAGAGGACGGCGTGGGCAAGGCGACGGACGCGCTCGACGACACGTCGGACGGCCCGGGCACGCTCCAGACGCTCGAAACGATACAGTACGGCGTCGGTGCGGCGGCGGAGACGCTCGGCGGCGCGCGCTGGCTGCTCGACGAGTACGACCCTGAGGCGGTCGAGTCGGAGGCCGGCGAGATACAGGCGGGCGTCGACGCGCTCCGCGACCGACTCTCCTACGCGGGCGACGACCCCGGCCGGGCGCTGGTCTGGCTTCGACAGGTCGAGTTCAACGCGCGCCAGGCCGAACTGCTGCTCCCGACGGACGACGCTGGAGTGGCGGACGACCGACCCGCGGAGGCCGCCGGGTCGGCGCGCTCGCAGGTCGAGACCTCGCGGCGCGACCTCCGGGACGGCCGCCGGTTCTACGACGGCTTCCGCGACGGGCTGTCGGGGCCGTCGGCGCTCGCCGACCGGTTCGAGGCGGCGTACGACGGGTTCAGTGTGACCGCGGAGACGAGCGACTCGCGGGCGAAGGCGATGCTCGACACGCGCGATCCCGCTACGGGGAGTGCGGCCGTCCTGGAGCGCGTGTACTCGCACGGTGGATCGTTCGGCCGGATGGCTCGCAAGGACGCGGCCCGGTACCGGGACGAGGGCTATCTGGCGTACGCGACGGTGACCGCGGCCGAGGCGGTCCAGCGCTACCGCGCGGACGAGTACGCGACGGATCGTCTCGGGAACGACGTCGGGTTCGACGTCAGCCGGATTCCGGCCGCCGCGGTCTCGCGCGCGAAGCGCGACGCGGTGGGGGCACTGCGCGACGGCTTGGACGCACACGACGGCCCGCTCGTCCGCCGGTTCCTCGACGCGGCGCGGCGGACGGTCGAGTCCGGCGACCACGTTCTGGAGCGGTCCGACGGCTCGCCGCGCTCGGAGGCGCTCGGACGCTATCTGCTCGGCGCGGGCCTGGCGACGTACGCCCCGGCGACGGCCGACGAGGCGACGCGCTGACTCACTCCCGGTTCGGGTCCTCGACGGTGATCCGGTAGGTGTCGCCGTCGTACGCGACGAACTCGGGTTCGTGGACGCGGAAGGCGGGATGGGCGCTGGTGTAGGCCTCCAGGCGGACCTGCCGGACGCCGTCCGCGAACGACGCGAGCGCGTTCCGCAGAGTGGTCCGCCGGACGACCTGCTCGGCGACGAGTCGTCGGGGGTCGCCGTCCGGGTCGTCGACGCGCGTGACGACGTACGTCGCCTGCCGGTCGTTGTCGTCCTTCTCGGGGTCGCGGACGGTGAGCGCGTCGCCGTCGCGGCCGGCGACGGAGACGCGGGGGATGAGTTCGAGGGAAAGCGGGTCGCCCCGAACCTCGAACCGGGCGGCGGCGAGCGTCTTGCGCTCGTGGTCGGCGTCCTCGAACCAGCCGTCGATGGCGAACGCGTACGTGCCGCCGCCGAGGCCGACGACGGTCGCGGCGTCGGTGCCGCCGGTGCGCGGGATGGGCCGGTCGAGGTTCGAGTTGTCGACGGCGAGCGCCCAGGCGTGCGAGTCGCCCGGCTGCATCAGGTGCGCGGGGACCGGATACCCTCGCGGGGCGACGTGATACCAGTCGCCGTCCTCGTGCTTCCAGACGCCCCAGCCGTGGTAGTTGGTGGTGAACGTGCGGTCCGCGCGGTTCGTGAGCGTGAACGAGATCTCGCCGGTCGGGACGCCGACGCCGGGTCGAGACGGTTCGAGGAGCACGTCGGCCCCGTCGGCATCGCCGTAGCAGACGACCCTGGCGACGTCGTCGTCGCCGGGCGGGCAGGGTACGTCCCAGGACGCCGCTCCCGGGGGAGCGGACGACGTGGTGGCGGTCGTCGAACGGGTGGTCGTGGTCGAGCGAGTGGTCGTGGCGGGGTCGACGGGCGAGTCGGCGCGGCGGAACCGGGAGAGACAGCCGCCGACGCCCGTGGCTCCGAGGGCGGCGAGGACCTGGCGGCGGCGCATACCGGGAACGTGGGCAACGCCGGGCATAAGCCTTCAGGGGCCGGCGCGACCGATTCAGATTACCACTGCGCATTTACGAACATTTTTGTATGTTCGGTGTGAATGGGCTGGTAACGATGAGCACCACCCGGACCTCCGCCATCCAGCGCACCATCGAGCGGTGTCGACCCGAGGACGCCACGCCGGTCACGCTGTCGGCGGCCAGCCTCGACTCCACTGCGCCCGACCACCTCCGCCGGCTCAAGCGCGAACTCGCCGACGACGACCTCGTGCCGGCGCGCGTCACCGTCGACGCGTGCTTCGACCGCGACTGCTCGCTCGCCACGCAGGACGAGATCGACCGCGTGCGCGAGTACGTGCGCGCCGCGTCGTTCCTCGGCGCGAGCACCGTCACCGTCTCCTTCGACGGCGTCGTCGACGAGTCGAAGGTCCGTCCCGCGCTCGCCGCGTGCGCGGAGCGCGCGGACCGCGACGGCGTCACGCTCGACGTGGACGGCCCGCTCTCCCTCTCGTAACGCTCTTTCGTCCTCCCGTCGAAGCCCGGGCGTGAAGCGCGCGCTCGAACGCCGACTCGCCAACGTCGAGGGGTTCCGCGAGCCACGGCTCGACCTGGAGCAGTACCCGACGCCCGCCGACCTCGCCGCCCACCTCGTCCACCTCGCCGACCTCCAGGGCGACGTGGCGGGCCTGACCGTCGTGGACCTGGGGACGGGGACCGGCGTACTCGCGCTCGGCGCGGCCACGCGTGACCCCGAACGCGTCCTCGCGCTCGACGTGGACGCGGGCGCGCTCGTCGTCGCTCGCGAGAACGAGCGCCGCGTGGAGCCGGGCGTCGCCGTCGACTGGCTGCTCGGCGACGCCACCCGGCCCCCGCTCTGCCCGGACGGCGACGCGACCGTCCTGATGAACCCGCCGTTCGGCGCACAGCGCGGCAGCGAGGGCGCGGACCGGGCCTTTCTGGAGACCGCGGCCGAGCTAGCGGGAGTCTCCTACTCCGTCCACAACGAGGGCAGCCGCGAGTTCGTCGAGGCGTTCGCCGAGGATCACCGGGGAACGGTGACGCACGCCTTCCGGGCGACCTTGCCCCTGGGGCGCCAGTACGACCACCAGACCCAGGAGCGAACGGAGATCGACGCCGAGGTCTTTCGGATCGAGTGGTCGTGAGGTGCTGTTTCGGCCGTCTCGTCCGCTCACTTCCCCATTTGTCAAGGCTACCAGGACGCTTCCGTTGTCGAGATACTAGGCCGGTCACCTGTTCGCCCAAGCTAGCGCTCGCCCTTTCGAAGTCCACCAGGCGTCGGTTCCTCAGCCGGCCATCATCGATCGAACGTCCGGCCGGAGCTAGAGAATACCGAAAGGCAGGCCCTACTCGTACGTCTCGCGGTGCGCGACCTGGACGCGAGTCTCGTTGAACCGGGCGACGAGCGCGCCATCGTCGGTGTGGTCGAACCGGATGCCGCCGACGAGTGCGGTCTCGTTCTCGGCGGGCATCGGGACGCGGTCGAGCGTGTCGTTGCCCCGGGACACGGCGAGGAGGAACGAGCCGTTCTCGGGGGCGACGGAGACGTTGCGGCCGCGGAGCGTCGGCTCGGCGGTGGCGGGGTCGGACGCGAACACGTGCTGCCAGTCGCCACCGTCTGCACGGAGCCAGACCTGGTAGGCGGTGGGGCCGCCCCGGGCCGACCAGCCCTCGCGGTGGGCGGTGACGGTCTCGGACCAGCCGAGACCGCCGACGCGAACGCTGCGCTCGCCGTCGAACGCGAGCGCGCCGGTGGACGCCTCCCGGGTCCAGACGTGGCGGTCCTCGTTCACGACGATGACGCCGCTGGTGGTGACGTTGGTGGACTCGCCGAACACGGAGACGTCGAAGGCGGGGATCTTCCGGTTCGGCACGTCCTCGGCGTACGTGACCTGGTAGCCCTCGACCTCGACGCTCTCGCCGGGGAGGTCGCCGGCGGCGACGGTGGTGAGGTTGAGCGGGACGGCGACCATCGCCATCGTGAGCAGGGGGACGCCGACGAGCATGAGGGCGGCGCGTCGGCGCGTCAGGCCGGCGTCGCCGACGACGGGACGGTCGCTCGCGCGCGCGGCGAGCGCGACGAGCGTGCCGAGTGCAAGCACGAGCGCGACGCCGAGGCCGCGGTAGAGGACGTACGTCTCCGGGCCGCGATACCACCAGACCGCCCAGAGGGTGAGCGAGGACCCGAGGAGGACGGTGCCAGTCCACAGCCGGAGGGCGCTCGGCCGGCGCTCGCGGCGGGCGAGGACGACGACGCCGACGACGACGCCGAGCAGGAGGCCGAGGAGGTGGCCCTGGACGGCGATGCCGAACCACCACGGCGGGCCGTAGGAGGGGCTGGCCTGCCCGACGACGACGGGGTTCTGGAGCGCGTAGTACGTCGTGCTCACGAGGCCGCGGGCGGCGAGCGCGACGACGGTGGCGAGCGGGAAGCGCACGAGCGCGAACCCGGCGAACGCGAACACGACGCCGGAGAAGCCGACGACCGGCCCCCACGAGAACAGGCTGGTGGCGAGGCCGACGGCGACGACGCCGACCGGGAACAGGACGAACGCGCGGACGACCGGGTTCGTGCGCCACGACCCGAACGACGACGAGCCGCGCTCTGTCGGGAAGTGGCTCCACGCGTACTCGGCGAGCGGCGCGAGCGCGAGCGTCCCGAGGAGGTTGCCGGTGAGGTGGCCGACGCCCGCGTGCGCGAACGGCGCGACGACGACGCCGAGCGGGTAGAGGTAGGACCACGACGAGAACGGGACGACGAGCGGGTCGTGCCAGTGCCAGTAGCCGCGCTGGACGAACAGGTAGACGGCGAGGACGAGCACGCCGGTGACGAGCGTCCCCCAGGGGACGCCGAGGAGGAGCCGCGACCGGAGCCGCCGACCCCAGCCGCCGCGGGGCCGGTCGAGCAGCCACACCGCGACGGCGGACGCGACGAGCGCGGCGGGCACGGCGACGCGGAACGCGAGCGACGGGTCGACCATACCCGGGGAGTGTGGACCGAGCGGTTATGAAGGCAGTGGAGCGGGGCGACGGTCGCTGGCGGTGCGGATTCGTTCCCATCGCGTCTCGGTTACCGACGTAGTTAGGCCTGTGGCTAATACGATTCCACTTCATATCGACGGCCGCCTTCGTTCCGCCGAGGGCGAACTCGAACGAGGGGGTTGGGGAGTGGAGCGGCCCCGACGGGGGACGGGGCCGACCTCGATTCTACCGCTGGCGTCGTGCACCGAGCGCACGCGCCCGTTCGAAACGTTGAAACGGGCGAGCAGTCAATTCACCGGTATGGACCTGCGCGTCATCGAGAAGGGCGACGGCGAACTCCGCATCGAGATCACGGGGGAGGACCACACCTTCATGAACGTGCTGAAGGGCGCGCTGCTGGAGACCGACGGCGTCGTGGCCGCGACGTACGACGTGAACCCCGAGCAGTCCGGCGGCCAGACCGAGCCAATCCTCTCGATCAAGACCGAGGACGGCACGGACCCGCTCGACGCGCTCGAAGCGGCTACCGACCGGATCAAGGAGCAGACGACGGACTTCCGCGACGCGTTCGAGGCCGCGGCCTGAGCCGGCGGTTCGCCCGACCCTCGACGGCACGTCTATCACCCGTTTTCACGTCCGGCGTCGCGGCCGTCACACGCGCGTCGCGGACGCCGATTCTCCATCGGGGACGGGGAACGTGTAGAGCGCGCCGCGCGCGTCGCGGTGGTCCGTGCTCGGGGCGACGAACGTCGCCGGAGTGAGCCGCTTCGCCGTCCAGAGCGACGCGCGCTCCGGGTCGCGCCACGAGGCGAGTTCCCGGGGGCTGGCAGGGTCGCTCACGTCGAACACGCGGACGCCGCCCTGATACCACGACGTGAACAGCCGGTCGCCGACGAGATCGAGGTTGTGCGCGGTGCGCCAGATCGACGGACCCTCCTGACCGCAGCCGTGACAGAGCCGGCGAACGGCGTCGCCGAGCCGCGCGTCGTCCCCGCCGAGCCGCGGTGGCTCCACGTGCGCAATCCGCTCCGCGTTCGCGGCGTCGGCGACGTTCCAGAGTTCGACGCCGCCGGGGCCGCGGTCGCGTCCGTCGTCCGGCTGCCGGCCCCACGCCTCGGCGTTCACCGCGACGACGCTGCCGTCGTCGTTCGGCATGGCGTAGTGGCTGTTCCCGGGGAGTTCGACGACGCCGGCGTTCACCTCGTCGTCCGGGACGGCGGCGAGTTCGCCGGACGGTCGCCCGCCGAATCGGCCGCGGACCGAGAGGTCGTCGGCGTCGAGCAGCCACGTGCCGGCGTCCCAGTGGGCGAGATACACCGTGTCGCCGCCGACCCACACGTCGTGCTGCCACCGGAGCCAGGGGTTCACGTCCGCCCACGCGTCGTCCACGTCGAGCAGCGACCACCGCGCGACCTCCGTGGGTGTGTCGCCACCGAGGTCCACGACGACGAGCGGGTTCGCGGCCTCGTCGTTGCCGGTGAGGTAGACGCGGCCGTCCCGCAGGAAGCAGTTGTGGATGGAGAAGTCGGTCTCGTGGAACGCGGTGCGCTCGGGGCTGGCGGGGTCGCTCACGTCGAAGACGGCCGCGCCCTGGAGCCGGTCCGGATCGCCCGGGTTCGCCGGCCCGACCGCGACCAGCCGGTCGCCTTCCACCTTCACGTCCCAGACGGCTTCGAGTGGGCCGCCGTCGCGCTCCGCGAGGAGGCCGCGCCGCTCCGCCACCACCGTCGGCTCCGCGGGGTCGCTCGCGTCCACCACCGCGAAGCCGTCCGTCGTGGCGACGTACGCGACGCCGTCGTCGCCCGGAACCGCCTCCTTCGCACCCCGTATCCCGACCGACCCGAGCGGTGCGAACTCGCTCGGCTGGGCCGCCGTCACGGACGCGACTCCCGTCGCCGCTACCCCTCCCCCGACCGCCCCCAGGAACGCGCGCCGTCGCATGGTTCGAGTTCGGACCACGAACGGATAAGCGATGACGACGAGTGCGCGCCCGCCGGCCGTTGGTGTTTTCGCGACGACGCACGAATCTGACCGGTTCGAACCCGCACACGACGGCGGGCAGAGAGGTCGGCAGCAGCCTTATTCGCGGGCAGCGCGTCTCGACTGGCATGTCCGAATTCCACCCCCGCGACGCGACCGCAACCCTCGCGTCGGGTCGCAGTGCGTGGACGACGGCGATGGCGCGGGTCGTCGAGGACGGCGTCCTCGAACTCGACGCCGACGGCCGCGTGCTCGCCGCCGACGCGGTCGTCGCCGCCATCACGCGCCGCGACCCGGCGGCCCTCCGGGGCGAGCACCTCTCGACGCTCCTCGCCGGCGACGGCGACCACCTCGACGGCGTGCTCGCCGCCCTCGCCGCCCTCGACCCCGCTCACCCCGCCCGGTCCGACGCGCGCGAGGTCGGCGTCGTCGTCGAAACCCCGGACGGCGAGCCGACGCCGTGCCGCCTCCGACTCGCACCCGTCGCTGACGAGGAGATCGCCGGCTTCGTCGGTAGCCTCCGCGCGGACGCCGACGCCACCACCGGCGAGTTCGAGACGGCCGTCGACGCCGTCGAGGAGCACGCCATCTTCCGGCTGGACGCGGCCGGCCGCGTGGCGAGCTGGAACCGCGGTGCGCGGCAGTTGAAGGGGTACGAGGCCGACGAGATCGTCGGCGAGCACGTCGCCACGTTCTACACGGACGCCGACCGCGACGCCGGCGTGCCCGAGCGCAACCTCCGTGACGCCGCCGAGCGCGGCAGCGTCGAGGCCGAGGGCTGGCGGGTGCGCGCCGACGGAACCCGGTTCTACGCGGAGGTGACCATCACCGCCATCCACGACGATGGCGACCTGTGCGGGTACACGAAGGTCACCCGCGACCGCACCGAGGAGCGCGAACGCGAGCGCGAGCTGCTGAAGGGGGAACTCGACGAGGCGTTCGGCCGTATCACCGACGCGTTCTACGCGCTCGACGCCGACTGGCGGTTCACGTACGTCAACGAGCAGGCGGCAGAGGTGTTGGACTGCGACGCGGACGAACTCGTCGGGAAGAGCATCTGGGACGAGTTCCCCGAAGCTGGCGAGGGCGTCGTCCGCGAGGAGTACGAGCGTGCGATGGCGACCCAGGAGCCGGCGAGCTTCGAGCTGTTCTACGAGTCGCTGGCCGTGTGGGCGGAGGTCAACGCCTACCCGTCGTCCACCGGCCTCTCCGTCTACTTCCGGGACGTGACCGAGCGCAAGTCCCGCGAGCGCGCGCTCGAACGCTACGAGACCATCGTCGAGACCGTCCAGGACGGTATCTACGCGCTGGACGCCGACGAGAACATCGCACTCGTCAACGAGGCGTTCTGCGAACTCACCGGGTTCGCGCGCGAGGACCTCCTCGGCGAACACCCGACGTGCATCAACAGCGTCGCCGTGAACGAGGAGGCGAACGAGCTCGCCGGCCGGCTCGCCCGGGGCGAGATCGACGTCGCCACGGTGGAGTACGAGTTCCAGCGGGCGGACGACACGACGGTCCCGGTGGAGACCCGGTTCGCGCTCTACGAGGGCGACGCCGCCCCGGGCGCTCGTTGCGGCGTCGTGCGCGACGTGACCGACCGCAAGCGCCGGGAGCGCGAACTCGCCCGCCGGCGCGAGCAGCTGGCCGCGCTGGTCGAACTCAGCCGGCTCGTCCACGACATCACGGGTGCGGTCATCCGGCAGTCGACGCGCGACGAGATCGAGGCGCTGGTCGTGGAGCGGCTCGCCGCCGCCGACTCCTACGAGTTCGCCTGGATCGGCGAAGTCGACGTCGAGAGCGAGGAGGTGGCGGTGAGGGCGGAGGCCGGCGTCGAGGGCTACCTCGACGACGTCACCATCCGCGTTGACGACTCGGCGCTCTCCGACGGGCCGACCGGCCGGGCGTTCCGGACCGGCGAGACGCACGTCGCGCGGGAGCTCCCGAACGGCCCCGACTACGAACCGTGGCAGGACGCCGCCCGCACGTACGGCTACGAGTCGTCGGCCGCCATCCCCATCGGCTACGAAGACGCGCTGTACGGCGTGCTCAACGTCTACTCGCCGCGGCCGGACGCGTTCGACGGCGACGAGCAGGCGATGTTCGGCTGCCTCGGCGAGACCATCGGACACGCCATCCGCGCGGTCGAGCGTCGGAACGCCCTCATGTCCGAGGAGGTCCAGCAGATCGAGTTGCGGCTCGAGGACGCGTTCGACCGCGTCGGCGGCGACGCATCCTGGGCGGGCCGGATAACCATCGACCGGACGATACCGGTCGGTGACGGCTCGTTCGTCCAGTACGTGACCGCGACGCCCGACGCGGTGGACGCTCTCCACGCCATCGTCGACTACTTGCCGCACGTCTCCATCCGCAAGGAGATCGGGGACGGCGACGGTGACGGCGACCGCCGGTTCGAACTCGTCTACGCGGACCCGCCCATCACGTCCCTGATCGCGTCTCGCGGCGGCAGGGTGACGCACGGGTCGATGGCGGACCGCGACCTGACGCTGACGGTAGAGCTACCGACGGACGCGAGCGTCCGCGAGGTAGTGGAGGCCGTCACCGACGAGCACGAGGCGACCCGGGTGCTGGCACAGCGTACGACGGTGCCGGCGGCGACCGTCCGCGACGCGTCGACCTGCAGCGCGGTGCTCGCCGACCTCACCGACCGACAGCGCGCGGTGCTGGAGGCCGCGTACTTCAGCGGCTACTTCGAGTGGCCGCGCGAGACGAACGCCGAGGACCTCGCGGCGTCGATGGACATCTCCGCGCCGACGCTCCTCCAGCACCTCCGGAAAGCCCACGATGCCATCCTCGCCAGTCTGCTCGGCGACGGCGAGGCCGCGTAGCGACCGGAACGCGCGGCATAGTCACTCGATCCGGACGGGCACGCCGCGGTCCGCGAGGTACGCCTTGGTCTCCGCGATGGTGTAGTCGCCGAAGTGGAAGATGGACGCGGCGAGCGCGGCGTCCGCGCCGACCTGGTACGCTTCGTACATGTGCTCGGGCGACCCGCAGCCCGACGACGCGATGACGGGCGTCGAGACGGCGTCGCAGACCGCCGCCAGCAGCGGCAGGTCGTAGCCGTCGCGCGTGCCGTCGCGGTCGATGGAGTTCACGAACAGTTCGCCCGCGCCCCGGCGCTCCGCCTCCGCCGCCCACTCGATCACGTCGATGCCGGTGCCCTCGCGGCCGCCCTTCTTCGTGCACTCGAACCAGCACGATTCACCGTCCACCTCGACGTACTGCTCGCCGCCCTCGTCGAAGCGCCGACGCGCGTCCACCGAGATGACGATGCACTGGCTCCCGAACGACTCCGCACCCTCCGTGATGAGTTCCGGCCGCTCCAGCGCGCCCGTCGTGATCGACACCTTGTCCGCGCCCGCCCTGAGCGTCTCCTTGATGTCCTCGCGCGTGCGGATGCCGCCGCCGACCGTCAGCGGGATGAACACCTCGTCCGCGACCGCCCGCACCACGTCCAGCATCGTCTCCCGGCCCTCCGCCGACGCCGTGATGTCGAGGAACACGAACTCGTCCGCGCCCGACTCGTTGTACCGCTTCGCCATCTCCACCGGGTCCCCGGTGTACTCCAGGTCCTCGAAGTGCGTCCCCGTGTAGACGGCGGCGTTCCCGTCCTCGTCGATATCTACGTCGATGCACGGGATGACGCGCTTAGTCAATACCACATGCACACACTCCATTGGTGAAGCGGTTGGGGTGGTTTTGCCGACATGCGCAAAACTCGGTGACGGCACTACAATATCCTGGCGGTCGTGACACCGCCGCTTTCCCCTTATCATTCAATTGATATAGTCTCGCGTACTCTTATCTACCAATAAAATGAGAGAAACGGCAATAGCACTTCCACTTCCGACGAGCAGGATGCGTCACTTCCACCACTGGCTTCGGCGGTCGTCGTAGTCCGCGTCCACGAGTGGTGGGGGATACTCGTCGGGTTCGTAGCCGAGCGCGTACGCCAGCCAGTACGCGACGTGCCAGCCCGTCGCGTCGTTATCGATGCCGCCGACCGCAATCCGCGCACTCGTGTAGTATTCGAGCGCGTCGTCCTCGTCCGGGTCAACGCCGAGTACCCGGCCGTTCGACCCGTCCTGGCCCAGCAGCTCCGAGTCGCGCCACGACCCCACCACGCGAATCACGATGTCCGCATCCGCCTCCCCCTCCGCGTCCACTCGCCTGAACGTCGGCGTCACCGCCAGGGTGTCGTCTGCGCCGTCCTCGAAGTACTGGAGGGCGTGCTCGACCTGGCTCTCGTGACCTGTGCCGGCGGTCGTGATATCAACGTAGACGTCAAGGGTGCGATTCTGCCACGGCAGGTCGAGCGTTCGCGCGTCCGGCTGGGGGAGCGTCGCCGAGTATCCCGCCGTCTCGTTCATCAACGGCTGGGGCTGATCGTCGTGCCCGAGGCCCATGACGTGGCCGAGTTCGTGCTTGATGGTATTTCGCGTCGTCCGGTCGTCGTTCCCGGCGACAATCCTCACGTCTGCTTGCCGTGGCGGTTCGGTCCCTGGCTCGACGACATCCGCGCACCCCAGGAGATTACTTGAGACGTCGCCACACCGCGGGAGGGAGGGCGTGTACGCCAACCGGATGTCGGCCTCCGTCGTGAACGACACGAGTTCGAACGTGACGTTCACGCCCGCGTACCGCGTGGTGTTGTTATTCCAGTATTCGATGGCGTCCTGGACGAGCGGCGTGATGTTGCGGTCGGAGTCCCCGTAGTGCTCGACCGCGATGGTAACGGGATTCTTCTGCCACTGGTTGTCCGGCGGCGCAGTCGTCGTGGTAGTGGTAGTCGGCTCCCGGGTCGTCGTGGAGACAGTGGTCGGCGCAGCGGTCGGTGTCGGAGCCGTCGTCGTGGTCGTGGTCTCCGCAGGCGTGCTGGTGGTCGTGTCAGCACTGGGCTGGAGTACGCCAGCACCGCAACCCGCGAGCATGACAGCGGCGGCCACGAGGAGTACGCGCCACTTCATTACGTCTGCGTACCATTCCCGATTGTAAAAAGGATACCGCCGAGTCCGTTACTCGTATCCCGCACTCCACCCACGTGCATGAGATTCCGCTACGAACCGCCTGACGGCACAACGTCCACTCCAGTGGATAACTTTATACCACCACCACCACTAGAGACAATCACCGATAAGACCGTGAGAGGGCCGATGCCCCTGCGTAGGTGCTAAGAACACCTAGCCCCCTTTCCACTGGACTGTAGAAACCCAGTCCCAGCCGGAACCGGGGCGGGTGGGTGGAAGGCCGCTCACGGCACGGCTTCCAACACCGCGAGTTCCTTCTCCAGCGACGCCATCGCATAGTCCGTCCCATCCACCACCGACACCGACCCCGTATCCCCAAGCCACGCCTCACCCTCGTCGTGATGCTCGCTGACGGCTCCCGCGACACAATCCGCGGTCTGGATGCCTTTCTCCGTCCTCGAGTCGGCGTGCGCCACCTGCACGCCCTCAGCACGGGTCTTCAGCACGCTCGCGGCTTCGTCACACTGGCGCTTCCCGATCTGGCGGTCGAACGTCAGCGGCCCCATCCTTTGCTCCCCAAGGCGCAGCTCGTTCACGAGCGCCGCGTAGAACACCCCCACGGTGAACATGTCCGTGTCGAACCCACCGAGGCCGTCCCGGTAGAGCAGATGGTCAGGGTCCATCGAGTGGAGGCGGTCGCGGTCGACGCTCAGATACGCGACCTGAACGTCGCGGCCACAGAGGTTATCCCAGAACCGGCGCTTCTGGAGGGCATTCAGTTCGTTCCATTTGGCTTCGGTGAGGTTCGACACGCGCTTCACGAGGCGTTTGGCTGGCCCGCGACACGTGTGGATGTCGCTGACGACGACGGCGAGAGAATACCGGGGACACTCTCCAGTAAGGAGATTACGGAGGTGGCCGGATTCGTCCCCGAACGCAGGCATGGAATCCTAGCAACATGCCACCATAATAAAACGTGGCGGTCCGAACGACACTAAATCCGGCACCGGAATTCTACACCACCGATAGTTTCTTATTTCCGGGTTGAGCGCGCAGTACCAATGGGCGACTGCGACCGCTGCAGTGGAGACGACGGTATCTCGTACTCCTGTAACTACTGCAGCGGCGAGTACTGCAGCACGCACCGCTTGCCAGAGAACCATCACTGTCCCGGCCTCCGCATAACCGAATTCGAGAAATCACAGGACCACTCCTCCCGCTTCCGGAACTGGATCGACCACCTCCAGGACCGAAGCACGAAGCCGTGGCGGTCCATCTCGCCTGAAGCTGTCGATGCCGACGACATCGACTCTCGCCCACCACCCGACCACGAGGACGACGACCCACCCCAAGAGGATACGGACGGGGACACGCCACGGAAGACCTCTGACTCGGGGCCGGAGCCGATGGACACCGACGATATTCAGACGTACGGCTCGCCCAGAGATCCTGACGTCGAATCCACGCCCGACCTCACTATCGACAGCGCATCCACCACCTCCCCGACCAACGCCTCCAGTACAGAGGGAGCGCCCGATACCGCGAGCAGGCCGAATCCATTCGCTGGACTCAGAGCTGCATACACGGCATTCAAGTCCGGACTCGTCCGAGTGAACCGCGGGATATCCACTGCCGCCAGCGAACTGGTGTCGCTCACGATTCTGGCCATCAAACCAGCGCTCGTCTTGGTTCTGATCGGCGGGCTGGCTATCGCTGTCGGGCCGCTCTCCGCGACCGTTCTCCTTCCTGGCCCCGTCGGCGAGACCGTCGACGACATTCTCGATGGCGGTGGAACTCCGGCCGTTGCCGACGGCAACACCACCACGACAGCTACCACCGCAGTCAGCTCAAGCCCGGAGACCACCACGACGGCCGTCTCAACTGAACTGAACGAGACGCGGGTTGAGCGGCTCATCCACGAGTACGTCAACGAACGGCGAAGCGCGCATGGATTGCCGGCGATGGCGTGGGACTGGCGGCTGCAGGACATTGCCAATTACCACAGTCGAGACATGGTGCGCAACGACTACTTCGCGCATGAATCGCCGGACGGCAACACGATGGAGCAACGCTACTTCCAGCACGAGTACGACTGTGAAGTACCCACCGGGAACGGCGAGTACGCGACCGGCGGCGAGAACATCGCGTATACCTACTACGAGGAACGCATGCGCTCGGACGACGGCACGACCCACTACTACGATACCAATCGCGAGCTGGCGCGCGGCATCGTGAACCAGTGGATGAACTCCACGGGCCACCGCGAGAACATCCTCCGCGACTACTGGCAGAACGAGGGCATCGGCGTGGAGGTCACCGAGACGAGTGAGGGAACACGCGTGTACGCCACGCAGAACTTCTGTTAAGCCGCTTTGCTACTTCGCCACCGCTATTCTACAATGACTCGTAGCGAATCCTCGTGTTTGACCTGCTCGTCCGCAGTGATTGCCACAACGTCGAATTCGCCTTCGAGATCGCGCGAGATACCCCACGACGCTTGGTCAGCATGGACACGGATTGGGGGCTTCGGGGTTTCACGGTTTCGTCCGCGGCGAGTGCGACGGCCCGATGTCCTGTCCCACGCCAGATCGGCGTCGGAGTTACCGCCTGTATGGCGTGAACGACTCGGACGCGCCGCCGGAGAGGAACCGGCAGCCGAGTTCCAGGGTGAGCACCGCGAGCACGAGCGCGCCGGCGAGGACGCCGACGATGCGCGCCGCGCTGCCCCCGGGCGCGAACATGACGAAGAAGAACGCGGTCAGGGCGGCCAGCGCCCCCAGTACTTCAGGCCGCCCCGTGTTGCGTCGTCCATGCTACATCTTCGGAGTCTGAGCGCAAATCGCTTGCGTCCGTTCGTGACGCGGTGTGACGCCGGCGTCGGTGTGCTCGCGGAAACCGGTCAGCAGTGACGACTCCCCTCGTGCAGGCGCAGTGGCCGGTATCACCTCCCGAACACGGGGTTTCATCCACCGGCGACGGCGATAACTAAGGGGGCAGACTCATTTGGACGTCGGCCGTATCCTGGGGCAGGTGAGCGTGAATGGGGTTTCACGCCGGGGCTGGCGGGGACGATGGACTGAACGACTGCGACCGGAGCGGGTGGGGCTGACAGGGATGTTCGGGAGAGAGGTCTCGCCCGAGACCGGCGTGTTCGGGCCGGGCAAGCCGGCGTCGGCGGTCGTCGGGAGCGTCCACGGGGACGAGCCGACCGGCGTCCGCGCGATGCATCGGGTGCTGGATTCGCCGCCGACGTTCGACCGGGCGGTGAAGTTCGTCGTGGCGAACCCGCCGGCGGCGGCCGCCCACCGCCGGGGCCTGGACGCGGACATGAACCGGATGTTCCCGGGCGACCGCGACGCGGACGAGCGGGAGCGCCGGCTCGCCGCCGAACTCGTGGCGGAGACGGAGGGCTGCACCGTCCTCTCGATGCACACGACGCGCGCGACGCCGGAGCCGGTAGCGTTCGTCACCTCGGGGCATCCTCGGGCGCTCGATGTGGTCTCGCGGCTGTCGATAGACCACGTCGTCAACGAGCGACCGGTCGTGGACAGCGCGTTCAGCTCCGTCGAAGGCGTCGTCTCCGTGGAGGTAGGCCATCCCGAGAAGCAGGACGCGATTGGGCGGGCAGAGCGGCTCATCCGCGCGTTCCTCCGCGTCGAGGGCGCGGTCGACGGATCACCGCCACCCGTCGACGAGCAGACGTACTACACGACCTACGGCACCGTCGAGAAGCCGCCGGACGCCGACTCGTACGAGCTTCTCGTCGGGAACTTCGAGCAGGTCGAGGCGGGGACCACGTACGCGAGAGCGGACGGCGAACCGCTCGTCGCGGACGAGGCGTTCGTCCCGGTGCTGGTCTCCGAGTTCGGGTACGACGACATCTTCGGTTACAGGGGGCGCTGGGTCGCCGATTCGCTCGACGGGGCACGGGACGCGTGGCTCGACGACTGAGACGCGGGCGGGCAGACACAACGCACACGGGATGACATGCAGAAGAGCATCGAGGTAGAGTACTGGGTGGTCGACCGGGACGGGGAGTTCACGACGCCGGGCGCGCTCGCGGAGGTCTCCGAGTACGTCGAGCGGGAGTTCGTGGGTCCGCTGTTCGAGCTCAAGACCCCGCCGTGCGAGACGTACGCCGACCTCCGGACCACGTTCGTCGAGCAGCTCCACGGGGTGCTTACGAGGGCCGACGCCCTCGACAAGCTACTCGTGCCGTTCGGGACGCCCGTCAACTGCGAGGCGTTCGACCGGTGGCCGAGCGAGCGCAGCCGGATCCAGCGACGCGCGCTCGGCACGGACTTCTACTACGCCAAGTACTGCGCGGGGACGCACCTCCACTTCGAGAAGCGGAACGTCGTCGACCAGCTCAACGTGCTCCTCGCGCTCGACCCCGCGCTCGCGCTGCTGAACTCGTCGCCGTACTTCCAGGGCCGGCGGATCGCGGACGGGGCTCGCGCCTTCCTCTACCGGAAGAAGTGCTACGCGCAGTTCCCGAAGCACGGGCAGCTCTGGGACTACGTCCGGACCGTCGCGGAGTGGGAGCGCCGCCTCGAACGCCGGTTCGACGAGTTCAGGGCGGCCGCGGTCGAGGCGGGCGTCGACGGGGACAGCGTCGACGAGCACTTCTCGGCCGACGACGTCGTCTGGACGCCGGTGCGGCTGCGCGACGAGATTCCGACCGTGGAGTGGCGGTCACCCGACGCCTCGCTCCCGAGCCAGATCCTCCGCCTCGCCGAGGAGGTGGACGCGGTGATGGAGCAGCTCCACCACACGAACGTCCGCGTCGAGGGGACGACGGGCGAGGTGTCGAGCGACGGCATCGTGCTTCCCGAGTTCGACGTCGTGCAGGACTACGCGGACGAGGCCATCCACGACGGGCTGGAGTCGGCGGACGTCGCCGCGTACCTCGAACGGATGGGGTTCGACGTGCATGGCTACGACCCGGTCACGCGGCGGATCGACGGCCGCGAGCACGTCGATCCGGTCGAGGCGTGCGAGCTACGGCTCCGGTACGCGAACCTGCTGAAGCGGGACGTGGACGCTCTGCGTCGCAACTGAGGTGCGTCCTCGGTACCAGGATGGAGGTCCGACGCTCCGGCGATCAGTTTAGTTTCGACTACAACAGTCGGAGCTACGTCGGTCGCGTCGGGGAACTGCCGTCCACCGTCGGCAGCGTGGCGAGCGACGCGAGTTACGACGTGCACCCGTGCGAACCGTGGACTGAGCGTAGACGTCCATACGACTCGGGACGGCCGGCCCGTCCGTTTCCTTCACCATCTGTCAAGGCTTGCAGAGCGCCTTCGTTACGGAGATTCGCGTCGAAGGACTACGCTCGAAATGACCGCCCGAAAGCCCCCGCGCGCTCGCCCTTTCATTCCACCAGGGCGTCGGCTGGTCAGTCGGCCGGCCATAGCCCGTGGAATGCCGAGACGAGTAGAACGGGCCACCATCTCCCGTCTCTCCACGAATCCACTCCGACACAGCAAAGTATCCAGTCGCGTAATCCGGGACCATGAGCGAGCATGCAGACCACGATGACGCGGGCCACGGCCACGACGTCCGGGGACTCGTTCGCGAGACCGCGCCGATGCAGGAGTACTCGATGGGACAGGTGTGGACCGGCGTTCTCATCGCGGCGATAGGCGTCGCGGTCGCGTTCGTGCTGCCGTACCTGCTGGCGTAACCGTCGGCCTTTCTGCGGGCGTAACGGTCCGGGAGCAACAGCCGTC
>CAZYYH010000010.1:9028-32460 GCA_964651725.1 uncultured Halobacteriales archaeon | reverse complement strand
GAGTTCGCGCCCGCGGTCGCGGCGCTCGCCGAGGCGCTGTTCGACGCCGACCTCGCCCTCGAATTCGAGTCCGAGAGTGCGCTCGACGCCGCGCGGCAGAAGCTCGCGGAGCTATCGTAAGGTCGGCTACCGCAGGTCGCCGACGTCGCTCATCGTCTCTTCGAGCGCGTCGCGCTTCTCGACCATCGCGTCGCCGCGGGGCGAGAGCGCGCCCTCCACGCGTTCGCGTGCACCGTCGAGCGGGTCGTGCGTCTCGACGTAGGTGGCGAGCGCAAACTCCGGTTCGCTCGCGCCGGTGAGCGCGAGTGCGTCCGAGCGCGAGAGTTCGGCGTCGAGCCAGTCGCGGAGTATCTCGCGGCCGGTCGGCGACAGGGGCGTCACGCCGTCGAATCCGAGGCGGTGGAGGGCTTTCGCGGCGGTGACGGGCGCGAGGCCGGCGTCGCGGGCGCTCTCGCCGACGCTCCGCCCGCCGACGAACGCTTCGACGACGGCGGCGGCGTCCGCGGGCGCACAGGGGAGGTCGTCACCGTAGCGCTCCAGCCGGCGGGCGATCGGCCGGTCCTCGTCGTGGACGGTCGCCACGCCACGCTCGCGCTGTGGAGTGGTGATCTCCAGCCCGTCGGCGATGTCGGAGAGCGCCATCACTGCGTATTTCCTCCACATATGGCTTAAAATTTTGGTTGTAGGATGAAGATGCAATAGGAAGGGCGTGCGTACCGGTGTCGAAAGTGGCCGCTGGACGGTGCCGACAACCTAATACAATACCACATATTATATGGCAGAACAAGCTTATAATTTCGGCTTCGGTCTCGTTACTACTACTGATAATCGGCGAGAAAATTTTATAAAAGGGAGTCGTGACGGTTCGGGCATGCTATCGGGAGTGAGACAGTTGATCGTGGTCGCGGTCGTCGTGATGGTGGCGACTGCGGGAGTTACGCCCGCCGTGACGCTCGACGGAGCGAACGCGGGGGCGTCGAACGAGTTCGTCGACGGGAGCGAAGCGAGCACGCTCGCCGACGCGAACGCGACGGCGCTCGACCGCAAGCGCGCCGCCGTCGGCGTCGTGTCGTCGATGACGGTGGACCGGAAGCCGGCGGAGAAGCGCCAGCAGCGGGTGCTCGACCGACTGAACGGCACGCTGTCGTCGTACCGCGACGGCGTGCGCGTGACGAACGAGTCGGTGTTCCACGACGACGCGTGGGCGGTCCAGCAGCTCGGGAAGCTCGCGGACGCCGATGCAGGCGCGGCCGAGAACGCCTCGCGGCTCGTCGTCGTCGCGGACCTGGAGACGGCGAACACCTCCATCGCGGCGGCCGAGCGCGCCCTCGACGTCACGGAGGGGCGCGTGGACTCGCCGGGCCAGCGCCGCAAGGCGGAGCAGGCGGTGGCGAACGCGAAGCGGGCGCGCGGGAAGGCGCTCGACGCGCTCGGCGGGGACGGCCCGGCGGCGAAGCGCGCGAAGGACCGCGCCCGGGCGCTGGAGCACCTGGCGACGGCGTGGCGGCACGCGCAGGGCGCGCTCGACACGCTCGACGCGGCGACCGCGCCGAAGGTCGTCCTCGAGACGCGCGCGGACCCGCCGCGGAACGGCTCGGTGCCGCTGGAGCGGACGTTCTCCGGCCGCGTGGTCGACGTGCGACCGTACGAACTGGAGAACGCTACGCTCGCCGTCGACGGCGAGCAGCGCACGACGGCGCTGAACGCGACGACGGCCGCGGTCGGCAACGCGACGTTCGACGCGACCGTCACGCTCCGTCCGCGCGTGGCGACGGTGAACGTCACCGTCGTGGACGATGCGGATTCGTCGTCCGGCGACACCGCGTCGCAGGCCGGCTCCGACGCGCTCGCACTCGACGGCGACGGGCTGCCCGACGAGTACGAGACGGACGTGACGGGTACGGACCCGCTCGACCCGGACAGCGACTCGTCGAGGACCGGCGCCGACGAGGGCGGCGACGGGACGAGCGACGGCGCGGAAGACTTCGACGGCGACGAGTTCGCGACGTTCCACGAGTACCGGTACGGAACGGACCCGTTCGCCGGGGACTCGGACGGTGACGGCCTCGTCGATCCGTTCGAACTCAAGAGCACGAAGACCAGCCCGACGGACGCCGATAGTGACGACGACGGCGTCCCGGACGGCGCGGAGGACCACGACGGCGACGGGCTGAACGGCACCGAGGAGCAGTCGGCGTGGACGGACGCGCGGTCCCCGGACACCGACCGCGACGGGCTCGACGACGGCGAGGAGGTCGAGCGCTACGGCACGGACCCGACGGATCTCGACACGGACGGCGACGGGGTCGACGACGGTGACGAGATCGACCTCGGGACGGACCCGCTCTCGGCCGACAGCGACGGCGACGGCGTCCCCGACGGCGAGGAGACGTACACCGTCTCGGAGACGAACGAGTCGACGGGCGTCTCCGTGTCCGTGACGGGTTCGAGCGACGTCGTGGACGACGTCAGCGTCAGGCAGGTGCCGCAGAACGCCTCGCCCGACTTCCGGAAGGGGCCGGTCGTCCGCGTGCAGAACGGCTCGGCGTTCGAGTCGGCGGACGTGACGATGCCGCTCCCGGAGGGCGTCACCCGGGCGGGGGCCGAGAACCTCACCATCCTCAAATGGTCGCCCGACAGCGACCGGGTGTGGCATCCGGTGAACACGAGCGTCGACCTGGAGAACGGGACCGCGACGGCGACCGTCGACGACTTCTCGTACTTCTCGCTCGTGAACGTCAACGGGTTCATGGAGGCGGTCACGTTCGGGCCGTCCGCCGGGGACGGCGACGGCGGCGGCGACGGGCCGGTGGACGCGATGATGGTCATCGACACCAGCGGCAGCATGTACGGGAGCAAGATAGCCGGCGCGAAGACCGCCTCGAAGCGGTTCGTCGGCGCGCTCGGGGGCTCCGACCAGGGCGGCCTCGTCGGGTTCGCGTCGTACTCCAGCCTCCACCAGTCGCTGACCGACGACTACGACGACATCAACGGCAGCATCGACGGCCTCTACGCGAGCGGCGGCACCAACATCGGCGCGGGTCTCGACGAGGCGCTCTCGGAACTCGAGCGGAACGGCGAGGCCGACAACCAGGTCGTCGTGCTGCTCTCCGACGGCGTCACGTCCTACGAGGGGTACGCGCTCGACCAGGCGGACGAAGCCAAGGAGAACGGCGTCGAGATATTCACCGTCGCGTTCGGTAGCTACGCCGACGAGGAACTCCTCGAGGAGATCGCCAGTCGCACCGACGGCGCGTTCTTCAAGGCGGGCGACTCCGACGAGTTGAGCGACACCTTCGAGGACATCGGTGACAACGTCACCGAGAACGACTTCGACGAGGACGGCCTTCCGAACGGCGTCGAGAACGCGTCATACGTCCTGCCCGCCGGCCCGAACCTCGGCGAGCGGGTCTCGACCGACCCGTTCGACGCCGACACCGACGGCGACGGCCTCGGGGACAGCGAGGAGGTGACGCTGGTCGAAGCCGGGGGCCTCTACGGCTTCCAGGCCACCGAGAAGTACGCGGTCGTCCCGACCTCGGACCCGACGCGGAACAACAGCGACGACACCGGTCTGGGCGACGCCGCGGAACTCGAACGCGGCTCCCAGCCGTTCGTGCCCGAGCGGTTCCTGTTCAGCCTCCAGGTGCCGAACCGGGTGGACCGGGACGACCACGACGAACTCGACCGGAGCACGAGCGGGAACAGGCTCGCGGTCACGGCGGACAAGTTCTACTACTACGACGGCAAGCTCGAAGGGAACGACATCCCCGACTTCATCCCGGTGGTCGGCACGGCGGGCGAGCAGAGCCGGCCGGGCTGGCTGGAGGGCGTCGACCTCCAGGACGGCAAGACGTACTACCTCGTCCCGGCGATGATCAACCTCGACGTGAGCGCGTTCGAGGACACGGACGTCAGCCCGCGGATCGAACTCGTCGACTCCGCGTCGGACGTGGAGCTGAAGAAGCCGACCGGCTTCGTCGACGTGGACGAGAGCGAGCCGGCGACGCGCGTGAACCTCGTCGTCGAGACCGGCGACGAGCAGGAGGAGCGGAACGAGGACGACGATAGCTTCTTCGAGAACCCGCAGTCCGGCAACTCGCTCATCGACACCGGGCGGATCGGGACGGTCCACGTCGAGTTCTTCGTCCCGCGCGACAGCATCTTCTACCGCTCCGGCGTCGAGTCGAGCACGTACTACCGGTTCGACGAGCAGGTGAACCTCGACTCCGAGACGTACGACTACCAGGACTTCGGGCAGAGCCAGGCGGACCGGCTCGTCGACCGGGCGGCCGAGGAACTAAAGGACGGCTTCGTGGACACGATGGCGGTGTACGGCGGCGCGTACAACTACGCCATCCAGGTCGAGATGAGCACCGGCCAGCGCATCGTGTACAGGGCGGTCCGGCAGGGCCAGAAGCAGATCAGGAAGCAGATAAAGGAGGGGTCGTTCGACGGCACGACCCGAATGCGCAAGGTCGAGGGCGAGGTGTACGAACTGGAGAAGGCCGACCTCGGGGTCGTCAGCCCTGGGGACCTGGGGCACGTCTACTTCAGGCTGCGGGGGCCGACGGTGGTCCGGGACAACTGACCCGGCACGCCATCGGCCGGAGGACATTAGGAGTTCGAACGAGAGCACTGGCTCGATGACCGGGTTCACGCGCCGCGGCTTCGCGTCGGCGGTCGCGCTCGCCTCCGCGGGCGCTGCGAGCGACAGCGCTGCGGCGGCGGTGACGGCGACGACGGACTGGCCGATGGCGGCGCGGGACGCCGCGAACTCGGGCGTCCTGCCGGACGTGGACGGTCCGCACGATGATCTCGGGGTGGCGTGGTCGCGGTCGTTCGACGCGCTCGTGACGCGACCCGTCCTGCTGGACTCGATGCTCTACGTCGGCACGGACGCGGGAGTCGTCGTGGCACTCGACGCCGGCACGGGAGCGGTGGAGTGGCGCTACGACGCGCGTTCGGAACTCGGCCTCGGTGTCGCCGCGACCGACGACCGCGTCTACGTCGGGACGATGCCGGCCGACGCCGCCGACGGCGGTCCCGGGGCGGTGCACGCGATCCGGCGCGCGGACGGCTCACGAGCGTGGCGACGGAAGACTGATCGCGGCGTCGAGACGCCGCCGACGGTCGCCGACGGCGCGGTGATCGTGGGCGACGAGGGCGGCCGGACGTACGCGCTCGCCGCGGACGACGGGTCGGTGCGCTGGACGCACGACGGCGACCAGGCGATGCTCGCAGCACCCGCGATCGACGCCGACTCGGGAACTGTCGTCGTCCGCGGGGACGACGGCGACGTGACGGCGCTCGACCTCGCGTCCGGGGAGGAGCGCTGGACGGCCTACCGCGCGCTCTACGCGCCGACATGCGCGCCCGCCGTCGCGGACGGCCGGGTGTACGTCGGCGGCTACGACGACGAGCAGGGCCACGTGTTCGCGCGCGACGTGGCGTCGGGCGACCCGCACTGGCACCGAACGCTCGACGGGCCGGTGGTCGCCGCACCCGCGGTGGACGGCCGGCGCGTCTACGTCCACGACGGCGCGCACGTCCACGCGCTCGACCCGGAGAGCGGCGACGACGAGTGGCGGTCGCCGGTCGGCGCGCGCGGCGCGGTGGCGGTCGCCGGCGACACGGTGTACGCCGCCACGCCGAAGGCGGGCCTCCAGGCGCTCGCAGCGGACACGGGCGAGGAGTTCGCCCGGTTCACGCGCGACGCGACGCTCGGCGCGTTCCCCGTGGTGACGGACGGAGCGGTCTTCCTCACGGCCGGCGACGACCGCGTGCTCGCGCTCACAGAAGGCGCGGGGTCGCCCGGCCTGACGGAGATCGGCGCGGTCGGCGGCGTGGCTGCACTCGGCGTCGCCGGCTTCGCCGCGTACCGGCGATTCGGCGACGGATGAATCGGAAGCTCGGAGTGGACGACACCCCACTCCCGTCCGTGCGCGACCGCCTCCCCCGACTCGCCAGCGTGCTCGTCCGTGCCGTGGAGCTGCTGTGCGCACTCCTCCTGCTGCTCTCGGTGTGGGCGCTCGGCTACCTCGCGGAGCAGCCGGGGGCGGAGCAGGGAGACGGCACCGTCGGCATCGCCCTCGTCCTCGCCGGGACGGTGACGGCGACAGTCCTGGCTGTGGTCGTCGCCGGGCACGCCGCCGCCCGCCTCCTGCGGACGCCCGCGAACGACCGGGTCGCCGCGGTGGCCAACGGGCTACCGCGACTCGCGGCCGAGGTCGCCGTCGGTGCGCTCGCGGCGGTGGGTTGGCTGTACGGCGTGCTCTCCGTCGACCATCTTGCCGTCACCGCGACCACGGCGTTCGCCGCCGCAGTAGCGCTCCACGTCGCCGTCGACGCGTGGCGATTCGCGTGGGACCGGGCGGCGTGAGCCGGCCGTCGACTCGATCCGGCGTCGCTCAGGTTGCAGTGACCCCGCCGAGGCCCGTCCGCCGTGACAGCGCAGCCAGCTAATAAACTACTCGACTGTCACTTTCCATTACATCGTATTACGGCCTGTTACGCTTGAAAGGGTGGCGCTCGTCCGGCCCGCGTGCCGCCGGAGAGGGACGCCGCCCGACGACGAACCTACCGGTAACCGGTACGTTCTCCCGCCCCGAACCCGCCTTTCTTCCGCGATTCTGCACCCGTTTAAATACTCCGTCCCTGCGAAGCCTCACGTGTGATGAGCGCACTCACCGACTGCCCCGAGTGCGAGGGCGCGCTCCGGATGCAGAGCGAGGAAACCGTCTGTACCGACTGCGGGCTCGTCGTCGCCGAGGACCGGCTCGACCGCGGCCCCGAGTGGCGGTCGTTCGCCGACGACCGCAACGACAGTTCGCGCGTCGGCGCACCGCTCACGCGCTCCCGGCACGACCGCGGGCTCTCCACCGAGATCGGGTACGACGAGTCCGTGCGGCTCACCGGTCGGAAGCGCCGACGGCTCACCCGGATGCGCCAGCTCCACAACCGCGCGCGCATCCCGACGAAGACCGACCGCAACCAGGTGTACGCGTTCAGCGAGGTGCGGCGGCTCGTCAGCGGGCTGTCGCTCTCCGACGACGTGCGCGACCGGGCCTGCGTCCTCTTCGAATCCGCACAGGACGCCGACCTGCTCCGCGGGCGCTCCATCGAGGGGTTCGTCGCCGCCTGCGTCTACGCCGTCTGCCGGACCTCGGCCATCTCCCGCACGCTCGCGGAGGTCCTCTCGCACGCCCGCGCGGACGAGGAAGAACTCAAGACCGCGTACGACGCGATGAACCGCGAAATCGGGCTGCCGACCGGACCCGTCGACCCCCGCGAGTTCCTGCCGCGGTACGCCAGCCGGCTGTCGCTATCCACCGACGTGGAGCGCCACGCCGAGGCGTACGTCGAGTACGCCGAAGCCGAGAACCTCGTCTCCGGCCGCAACCCGAGCGGCGTCGCCGCGGCCTGCCTCTACGCCGCCGCCCGCGACACCGACGAGCGCGTCACCCAGGTCGAGGCCGCGGAGGTCGCGGACGTGACGCCCGTCACCCTGCGCTCGACCTACTCGGACCTGAAGGAGGCGACGGTCCCGGCCAGCCGCTGAAACCGTCTGCGCGCCGCGCTCTCGGGCGCGACCGACCGCACGGGGTGGCCGCTCGCCAGCGCCGCGACGCGGTCGTCCTCGGGCACCGCGACGGTGGGTGCGCCGAGCGCGTGGCGGACCTTCTCGCGGCTCACTGCGCTCGCCGCTCGCGCGGAACGAGGCGCTCCCGCGGGTCGCGCCTCGCAGTCCGCCCGGTTCAGCACCACGCGAACCAGACCGACGCCGAGTTCGCGGGCGAGTTCGCGAACGCGGAGGGCGTCGCGGAGCGCCACGTCGTCCGGCGCGGTCACGACGACCGCGGCGTCGGCGGCGGCGAGCGGCAGGCCGGTGGCCGCCCGCGCGCCGCTCGGGCAGTCGAGGACCACGTCGCCGTCGCGGGCGCCGACCGCCGCGACGGCGTCGTCGAGCGCCGCTGGGTCGCAGGCCCGCGCACCTGCGAGCGACCGGCCACACGGGAGGACGGCGACCGGGCCGCCGTCGCGGACGGCCTCGACGGGGGCTGCGCGCCCTGCGAGCACGTCGTGGAGGTCGGGGCCGCGTCCCCGGGGCAGGTCCGCCATCGACAGGTCGGCGTCCACGACCACCGCGTCCAGCTCCGCGGCGAGGTTGAGCGCGACCGTCGTCGTGCCGACGCCGCCCTTCCCGCCCGCGACCGCGAGCCTCATTCCCGCGCCTCCGGCACCGCGTCGCGCGGCGGCCGCGGGTCGCCGTGGCGGCGCACGACCGCCGCGGGGTCCGTCTCCCTGCTCTCCGGTGGCTCCGTGCTGGCTGCACGCTCCGTCCACGCGACCGTCGCCGGCGGGTCTGCGGGCGGCGCGGGCGTCGCGTACCCGAGCGCGCGGGTCGCGCCCGCGGCGAGCACGTCCTCGAACCCGCCCTCGTCCCAGCCCGCCGCCGGGACGCCCCGGCGACGCGGGAACCAGACGGGACCGTCGAGCCGGTTGGCGACGCGCACGCGCCGCGGTTCCGGCTCGTCGTTGTGGAGGTGGAGGTACACCAGCGTCACGCCGTCCGTCCGGAGGGTGTCGGCAGTCAGCCGCATGGCGAGCCTGGTTCGCTCCCGTATTTAAACCTACGCAGCTCCGATTGTAGGCGGGTCCGACCGGAGCGGGTGTTCGAGTGCCGTCGATCGACGACCGACCAGTTGGTCCAGTGTTTTCACCCTCGCCGATCCACATCCACCACCTCCATCCGTTCGTCGTACGTGAGCCGCAGCGCTTCGTCCTCCAACGGAATCGAGATGCGGATACGAAGCGGGTCCTCCGAGAGGAGTTCCTCCTCGAAGTCGAGGAGGTGCGCGCGTTGTTCGTACGTGGCGAGGTCGAACTCGATGCCGTGCTCGTAGTAGAACGCGGTCACCGCCGGCTCTCTGGACGGGTAGAACAGCGTCGGCATCCGCCACTGGTACTTACAGCCCTCGCAGACGTGCGAGACGAGCATCCAGAAGATCGACCCACAGCCCTCGCAGAACTGGTACTCGTCCCGATCCGGCCGGTGATCGTCACAGACCTCGATCGAACTGACGGGCATGTCACCCGCACACTCCGGACAGACGCCGTCCATCACGGACGCTCGTCGATGAGCGCCCCAAATCCGGTCGGCCTCGTTGATCTCGTTCGGCGTGCGACCCCGTAACCCCGACGGTGGGAACTCGTTTTTGCTGATGACGCCGGGCGGGAAGGTGTCGACGCACCGAGCGTCGCAGTTGGTACACTCCAGGTAGCGCCACCCATCCCGATAGCTCCACTCGGGCTGTCCCCCGCAGTACCAACACGAGATGTCCACCGCCACGGGTTCGATCTCCGGATCGTCGATCGCGGTGCCGGAAAGCAGCATTCTGACGATCCGCTTTCCCGAGTCCCTGAGTTCGTATCCATCTTCGGTCCGCCGGACGAAGTGGTCCAGAAGCTCGTTCAGGTGGTAGTTGAGGCGGCCGGGATCCTCGACGCCGATGCGGTCGCGGAGTTCGGCGAACCGCACCGGCGTCTCGCCTGCGGGATCGTGTGCTTCCCAGAGAACCTGTAACACTGCGAGCCGAGTCTCGTCCGAGAGGAGTTTGAACGCCTTATTTCCGGCGGGCCGAGCCGACCGGACTGTTTCGCTCGTACGTGAGGAGCCCATACGGCATAGAGGTGAACGACGGTAAAGACCTTTCCCCACGTTACCACATAACGTAGAAACGCGGATCCTCGATGGCGTCGACGGTTGTCGAGAGGGAGGCTTACCCGTGACGTACCGAGCCAGGACCAACTTATAAGTTCCCCTATAGAACCCGGATTCAATCGGCACTCCGATAGAAATGTAGTTCTAATCACACTTATTCCGGTCGCGGTCGACGGTGTATCTGGAGGTGTACAGAAGTGGCGCAGGCCCACAGGCTGGATTGTGAAGCGGCAGCGGCCGATTGCCGGTTCGTCATCCAATCGGAAAACGAGGAAGAAGCGGTCGAACTGGCGAGAAACCACATGCGCGAGGTCCACGGGAAAGACTACGCGGACGAGGAACTCCGTAGTGAACACCTGAAAATCGTGTAGTAGCAAAAGTAAAACAATGGCAACAGAAACCAGGACGGAAGCGGACCCGATCGACGAACAGGAACTGAACGAACTCGTGGAAACGTCGCTCGTCGACCTCGGCGCGACGGTCCACGCCGCACTGGCCATCATCGGCGACGAACTCGGTCTGTATGCGGTGCTGGACGACGCTGGGCCGCTCACGTCCGCCGAAGTGGCCGAGGAAACCGACACCCAAGAACGCTACGTCCGCGAATGGCTGCGCTCGCAGGCCGCCGGCGGGTACGTGACCTACGACCCCGAGACCGACCGGTACGATCTCTCTCCCGAGCAGGCGTACGTGTTAGCCGACGAGGGGAGTCCAGTGTTCATGCCGGGCGCGTTCCAGCTGGTTGCGTCGGCGGCCCAGATCGAACCCGAACTCCGCGAGGCATTTCGGACAGGCGAGGGCATCGGCTGGCATGAACACGATGAGAACGTGTTCCACGGCACTGAACGCTTCTTCGGGCCGTCCTACGGGGCCAACCTGCTCGACTGGATCGCGGCGCTCGACGGGGTCGATGCCACGCTGCAAGCGGGCGGGCGGATCGCCGACGTAGGGTGTGGACACGGCGCACCGACGATCCGCATGGCCGAAGCGTATCCCAGTTCGACGGTCGTCGGTATCGACTACCACGAGGCGTCGATAGCGGTGGCGCGCGAGCGGGCGGAAACTGCGGGCGTCGCCGACCGCGTCGACTTCGAGGTGGCGACCGCGCAGGAGTACGACGGCGGCGACTACGACCTCGTGACGATGTTCAACTGCTTCCACGACATGGGCGACCCCGTCGGTGTCGCAGCCCACGTCCGGGAGACGCTCGCCGACGACGGTGCGTGGATGATCGTCGAACCCTACGCCGAGGACCGGGTCGAAGACAACCTCACCCCGTTCGGCCGCCTCGCGTACTCGATCTCGACGGTGGCCTGTACGCCGACTTCGCTCAGCCAGGACGTCGGCTACGGCCTCGGCGCGCAGGCGGGCGAGGAACGAACCCGTGAAGTCGTCACCGAGGGTGGTTTTTCGCGCTTTGGTCGCGCGGCCGAGACGCCGACCAGTCTGGTCTTCGAAGCGAGGCCATAGAGTTGCCAAGATCGAACGTATCTCGAACCATCAGTGTGTGAAAGGAGAGCCAAACCACATGACACCGTCAACGGAGAAACGAGTCGAGGAACCGGCGGACCGAACGAGCGACGACCGGTCCGGCGTCGGGCGGCGCCCGCTGCTGAAAGCGCTCGGCGCGGGAGCCGCGCTCTCGGCGGGCAGCGGCGCCGCAACTGCCCAAGACGACGATGACGACGGAGATCAGGTCGACCAGCCGGAGGGCTTCGAGGCCGAAGTGGTCGCGCCCCACGCAACCTTCCCCGACGACGTGGCCGCGGCATTCGGCGTCGCCCACGAGGACGGTGCCGAGGAATCGGCGTTCGTTCACGATGCGTCGACCCTCGTCATCGTCAGGGTGACCCTCGAACCGGGAGGGACGAGCGGCTGGCACGCCGACCAGGGACCGGTCCTCGGCAGCGTCGTCGAAGGCGAGATCGACGTCACCTTCGAGGACGAGTGCGTCCCCCACACCTACGCGGCAGGCGAGGCGTTGGTCGCTACCGGGAGGCACGCCGACGTCGTGGACAACGCGAGTGACACCGAGCGAGCGGTGGCCTACCTGGTCTTCCTCGACGTGCCCGACGGTGAGCCACCGTCGACCCCCGTCGAGCCGCCGGACTGCTGAGCACCCGACCACGATGGGCAGTGACGGAGATCCACCGCCTCGGAGGTGGATCTCCGTGGCAACGCGTGGCAGGTTGCGACGAGTTCGCACGTCGACCGACCGACCGATTCGATGGGGCGGGCCCGACGCCGGGTTTCGTGTCGACCATCGACAACCGTCGGACGCCGTGTGACGTTCACGATGAACACGCGCTACGTGTTCGGCACGACACCCGAAACCCATCGCCGATCAAGAGTTCAACCGAAGCCACCTACACCAGGATCACGGGCGCGTCGAGGACGCGGCGGGCGGCGGCCGCCGACGCGAACCGGCCACAGGCCACGACCACCGGCGCGCGCAGGTCGGCCAGCCGCGCCCCTGCGAGCGCCGCAATCGCGTCGTCGCCCCGGAACTCTCCGGGGGACTCCCCCGGTTCGGCGTCGCCCGGCACCGCCTCGACCGCCGCCGCGAACTCGGCGTAGTGGCGCTCGGCGAGGTGCTCGCGGGCGGCGCGCGCGAGATTGCGCTCGCGGTCGCGCAGGCGCAGCCGGCGCTCCCGGGCGTCCCGCGCCCCGCGCGCCTGCTCTCTCTCGCGTGCGAGCGCCTGCTCGGCCGCCACGCGCTCGGTCTCCGCCTCGGAGAGTTCGCGGACCGCCTCCTGGAGGTCGGCCTCGGCACTCGCGGGGTCCGCACCGGTCTCGCGGCGGGCCGCGACCTCGCCGCGGAGGCGCGCGACGCGCTCGCGGAGCCGGTCCTCGTCGTCGCCCGCGTCCGCGACCCGGCGGCGCGCGTCCGCGAGGTCCACGCCGGGAACGGAGAGATCGGCGAGGTCGTCCCGTACCGCGGCGAGGTCGTCGTCCTGCGGTGTGCTCGCACCCCGGGAGCGCGCCGCCGCCGCGACGACCGCGCGCACCGAGACGGAGCACTCGGAGGAAATCAGGCCGACGCGCTCGTGGACCGGTCCCGACCCCCGGCAGTCCACAAGCGGGTCGTCCCCGCGGACGGCCCCGGCGAGGCGTTCGGGCGGCAGGTCAGCATCCCGCAGGTCGATTGCCGGACCCTCGCGCTCCTCACCGCGAAGCCGGACCTTCATAGCTCGCGGTCGCGCAGGGCGTCCGGGTCGGGGTGGTCGGTGCCCGCCGCGAACTTCGCGTACGGCGTGCTCCGCTTCTCGCGGGCCTCGTAGGCTGCCGCCGCTACCCGCACGTCGTCGAGAGCGTCCGCGAACTCGTTGAACGCCCGCGTGCGCTCTACCTGCACGTCACCGCCGTGTTTTTCGAGCAGCCGGCACGCCACGAACGCGCCGAACTCCGTATCCCGGAGCAGGGCCGCGCGGCCGAACCGTCGCACCACCGTCTCCGGGTGGGCGGCGCAGACGTTCCGGAGCGTCTGGCGCGCGTCCGTCGAGTACGTGATCGCCAGCAGCACGCCCTATTCTTTCTACCCCTGGTTGTTAATAATAACTGTCCGTCGCCGGGCTACGCCAGCCGCACACCGTCGTGGTCCACGCGCGTCCGCTCCGCGAGCACGCCGTCCGCGCCGACCGCGAACACGCTTTCGCCGACCATCGCCATGCTCGCCACGCCGCCCGCCTCCTCGACGCACGCGACGGCGTCCGCGACCCTCGGCGTCGCCAGGTCGAGTTCGCGCGCGAACGTCCAGCCGCGCGCCGTCGCGTCCGCCAGCGTCGGCTCCGCCGGCAGGTCGGCGAGTAGCCGCCGGCCGACGCGCGCCACCGCCGACATGAGGTCGTCGTCGCCGAGCACGCCCGCCGTCGAGATGCCGCCGTAGGACTCGTACTCGACGGGGTCGTCCGGCTCGAACCGCCGCCGGCCGTCCTCGTCGCCGACGACCAGCCCGCCCTGCGCCTGCACGAACACGTCGCCGAGACCCGTGCCCGACGCGACCTCCGCCTCGTGCGCCACCTCGACGAGTTCCGCGCGCGACCGCCCGAGGTCGAACGTCCCGTCAGCCGAGAGCGCCGTCGCCAGCGTCGCCGCGCCGCTCGCACCGAACCCGCAGCCGATGGGGATCTCGGCTCGGAGGTCGACCGCGGCCGCCACGTCGAGCGCGTCGAGCGCGCGCTCGACCGGCTCGAAGCCCGCCGACTCGCCGTCGACGCGCACGACCGCCTCGTCCGCGGGAGCGACGTCGGCCACCATCCCGTCCGCGAGTGCGATACTCGCACCCACCGACCCCGACCCCGTCGGCGCGAACAGTGCCGTTACGCTCGCCGGGGCGAACGCCTTCATGGACGAGACGTGGGGTCCAGCTGGCTTAAATCGTGGCAGGTTCAAACGTCGTTCGAGTAGCCAACCCGCCGGCCATCGACGCCCTGGACTGAACCGCTCCTCACAGATGGCACAGTGATGCACCGTAACTTGCGTTCTCCCATAGAATATCATCGGCGAACTCCATCATAAAAACTGATGTTAATAATCCCAAAAAATGTTTATCTGTGGGTGTCGTTGTGGTACTAATGCGTCGATTACTGCTTGCCACCATAGCCCTCGTGGTACTGAGCGCAGGTTGTACCACGTATACCGGCCCCGTATCCAAGACTACCGAACAAAGTCCAGCAACAGCGACGTTCGAGTCGGCCGGCACTCCCTGCTCCGAGGAACTGCAGGTTTCGTTCTGGGGACTGAACGAAAAAGCACACTGGGATTCGGACACTGTGCGCGTAGCCTACACAGTACCAGCAAACGAGAGTGTCTTACTGGTATCGTACGTCGACGGAGCCGTCAGTGGGGTCGAATCGTCAGATTCCGAGGGCGTCCACGCCGACGGAGCGACACTGGAACTGGACTCCGCGTACTCCGAAACACACGAGGTACAGGTCGTCATATACGACGACGTGAACGGGAACGGACAGCTCGACGGGGACACGGACCGACCGTGTCTCAACGATGGAGAGATCGTGCAGGCAGGGCCGAAAGAGATAGATTACAGCAGGTTCGAGTAGAAGGGGTTACGCGCGGTTCTCCTACTTTAGTTCGACCGAGCCGCGATCCGATACGGTAAGTTCGGGCCGCGCCTCAACGCGCCTCCGAACATGCTCGTACTTCTGTGAGAGTTCTCGGTCCGGAATGTCGGGATTGTCGAACGCACCATCCAAGAACTTGACAGCACTGAGGTCTATCTGCTCGACGCCCAGAGTTTGGCTTCCGACGCCACCGACAGCTACCTCAAAACTACCGGCCTCCGTCGTTACGATAGATCCATCAGGTTGCGTGTCTATTCGGAACTCGGGAATCTCGTGCGTTCCATCTCCTGCTAGTTCCCACAGTTCGTACGGTCGTAGCGAACCCAGGGTCGATTTCACCAGCGACTGCGTCTGCCCCTCGTCCATCAGTCGACCGTCCTCGTGGTGCCGCAGTCCACCGAAGTTGATGAGCTGTCCGTCATCCTCGAACAACTTGCCGATTCCGTTCGCACTGTCCGAAGCAGGAATTCGGACGACACTATCCTCAACGTGGTACGTAGGGCCTGGACAGGTGGTGTAGCTGCGTAGCTCCACATTACTGGCAGATGGCTCCGACAGGACCTCGTACGTGATAGCTGCTTCCAGCAGCCTCGTCCCGCCACCGCTCGGGGACGCCGCAGTCGCCGACGAGGTGGACGCTGCGAGCGCGAACGCCCCGACTCCGGTGTGTTTTATAACGGACCGTCGGGTTCGCTCGGTCGAGAGTCCAGTGTCGGTCATCAGTTGGACACCTCCCGGGCCGAGCGATAGATTCCTTCCTTTTCGCAGTACGTCATCTCGTTACGCTCGGCATCGGGCGCGGCGTCGGTCGAGCAGTCGCCGACGCTGGAGTTGGTCGCGTCCTCGTTGTTCACCATCGGGCTCGCATCCTTTGAACCATCGTCGTACGTCTTCCCGAGCTGATGCTCGTTGTCGGGCGCGAGGTCAGTGCTGTCCGAGCCGACGACCAAATCGGTAATCGTGGTCGAGTGGATAGACTCATGGATCACGGTCGCCTGCCCCTCGCTCGTCCACGGAAAGCCAGTGGCGGCGAATCGGGACACGTTGAATGCGTTTGAGCTGACGGTGTCGGACTTGCCGATACAGCCCCCGCTGAAGTCGTCGTCGATGACGCAGTGCGTCCCTACTCGCTGGTCGTAGCCGTTACCCTCCGCCCAGCTCAGGAACGTGGACCGACAGTCGCATCGACTGGAGGTCGAGCCGTTCGGATAACCGGACGACCCGTCGTACTGTCGAACGGAGTAGAAGTCGATAGCGTTGAAATCCAACAACTGCTCGCACATATCGACGGCACCGTCGCAGGCCGTGTCGAGCAGTCCGTCGTCACCTAGCGTGTTCGGATAGATGTAGACGTAGTACGGGTAGTCACTTCCCAGAGCGGTTCCACCTTCCTGGTATGTGTTGAAATCGGACATACAATTTCTAAAAACTACCCATAAAATATAAAATTAGTGCCTAAATATACTAAATGGAATTTTCGCGTTCGACTATAGTTCGGTGTGCCCTGGCCGGCAGCCGGAACCTCCGGTGAGACGAGCGGCAGCCTCGGCTAGTCGCCAGGGCTGCCGATCAGGTTTCCGAATCGGCTTCCGACTCAGCCCAGCTCCTCCAGCTCGAACTCGAGCGATTCGGCGTCGGCGAGGTCCTCGACGCGGTCGCGAGCGTCGGGACGGCCCTCGGCGGTGACGACGACGCCCTCGACGGTGTCGTGGCCGTACGCGCGGTACGCGGACCGGCCGACGGCGTCGAACTCGGTAGCGTACGTGCGGAGGACGGTCACCACGCGGTCTTCGAGTTCGTCCAGGGTGGCGTCGCCGTCCTCGTAGTCGGCGAGCGCGTCCTCGACGTTCCGAAGGGCGGAGATGCGGTCCATGGTCTCCCTGGGTGGGCGACGTATTTGAATCCCCGCGCGTCGGCCCGCCCACTTGATGTAATAGATTGTGATCGAGTGTAACATCCTGTAACTCGACGGAGGGCGATGAAACGACCAGGTCCGTCTCATCTACGTTCCACTCGGGAGCGGAACGTAGCACTACGACACGTATATAAGAAAAGTTGAACATACTGTGGCTCCTAGCGTCCGATAGCGACGGCGACCGGAGGATGGGAGGGCGTCGCAGGACCACCATGCAGCGCTCGGGGACGCTCGCGCGCCGCGCGCTCGCCGGCCGACGGGACCGGCAGTACGAGTGCGCGACGTGCGGGCTGACGTTCGACGCGGACCGCACCGACTGTCCGGCGTGTGGCGGCCGGGTCACGCGCTGGACGAACGACGCGGAGGGGAAGCCATGATGTGCGAGCACTGCGGCACGGCCAACGGGTTCAGTACCGACGCGCGCGGCACCGACGGGTGGAGACCCGTCAACGCCGGAAGCACCGCCACGCACCGGCTCTACCGGTGCCGGTCGTGCGGTCACCGGCAGTGGATGCGGTGACGGCTCAGGCGTCACCCGTCCCTGCCGTCTGTCATCCAACCCTGCTTACAGCACGTCCGCCACGACCGGCGCGACGGAGACGGCGGACACCTGGCGCTCGATGGTGTCGGTGCCGTACACCGCCTCGACGCCCGCGTTCGCCAGCTTCGACCGGGCGTTCCCGGCGAGCAGCGGGTGGACGCAGGCGACGAACACCCGGTCGGGGCCGCGGCCGCCGAGCACGCCGATGGCCTCGCTCATCGTGGAGCCGGTGGCGACGATGTCGTCCGTGACCACGACGTCGCGGCCCGACACGTCGACCTCGCTCGGCGACACCGAGACCTCGCCGGTGTCGTAGTCGCGGGTCTTCTCGTAGTAGTCCACGCTCCCCGCGCCGTACGCGTCGCGCACGGTCTCGGCGATGTCGACCGCGCCGGAGTCCGGCGAGAGGAACACGGGGTCGGCGAGGCCGTCGGAAAGCGGCTCGGCGAGGACGCCCGCGGCGTCCACGGCCTCCGCGGGCACGTCGAAGTACTCGCAGACGGCGTCCTCGTGGGGATCGACGGTGACGACGCGGTCGGTTCCGGTGGAGACCGCACGCGCCACCGCCCGGGCGGAGAGCGGCTGTCCCTCCCGGAACACCTCGTCCTGGCGCGCGTAGCCCATGTACGGCAGGACGGTCACCACCTCGCTCGCGCCCGCCTCGCGCGCGGCATCCTGTAGCAACAGCAGTTCGACGTGCGCGGCGTCCGAGACGGTGGACGCGACGACGACGGCGCGGCCGTCGATGGCTCCAGGCACCTCGACGACCTGCTCGCCGTCCGGGAACCGGTCGTACTCGACGGCCGCGAGTTCCTCGTCGAGTTCGGCGGCGAGCGCCGCTGCGAGCCCCTGGGACGCCGAGCCGCTGAGTATCATGTGAGACGCGTCGGGGGCGCGGGGTAAATCGGTTTCCTTTGGGAGACTCTCGTCATACCACCGCCACGCCCGTCACGTCCGGCAGTCCGAGCGACCGCGACCGCCAGCCGTCGCCCGCGTCCGCGAGGAACGTTCCCGATTCGGTGACGGCGTAGACGGCGTCGCCGTACGCGACGCCCGCGATCGGCTCGCCGACCGGCAACTCGACCGCCGTCCAGCCGTCATCGCGGCGCTCGTAGAGGGCGTCCGCGGTAGCGGCGTGCGCCGGTCCGTCCGCTCCACTCACCACTCGGAACGCGCCATCCATCTCGTCCATCCAGCCGTTACCGAGGCGGTAGAGGCCGTCGCCCGTCGCCGCGAGCACCGTCTCACCGACCGCAACGTCCTGCGCGTCGTCCAGCCCGACGTACCGGAGGCCGTCCCCGATCCGGTAGACGCCCGAGTCGACGGCGACGAGGTCGCCGTCGATGGCGCGGACCGCGCCGTCCGCGGAGCCGACGCGCTCCCACTCGCCGCCCGCCCGACGAGCGACGCTGCCGTCCGGGTCCGCCGCGAGGAGCGTGCCGCCGTCGAACCCGACAGCGACTGCCGGACCGAAACCCGCCTCCTCGAAGGTCTCGCCGTCATCGACGAGCACGTCGTCGTCCGTGGCGACGGCGAGCCGGCCGTTGGAACCGGATACGCTCCGGGCCGAACACTGCTCCGCGAGCGAGAACTCGCCGACGGCGTCCCCGGAGACGGACACCGCGGTGACGCCGACGCTCGACGCGACGTACGCCGTCTCGCTCCCGCCCGCGTCGTCGAAGACGCGCTTCTCGTCGATGGTGGACATGGTGGAGACGCCGCGGCCGAGCCGGGAAAGCGTTGCGCCGAACGCGCCGGCCGCGAACGCAAACCACTTCACGGCCCGCTATCGACCACGGGGCATGAAACGACGAGCCGTCCTCGCCGGCCTCGGCGCGGCCGGCGTGGTCGCCACCGCCGGCTGCGCGGGCGTCCTCGGCAGCGACCCGCCGCTCCGCCTCCGCGCGATGCGCGCCGATCACGACGACACCGACGTCCGGTGTGACCTCCCCGGGCGGTTCGTCGCCAACCACCCGAAGCTCGAAACCGTCCTGTCGCGCGCCGCCGAGGAACCCCGCCACGAGTGGGTGGCTATCGGCGTCTCCGAGGACACCGGTTCCGCCGTCGTGAGCGGCCTCGAATCGCGGTGCGAGACCGTCGGCGGTCTCTACCACTACGACGGCGAGTGGTTCTTCGTCAGCGTCGAGATCGTCGACGAAGAACTCGCCGCCGACCATCACGGCGCCGGGAACGGCGGTCACGACCACTCCAACCACTCGCACTGACGAGGCACCCGGTGCTCTCCGCCCTCGGGGCTTCGCAATCACTTTGAGGGTTCGCACCGACCCTCCGCCCATGAAGGTCTTCGGGTCGAGCGGCACCCGCGGCGTCGCCAACGACGTGCTCACCCCGGAGTTCGCGCTGAAGGTGGCGAAGGCCGCCGGGTCGGTGTGGCAGGCCGACCGGGTCGCGGTCGCCCGCGACACGCGCACCACCGGGTCGATGCTCGCGGACGCCGCCGCGAGCGGGCTGGCGAGCGTCGGAATGGACGTCGACCGACTCGGTGTCGTGCCGACGCCCGGTCTCCAGGGGTACGCGGCGCGCGAGCGCGTGCCGGCGGTGATGATCACCGCGTCGCACAACCCGCCGGAGTACAACGGCGTGAAGCTCGTCGGCGACCACGGCGTCGAACTCGACGTTGAGACGCTGGAGCGCGTCGAGCAGGCGTTCCTCGCCGAGAAGTTCGACGTCGAACCCTGGAACGCCGTCGGCGACGCCCGCCGGGTCGAGACCGCGCGCCGCGACTACGTCGACGCGCTCCTCACCGCCGTCGACCGCGAGAAGATCGCGGCCGCCGACCTCACCGTCGCGCTCGACCCCGGCCACGGCGCGGGGTCGCTCACCAGCCCCCACTTCTTCCGCGAACTCGGCTGCGACGTCGTGACGACGAACGCGCAGCCCGACGGCTTCTTCCCCGGGCGCGACCCGGAGCCCGTGCCCGAGAACCTCGACGACCTCGGTCGACTCGTGCGCGCCGCCGATGCCGACGTGGGCGTCGCGCACGACGGCGACGCCGACCGCGCCATCTTCTTCGACGAGCGCGGCGAGTACGTCGAGGGCGACGCCACGCTCGCCGCGCTCGCGGCCGCCGAACTCGACCCCGGCGACACCACCGTCTCCGCCGTCAACGTCTCCCAGCGTCTCGTGGACGTCGCCGAGGACGCCGGAGCCGAACTCGACCTGACGCCCATCGGCAGCACGCAGATCATGACGCGCATCCGCGAACTCCAGGCCGACGGCCGCCACGTCCCCGTCGCCGGCGAGGGCAACGGCGGCGTCATCTTCCCGGACTACCGGCTCTCCCGCGACGGCGCGTACACCGGCGCGCGCTTCCTCGAACTCGTCGCCGACCGGCCCGCGAGCGAGGTCGTCGCGCCCTACGACGGCTACGAGAACGTCCGCCTGAACGTCGCCTACGACTCCGAGGCCGAGCGCACCGCCCTCCTCGACGCCGCCGAAGCCGCCGCTCGCCACGCCGACGGCGACCTCACCACCATCGACGGCTTCCGCATCGACTACGGCGACGCCTGGGTGCTCGCGCGACCCTCCGGCACCGAACCCGTCGTCCGCATCTACGCCGAAGCCCGCGTCGGGGAGCGCGCCCGCGAACTCGCGGAGGGGATCGCCGCACCGCTGCGGGACGCGAAAGCCGCCGCCTGACTCACCGGTCGTCGAGATCTGCAGCTACGCGGGCGCTCCGGCGTCCGGGCCGACCGCGCTACCGCGTCGCCGCCGCCAGACGACCCAGCCCGCGACAGCGACCAGGAACGCGTCCCCGACCGTCGTGAGTGCGGCCGTGGTCGCGAAGACCGTCGCCCCGATTCCGACGGTCGAGACGTGGTCCGGGTTCACGACGACGAAGTGGAGCAGGCCCTCGAACGCGAGCGCGGCGACGCCCGCGAGGAGGACGAGTCGGAGTCCGGCATCCATCCGACCCGCGGCGAGCAGAGCAACCCCCACGACGGGTGCGAGCAGGATCACCACCACCGCGTAGCCGAACTGCCAGCCGGGGATGTGGACGGGCACCGTGACGTGCGTCACGCCATGCGCGACGGAGAGCGCGAGGTGAACGGCGACCGCCGCCGCGACCGTTCGTCCCGCGCGGTTCACGCGGTAGCCCCCTGGTCCCCAGCCAGACTCGCGTCGCTCGTCGCGTCGCCGTGTAGCTCGCGGAGCGTCCCGTCCTCGCGCCACGTCTCCACGACCTGCCGCAGCCCCTCGCGGTAGGTCGGGTACGCCGGCTCCCAGCCCACGTCGCGGCGGAACCGCTCGCTCGTCGTCGGCATCGGGCTGGTGAACCCCTTCGCGTTCGTCTTCCCGACGAAGAGCCGGGCGAGCCAGCCGGGGATGCGGCGGGGCTCGGGGGCGTCCAGCAGGTCCGCGAACTCCTCGAAGAACTCGGCGCCCGTCGCCGGTTCGTCGTCGACGACGTGGTAAAGTCCGCTCGCGTCCGCGTCGAGCGGCCCGGCGAACGCCCGGGCCGCGTCGTCGACGTGGAGGAAGGACAGCGAGGCGTCGCGGCGGCCGAGCAGGCCGCCGCCGACGACCGGCATGTCGCCCGCCAGCAGCTTCTCGCCCCAGAAGCGCGTGTGACCGGCGTCCGGCGCGTAGAAGAACCCGCAGCGTAGCACGGTCGCGTCGAACCCGTCCCGGGCCGCGCGCTTCCGGAGGAGGTCCTCCACGTCGGCCGCCGACTGCGTGGCCCGGTCGGGATGCCGGTCGGCGTCCTCGTCGAACGCCGAGCCGTCCGGCTGGCGGGCGACCCACACCACGCTCGGGAACAGGAACTGCTCGACGCCACCGGCCGCACGCAGGAGGTTCCGCGCACCCTCCAGCCGCACGCGGTCGTTGCGCTCCCAGTCGTCCTCGGTCGGCTTCAGCTTCACCGGGAAGTGCGTCGCCGCGTGTACGACCGCGTCCACGTCGTCCATCGCCCGCTCGAGTGATTCGGGGTCGAGCACGTCCCCCCGCCGCGAGACGCCGCCGCGCTCCTCGACGAGCCCCGCGCCCTCGTCGTCTCGCGCGAGGCCGACGACCTCGTGTCCCCTGTCGGCGAACCGCTCGACCAGTCTCGGTCCCAGGACGCCCGTCGCTCCAGTTACGAACACTCGCATGACGGGCGACCCTTGGACGGGACCGGCCGAGTCGCTGCTGCAGGACTGGCCCGGGAGGTTTAAGGTGTGAGGCGGCCGACATCCGGCCATGAAGCACGTCCGGCTCACGGTGCGTGCGCCGGAGGCCGCGGTCCACCCCGTGTTCGACATGCTGACGCGGGCGGACCACGTCGACGAGGTACTGGCGCTGCACTGGAACTTCTCGGGCGACCGCCTGGGCATCCTCCACTACGTGGAGGGCGACGTGGAGGCTTACCTCGACGACCTGACTGCGATCCCGGAGGTCCTCGACCACGACGTCGCCCGGACCGGCGACGACGCCTTCTACGTCTACCATCGGTGTGCCGTCGACCGGGGTGCCAGGGAGCTGTTCGAGACGTTCTCCCGGGGGAGCCTGCTGCTGGTACCGCCCATCGAGTTCGGCAGCGACGGCACCTCGACGTTCTCGCTGTTCGGGACGAGTGCGGAGATCCAGGCCGCCATCGAAGGCGTCCCGGACCCGATCGAGATCGAGGTCCACGAGGTTGGCGGGATGAAGGGAGCACCGGAGGTGACGGCTGCGACGCTGAGCGACCGCCAGCGCGAGGCGATAGAGGCCGCGCTCGCGCTGGGCTACTACGAGATCCCGCGCGAGGCGAGCCACGAGGGCGTCGCCGACGCCATCGGCTGCGCGCCGAGCACGGCGGCCGAGCATCTCAGGAAGGCCGAGTCGAAGGTTCTCCGGTCGACGTTCGGCGACCGAACGTCCGGAGACTGACCCGGTCGCTGCGGAGTCACGACCCGTCGAGCAGCGCTCGCGCCCGCGACCCGACCGCTTCCCGGAGCGCGTCCCCGTCGACCCGCCCGTCGCGGAGGCGGTGTGCGTGCTCGCGCGCGACGGCTTCGAGGACGCGCTCGACGACGGCGTCGGAGCCGGCCGCGCGCTCGTCGTCCGCGAGCTGGCGCGCGACGCGGTCGACGCGATCCCGGGTGACGTGCGCCTCGGCGAGCGCCGACGCGTCCACGCGCTCCGGGTCGCTGTCCTCCTCCGCGCCCACCGTCGGGTTCGGGAGCTTCG
>CAZYYH010000010.1:0-9018 GCA_964651725.1 uncultured Halobacteriales archaeon | reverse complement strand
CGCCGGCCGCGCCCTCGTCGTCCGCGCCCTCGCGCGCCTCGCGGTCGCGGCTCGCTTCGCTCGCCGCTCGCGCATTCCGAGGCGCTCCCCCTGGTCGCGCCTCGCGCTCGACGCGATCCCGGGTGACGTGCGCCTCGGCGAGCGCGTCCGCGTCCACGCGTTCGGGATCGCCGCCCGCCTCCGCGCCCACCGCCGGGTTCGGGAGCTTCGCCCGCCCGCCCCGCTTGTTCCGGACGACGACGCCCGCCGCCGGCCCGTCTCGCCACGCCGACGCCGGGAACTCGTAGCGGTCGGGGTGGAAGTCGGCGGCACGCACCTCCCTGGCGAGCGCGTTCACCGGCCGGAGGCCGAGCCGGTCGAGCGCGCGCTCCACCACGTCCGGCGGCAGGAACGCGTCCCTGTCGCCGGACCAGGCGTCGAACCCGAGGAACGGCGGCGTGCGCGCCCAGTCGTAGTCGACGCCGCGGCGGAACGTCGCCACGCCGTAGAAGGTGACCGCCGACGGGTCGTCCGCCGCCGCGCGGAGCGCGTCGCGGTCGAACGCCTCGCGGACGTGTCGGACGGCGTGCCGGTACGGCAGCGGCGCGTCCGCCGCGTCGAACGTGCTCGTCCGGTCGCCGAACCGGAGGAGGCCGGACTCCTCCATCCGAAACCGGAGGGGGCCGCCGTCCATCCACTCCTGGAGCCAGAGGTGGCCGTCGAGCAGGTCGGCGGGCGCGTCGGCCACCGTCGGTAGCTTCGGGTACTCCTGCATCGGGGCTCTCTGCGTCACCCTCGGGCGGCCACCCACGTAACGGTTCGGTCGGGGGCGGCGTCGATCGGACTCGGAGCGGCTCGGGCCCGGAGGTTTGATTGTGGCCTGCCGAGACCGGTCCGTCGATGCAGTGGGAATCCGACTGGAACCTCCGCGCGCGCATGGGGGTCGCGGTCCTCCTAATCGTCGCGCTCCCGTTCGCGTTCGTCGCCGCCCTCCTCTGGATACTCAACGACGTGCTACCGTGGCTGACCGGGGCGCTGCTCGGCGCGCCGCTCGGCGGTGGAGTGCGCCTGAGCGGGAGCGTGGTGCTCGTGCTCGTTCTCGCCGGGGTAGCCGCGCAGTTCCTGTTCGGCGACCGGGTGGCGCTGCGCTCCGTGGGCGCGCGCCGCCTCGGCGACGGCGAGCGGCCCGACCTCCAGGCCGCTACGTCGCGGCTCGCACGGCAGATCGACCTCCCCACACCGGCGGTCGCCGTCGCGGACGCGGACGCGCCGAACGCGTTCGCCGTCGGGCGCTCGCCGTCGGCCTCGACGGTCGTGGTGACGACCGGACTGCTCGACGCGCTCGACGACGACGAACGCGACGCCGTGCTCGCACACGAACTCTCGCACGTGAAGAACCGCGACGTCCCGATCATGACCGTCGCCTACCTCCTCCCGACGCTGACGTACGTCGTCGCCGTCGCCTCCTACGCGGTGCTGAAGTTCATCTGGGGCGTCGTCACGAGCCTCCGGCACACCGACGCGGACGACGTCCGGCCGCTCGCCGCGGTCGTCGTCATCTTCGTCGTCACGTCGGTGCTGACGCTCGCCGTCTCCACGTTCTTCTGGATCGGGAGCTTCCTCCTGTTCCGGCTGCTCTCCCGCTACCGCGAGCACGCCGCCGACCGCGGCGCGGCGGCGATCACGGGCGACCCGCTCGCGCTCGCGTCCGCGCTCCGGACCATCGACGGCGAGATGGCGCGGACGCCCGACCGCGACCTCCGCGAGATCGACGGCGGCATCGAGGCGCTCTACGTGTCGCCGCTCGACGCGCCGATGTTCACCGACGACGACAGCGCCCTGATCAGCCGCGACGTCTTCCCGGAGACTCATCCGCCGACGAGCGAGCGCGTCGAGCGGCTGGAGCAACTCGCCGCCAAACAGGAGCGCTAGTACACCTCGTCGGGGTCGAACACCCGCTCCCCGATCTCGTCGCCCTCCATGGTGCGGTGGAAGCAGGACCGGTAGCCCGTGTGGCACGCGCCGCCCTCCTGCTCGACGAGGTAGAGGAGCGCGTCGCCGTCGCAGTCCACCCTGATCTCCTCGACGCGCTGGACGTGCCCGGACGTGCCGCCCTTCTTCCAGAGCTCGTCGCGGCTCCGCGAGTGGTAGTGCGCGAGTCCGGTCTCGCGGGTTCGCGCGACCGCCTCCGGCGAGACGTACGCGAGCATCAGCACCTCGCCGGAGTCGGCGTCCTGGGCGACGGCGGGCAGCAGACCGCCGTCGAAGTCGAGGTCGACGGCGGTATCGAGGGTCGTGTCGCCGTCCGCGTCGAGCGGCGCGTCGACGTCCGCGTCGGTCGTCATGGTCGCGTCGAGGTGCGGCGGCGGGTTGGGTGTTTCGCTCGCTGCCCGGCCCACCACGCTCGCCAGCGCCGTCGGCGTCGGCTCCGGGCTGTACCGGGGCCGTCCGGCGCGACCGGCGTCACGCGATTCGTACCCCCGGCCTTATAAATGTAATAATTTGTAACTATTTGTAACAAACTGTAATCTTCAAGAGGTTTATGAGGGGGCGGTAGTGCCTCCGGCACCAGCGTCGACGCGCCGCGTCGACGCGGACGATTCAGATGGCCAGTCCCACCGCCGCCAGCCCCACGACGAGCAGGTCGCCGTACGTCAGCGCCACGACCAGCCCGACGAACGTCGGGACGATGAAGGGGATTCCGGGCGACACCCACACCTCGTCGCGCGCCACGAGTAGGTCGAGGCCGTCACGGAGCGATCCCGTGGTCGTGCCGTACGCCGAGCCGTCGATGGCGTCGAGGAACGCCGCCGCACCCCACGGATCGTCGTAGTCGGCGTCCGAGTCGGCTTCCGCCGCTTCCTGCTCGACCACCGTTCCCCCGTCCGCCGCCACCGCGCCGTCCGTCGGGTCGCCGGGGTCGTCGGGGAGCGTCGCGGGGTCGCGCAGTGCCGGGTCGTCGCGGAGGTCCGCCAGCGCGAGGTTACGCCACCGCAGGTACATCCGGAGCGCGTCCAGGTCGAGGCCGCCACGCGCGTAGCCGTCGCCGTCCTCCAGCAGCCGACCGTGGGTCGCCGGGAGGTCCTCGACGCGGACCGGAAGCCCGACGAACGCCAGCTTCGAGAACCGGCCCGAGAGCAGGTTGCGCGCGCCGAGCGCCGCCGGGTAGCACGCCCCCACCAGCACCGTGTTCGTCAGCACCGTCAGCGAGAACACGCCGAGCGTCGTCGCGTGCAGGGGGAGCGCCATCTCCGACAGGTAGAACGTCGGGTAAACGGGGAAGACGAGCGCGAGCACCATGAACGCCTTCGCGTCCGCGCCGCCGAACCCGCCGACCAGCCAGAAGCCGTACGCTATCGGGATCACCAGCAGTAGGCTCACCGCCGTCCGCACCGCGAGGTCCTGGAGCGCGAAGCTCCCCCACGCGAGCCACGCGTCCCACGCCAGCGCGAGCGCGCCCAGGCCCGCGAGCGGCAGCCACAACCCGTTCGGCACTCTGCGCGTCTCGAGGTCGCGGTACGCCGCCCAGCCCAGGGCGGGCACGACGAGCAAGCGCAGCAGGTCGGGAGCGGAAGCCAGCACTACCCGGTAGCGGGAACGTCGAGCGGAAATAGGTTACGGGGTGGGCGCAGTCGGCGGGCGCGGGGAGTAGAACGGAAGAGCGGGCCGGCGTTTTATATTCCTACACACAGTACTGTGTACTACGGATGGCGACGAAAACCATCTCGCTCGACGAGGAGGCGTACGAGCGCCTGAAGGCGCGCAAGCGAGCGGGAGAAAGCTTCAGCGACGTGGTGAAGCGGCTCGCCGGTGAGCGGTCGTGGGGAGAGGTGGCCGGAATCCTCACCGACGAGGAGGCGGACGCCCTGGAGGACGCCGTCGAGGAGGGGCGCGAGCGATCCCGGGGACGGAGCGATCGACTCGCCCGCGAACTCGACGAGGAAGCGGCCGACGGATGATACAGGACACGTCGTTCATCGTCGACCTCCTCCGGGGCGACGAGCGCGCCGAACAGCTACTCGGTATCGTCGAGCGCGAGGGGCGACCGCAGAAGGTCTCGGCAGTTACCGTCCTCGAACTCTACGAAGGCGTCGCCCGGTCGGGGACTCCCGGGGAAAAACGGACGGAGATCATCGACGTGCTGGAGACGAAGCACGTGGTCGGCGCGGACCGCGCAGTCACGCGGAAGGCTGGAAAGCTCTCCGGACGGCTCATCGACGAGGGACGCCGAATCGAACGCGAGGACTGCGTCGTCGCTGCCACAGCTCTTCTGGCCGACGAGCCGGTCGTCACGCGGAACGTCGACCACTTCGAGCGTGTTCCGGAACTCGACGTGCGGACGTACTGACGGGCAGCGCGCGAGCCAGGGAGCCGTCCCGACACCAGTACGCCAACGCACCCCACCGGACGCCCCCATGGACAATCCGTTTCACGCCCTCTTTCCTGTTCATCGTCGTCGGCTTCCAGTACGTCGCCCGCGTCCGGAACGACCGGGTCGTGCAGGCCGCGCTCGCCGGCATCAACGCCGCCGTCGTCGGTGCAATCGCCGGCGCGAGCGTGACGCTCGCGTTCGACGCCGTGATCGACCCGATCACCGCCGCGCTCGCCGCCGCGTCGTTCGCGCTGTTCGTCAAGGGCGTGGACGCCGCGTACCTCATCGTCGGTGGCGGACTGGTCGGCGCGGGCGCGTACCTGCTGGCGTAGCGGCTCTCCAGGTCGGCCGGTCGGCGTCGAGAATCACTCGTCCTCGGCGGTGCTCGGTGTCTCTCTCGCACGGCGTCGACTGGCTCGACTCACGGCGTGTCGCTGTCGTTCGCCCGGTCACCCCAGTTCGAACGCGTGTACGTGGCCGTCCGTACTCCCGATGTACAGCGTCGTGCCGACGACCGCCGGACTGCTTCCGAACCCCTCGTGCTCCGCGTCGTCGAACGTGACGCTCCACTCGACGGTGCCGTCGGTGCCGACGGCGTACAACCCCGACTCCACGGCCGACGATTCCAGGGTGTGAGCGCCGAAGTAGACGGTCTCGTCCACCACCACCGGACTGCTCCCGATCGCCTCGGCGAACCCGGACTCGGACCAGCGCGGACTGCCGTCGCTCGCGGAGACGGCGTAGAGTTTGCCGACCACGCCGTCACCCGGAGCCATCGAACCCACGTAAACGACGTCGTCGCACACGACGGGAGAACTCGTGAATATCACCGGCAGTTCGATGCGCTGGCCATCACCGGTGTTCGCGTCGTACGACCACGCCACGTCGCCGGAGGTCGCGTCGGCGGCGTACACCTTTCCGGTCAGCGTGGCGAACGTCACGCGACCACCGGCGCACGTCGGACTACTCATTATCGGCCCGTCCGTCTCGAAGCTCCAGCGCGTCTCCCCCGCGGCCGCGTCGAGCGCGTACAACGTGGCGTCCGAGCTACCGACGTAGACCGTCCCGTCGAGTACTGCAGGTGTGGAGATCACGCCATCGTCCGTCCCGTACCGCCAGCGAAGATCGCCGCTCTCCGCGTCGAACGCCAGGACGGAGCCCCGTTCGGGCCACCGCACGTCGTAGTACGTGCTGCACTCCTCGGCACGGCAGTGCGCGCCGACGTACACGACGCCGTCCCGGACCGTCGGGCTGCTTCTGACGATACCCCGCGTTCCGTGTATCCACCGCTCCTCGCCCGTCCCCGCGTCGAGCGCGTAGACGTTCCTGTCGAACGAACCGAAGTACACCGTCCCGTCCACGACCGCCGGGCTCCCGTCGATCCGGTCGCCGGTCCGGTACCGCCACTTCAGCTCGCCGGTCTCCGTCGAGATCGCGTACAGGTGTCCGTCGTAGCTCCCGATGTACAGCGTCCCGTCGGCGACGACCGGACTGGCCCACACCGCGTCGTCCGTCCGGTAGGACCACCGGATCGACGGTCGCTCCCCGGAGGTCCGGTCGCTCGCGAAACACCGCCGATTCGTACTGTCGTACAGGAACGTCGGCCAGTTCTCGGGCGCGTCCGTCGCACGCCTCTCCTCTGGCGTGTTCGTAACCGGTCTCTCCTCGCTCGGCCACCGCTCGTTTCGAGGGGCGTTACAGCCGGCGGCACCGAACGTCGTCATCGCACCGCACGCCGCGAGCAGTTCGCGTCGGTTCATGGCTCGATCGAGTTCGCCCGGCTTCCCGAACCGGCTCCGTCCCAGGACGACACCGCCGGGGAAGCGGCTATCCCCGCTCCGGGTTCGTCGAACGTCCATCGTCGTTCGCCGGTCTCCGTCTCGACGGCGTACAACTTCCCGTCGTTCGCCCCGACGTAGACGACGCCGTCGAGCACGGCCGGCGCGGACGCTATCCATCCTGTCGGGTCGGTGAACGACCAGCTCTCCGCCCCCGTTCCGGCATCGACCGCCCGGAGCGATCCGTCGAGCACGCCGACGTACACGACGCCGTCGACGACCACTGGCGAGGCGTCGATGCCCGTCCTCGGGAACTCGGCCGACCATTCGAGTTCGCCGGCGTCGGCGTCGATGGCCAACAGAGCCTCCCAGGAACCCACGTAGACGGTTCTACCGACCACCGTGGGCGACGAGAACACCGGACCGGTCGGTTCGTCGGACACCCACACCCGGTCGCCGGTGTCGGCGTCGACCGCGTACAGCCGCCGGTCGTCACATCCGGCGTAGAGGACGCCCCGGGCGACGACCGGGGACGGAGACACCGGCCCGACCGGCTCCTCGAACGTCCACACCTGCTCGCCGGATGCGGCGTCGATCGCGTGCAGCGTCCTGTCGTCGGCCCCGACGTAGACCGTGCCGTCACCGACCGCCGGCGAGGCGGACACTGGTCCGGACGGGTGTTCGTAGCGCCACACGGCCTCGCCGCTCTCCGCGTCGACCGCGTACACGACGCCGTCGGCGGCTCCGACGTAGACCGTTCGTCCCGACACGGTCGGCGACGGCGAAGTCGAGTCGCCCGCCTCGGTGAACGCCCAGACGCGCTCGCCGCTCTCCGCGTCGACCGCATACACGACGCCGTCGCCGGCCCCGACGTAGACTGTCCCGTTCGCCACCGTCGGCGAGGAACGGACGGCACCGGATGGCTCCGCGAACGCCCAGACGCGCTCGCCGCTCTCCGCGTCGACTGCGTACACGACGCCGTCGTCCGCACCCAGGTACACGACGGGGCTGCTGGTCTGGAGGGAGGTCATGGCGAGGCGGGCCCGCGGGCGGTTCCAGGGCGAAGGGGTTACCCGGCCTTCGAATCATATCAATTTCTCCCACCAGACACATATATCGACCTGATAATATCTCCTCATTCCGTGCCGAATTATAGTGCGCCTGCGGGAGTTCGTCCTGTTCCAGGCGTGGAACGCTGATCCGTAGCGTCCCTCAGATGACGCGGTTCTGCAGGTAGTCGAGGTGCTTCGCGTTGTAGACGATCTTCACGTCGTCGGCCGCGGGCGACCCGATGCAGGTCAGCCGGACGTTGCGCTCCTCGACCTCCTCGTCGGAGAGGATCTGCTGCATGTCCATGTCGATCTCGCCCTCTCTGACGATGGCGGCGCAGTTCGCGCACGCGCCGGCGCGACACGAGAACGGCCAGTCGTACCCCTGCGCTTCGGCGGCTTCGAGGATGTACTCGCCCTGGTTGACGTCGAGTTCGCCGTAGTCCTCGTCGTCGAGGCCGGCGTCCGCAGCCTGCTCGAACAGGTCGTCGTCGTCCATGTCCCAGCCGTGGTCGTCGAGCACTTCGTAGTTGAGGTACGTGACGGTCGGCATCACCTTGGGCTTCTGTGCGGTCACGGGTATACCTTGCTGTTTGCGTCGGCGACGGGCGCGGGGACGGCCGTCTCCGGGCCGGACTCGGGCGTCTGACGCGTCACATCGAGAACGCGGGGAGGTACTCGAACACGAGGTAGGAGCCGACGGCGGACAGCGACGGGGTGAGGAGCCAGAGCGCGATGACGCGACCGGTGGTCGAGGGGTCGAACAGGTCGGCGGCGGTGAGTTCGGCGGGGTTCTCCTCGCCCATCTTCGGCACCTCGTCGGGGCGGTCGGCGGCGAGCGCGTTCACGGACATCGACGCCTCGCCCTGGCCGGTGACGACCTCGGCGACGCGGACGGTCCGTGTGGCGCGCCCCCAGCCGAGGCCGACGATGCACATGGTGGCGGAGACGGCGAGGCTCGCGGGGATGCCGATGACGGACAGGAACGTGATGAGGCTGGCGCTGACGACCTCGACGACGAGCGCGGCGAGCAGGGGTAGGTCGGTGAGGTCGTTGCCGACGGTGTCGAGGGTGCGCCGCGCGATGGTGAACGCGCCCAGCCCGATGGCTCCGGCGGCGAGCAGGATGCCGACGTTCATCGAGAGCGCGCCGTTGCCGACGAGGGGGGCGACGGCGTTGGCGACGTTCGACGCGCCCGCGGAGAACGCCATGTAGCACGCGATGGCGACGACGAGGACGCTCCCGACGAGTTCGCGGGTGGTCGTCCCGTTGCCGAGTCGCGGCCGAGGGACGACGCCGGACCGGTCCATCTCGACGAGCGGGCCGTCGGACTGGTCGATGGCGAAGTAGTGCTCGAGATACGGGTAGAGGTAGCGCCCGATGACGGCACAGACCCAGAACGCGACGATGGGTGCGATGAGCCACCAGGAGACGATCTCCAGCATGACGGCCTGGTTGAGGTCGCCGACGGCGACCCCGAGGCCGGCGATGGCTCCGACCGCCGTCATCGACGTGGACGCGGGGACGCCGAACAGGTTGGAGATGAGGAGCGCGAGACCGACGAAGAAGAGGACGGCGACGCTCGCGCCGAGCGTGAAGTACGTCGCGGGGACGATCTGGCCGCCCATCGTCTCCACGACGTTCCGGCCGACGGTCCAGCCGCCGAGGAGCGCGAAGCCCGACATGAGACCGGCGGCGGCGAGCTTCCCGACGACGCGGCTGCCGACCGCCGGGCCGAACGCGACGCCCGTGGAGGAGCCGCCGATGTTGAACCCGACGAACGCCGCGACGAGCAGCCCGAGGACGAGCAGTGCTTCGACCACACCGAGATGCACTCGCG
>CAZYYH010000009.1:0-34410 GCA_964651725.1 uncultured Halobacteriales archaeon | reverse complement strand
CCGTCCCGCGCTTCTCGACGTTCTGGTACGCGAACCGCGCGCACCACGACGCGTCGGGGAGATCCGCCCACGACCGGAGGTCGTCCGCGAACGCCCGGATGCCCGGCACGCCCGCCGTCCGGTCCTCGCCCGCGTCGCCCGGGTCGCACATTCCCGCGGCCGCGCGGCGCAGCCCCGCGCGGAACGCGTCGGCCAGGGAGTGCGTCGGCTCCGGGTCGTCCACGGCCAGCCACCGGTTCCGGAGCGGCCCCCAGAAGCCGTGGTCGGACGACCACGCCTCGCGGAACCGCTCGACCGGGAGCCGCCGCGTCCCCTCGAACTCGCTGTCCGCCAGCAGGACCTCCGCGTCGTCCGGCTCGCGGCCCCCGCCGTCCACCCCGACCGCGACCACCGTGTGCGGCCCGAAGTGCGTGGACGTGTCGTAGTAGTCGAGGTAGTAGAGGTCCACGAACGCGACGACGGGCCGTTCCGCGTCGAGATGGCTCCGTACTCCATCCCACGCCGCGTCCCACGACTGCCCGGAGCGCTCCTCGAACCCGACGCCGAGGTGGTCGAGTGCCGCCGTCTCCAGCCACGGCGTCCGTCCGACGAACGCCCGGCTCGGCGACTCGGACTCCGCGACGTACGTGAACCCCAGCCCGCCGCCCACGCCGAAGCACGCCGGCTCGTCCAGCCCCCAGCCGTAGAAGTCGCCCAGGTCGCGGAGCGCCGTCGAGCCGCAGTGCGCACCCGTCTCGTGTGCGAACCCCGGAACTGCCATGTTGCCGTGTCGTCGGGCGTCGCGCAAATGCGTAGCGGTTGCGGCTGGCGGCGCGCGGACGCGAGCGCCGCACGACGTCTCGCCCTCATAAAGCACTTGAAACTTACAAGAAGTTACATATAATTACAATATATTACGAATTATTACACCTATAAGATTTATAGGGGAGCGGCCACGGCGTCGGCCGACGAGACGCTCCCCGGTCGCGGGAGCACGCGCCCCGGACCGGCTCACTCGTCGGGAATCGCACCGTCGGCCCGAAGCGCCACGAGGTCGTCGTCGCCGTAGCCCGCCTCCCGGAGCACGTCGGCGGTGTGCTCGCCGAGTCCCGGCGGCGGCCCCGCGCGCTCGTCGGCGGCGTCCACGAACGGGAGGCCGACGCGCGGCGGCGCATCTTCGCCCCCTCCGACCAGCCCGCGCGCCCGGATCTGCGGGTGGTCGAGCGCCTCCCTCGGCGTCCGGACGGGCGCGAACGCCGCGTCCACGTCGCCGAGCGTGGCCTCCCACTCGTCCTGCGTCCGGCCGGCGAACAGGTCCGCGAGTTCCGCGCGGAGCGCCGCGCGCTCCGCCGGGTCGCGGGTGCCGTGCGCGTCGCGGAGGTCCGGGCGGCCCACGGCCTCGCAGAACGCGTCCCAGAACTGCGGCTCCAGCGCGGCGAGCGTCACGTACCGCCCGTCCGCAGTCTCGTGGCTGTCGCCGTCTTCTCGCGGGTTCTGCCCGCTCGAACGATTCGCGGAGCTTCGCTCCGCGCTACTCGACCCATCCGAGGGGCTTCGCGCCTCGCGCGTCTCGTACACGTCGTACCAGGGGTCGCGGCCCGTGAGCGGCGTGTCGCCCGGCCGCGGGTCGTCGCCCGCGAGCGCCGACGACGCCAGCGTCTGTGATAGCGACGCCACCGCGTCCGTCATCGACACGTCGAGGTACTCGCCGCTGGCGTTTCCCAACTCCCGCGACAGCAGCGCGGACACCACCCCGAACGCCGCGTAGAGGCCGCCCGCCACGTCCGCGACCGGCACGCCCGGAATGCGCGGCGCTTCCCCGTCGTCGCGCCGCGTCGCGTCCAGCAACCCAGCAGTGGCGACGTAGTTCAGGTCGTGACCCACCCGGTCCGCCCACGGCCCGTCCTGGCCGTACCCCGACAGCGAGCAGTAGACGACCTCGGGGTTGCGCTCCCGCACGTCCTCGTAGCCCACGCCCAGCCGATCCACCACCCCCGGTCGGAACCCCTCGATCACCACGTCGGCGTCCTCGGCCAGCCGGAGGAACGCCTCCCGGCCCGACCCCGTCTTCAGGTCGAGCACCGCGCTCCGCTTCCCGCGGTTCACCGCGTCGAACAGCCGGCCCACCCCGTTCTCGTCCGTCCTCGGCTCCATCCCGCGCGCCGGGTCGCCATCGGGCGATTCTACGTTGATAACCTCCGCGCCGCAGTCCGCCAGCACCTGCGTCGCGTACGGACCGGGGAGGTAGCGGGTGAGGTCGAGGACGCGAACTCCGGAGAGGTCCATGTCCACTTCTGGTGTGTCGGCGGGATTTATACTCTCGTTTCGCCCGATCGGAGTTGGTCGGCATCACTGGAATCGGTAGAACTGGCAACAACGGCCCGAAAGCCCTCGCGCGCTCCGGTCGCGCGCCTCGTTGCGCTCCTCAGTTAGTCGCTCACTTCGTTCGCTCCTTCCCTGCGGTGCTTGCGTCGTCGTGCTTCCCCGAGCGCGAGGGGGCTTTCGGGACCAGTAATCGCAACTCCCGACTCTCTACTCCCCGTCGAAAACCAGCCTGGTCAACTCCGGCAGCACCTCACCCGCCTTCCGGCGAAACACGAACTCGGCAGAATCGTCTACGTGAGTCGGGTCGAGGTTCACCACGACGAGCGAGGCACCGCCCCGGACTGCCCGAGACGGCAACGACGCGGCGGGCTCGACCTCCAGCGACGACCCGACGACGAGGAACGCGTCGGAGGTGTCCGCCAGCGCCCGCGAACGCTGCAGCCTGTCCCGCGGCAGTGGCTCGCCGAACAGGACGGCGTCGGGTTCGAGGACGCCGCCGCACGCCTCGCACCGCGGCGGCACCTCTCCCTCCCGCGCGCGCTCGACGGCGGGTTCGGCGTCGAACCCCTTCTCGCACTCTCGACACGACACCCGCCCGGCGCTCCCGTGCAGGCGGACCACGTCCTCGGAGCCGGCGTCGGCGTGGAGACCGTCGACGTTCTGCGTGACGACGGCGTGGAGATGGCTCTCTGCTTCGAGGTCGGCGAGCGCGCGGTGCGCGGGGTTCGGGTCGAACCCGCCCGCGAGGTCCGCGCGGAGGTCGAGCCAGTCCGTCCAGAACGCGCCGGGTTCGCGCCACAGACGCTGGAACGTGAAGTCGCGCTCCCGGTACTCGCTCCAGACGCCGTCGTCACCGCGGAACGTCGGGACCCCGGACTCCGCACTCGCGCCCGCGCCGGTGAGCGCGACCGTGCGCTCGGCGTCCCGGAGCAGTTCTGCCGCGGCCTCGACGTCGGTCACGCGGTGGAACTCGTGCTCCAGGGCCAAGTCGGCGTCGGTCGCTACCGGGCGGTCCACCCGCCGTCCACGGCGAGGCACTCGCCGGTCACGAACGACGCGGCGTCGCTCGCCAGGAACGCGACCGGGCCGGCGATCTCCTCGGGCTCCGCGAACCGGTCGAGGGGCGTGCGCTCCAGGATGGACGCGCGGAGGTCGTCGTCCTCGCGCACGAGTTCGGTGAGGTCGGTGGCGACGTAGCCGGGCGCGACCGCGTTCACGCGCACGTCTGGGGCCCAGTCGAGCGCGACGCTCCGCGTCAGCCCGACCAGCCCGTGCTTCGACGCGACGTAGGGGTGCTGGCGCGGCAGGCCGACGACGCCGCCGACGCTGGCGACGTTGACCACCGCGCCCCCGTCGCTCTCGTGGAGCGCGTCGGCCGCCGCCCGCACGCACCGGAACGCACCCTGGAGGTTCACGTCGAGCGTCCGCGCGAACGCGTCGTCGCCGACGCTCTCGGGCCGGCCGAGCGCCTCGCCGGGGTTGATTCCCGCGTTGTTCACCACGACGTCGAGCCCGCCGAGTTCGTCGACCGCGCGGCGGCAGACGCGGGCCACGTCGTCCGCGTCGGTGACGTCCGTCGTGACCGCGAGCGACTCGGCACCCTCCGCGCGCACCCGCTCGACCGCCGCGTCCACGTCCGCCTGCGTACGCGAGGTCGGTACGACGTCCGCGCCCGCCGCCGCCAGCCCTTCCGCGACGGCAAGCCCGATACCTCTCGTGCCGCCGGTGACGACCGCGACGCGTCCGTCCAGGTCGAACCGGTCCGTCATCCGTCGTACCTCGGGAGGGGGTCGAGTTCGCTCGCGTCCGTGTCCTCGAACGCATCGCGGGCGACGACACGCTTGTGCACCTCGTCCGCGCCGTCGACGATGCGGAACTGCCGGACCTCCTCGTAGAACTCGGCGAGCGGGAGATCCTTGCCGACGCCGCTGCCGCCGCAGAGCTGGACCGCGGTGTCGATGACGTCCTGCGTGACGTTCGCGGCGTAGAGCTTCGCCATCGACACCGGTACGCGGGCCTCGTCGCCCGCGGCGATGCGGTCCGCGGCCTCGCGCACCATCGTCCGCACCGCGTGCAGCCGGGTCTCGGCGTCCGCCACGTCGAAGCGCACGCCCTGCTTGTCCGCGAGCGCGGAGTCGAACGCCCGGCGTTCCGCGGCGTAGGCCTTCGCCACGTCGAGGGCGCGCTCCGCCATGCCGGAGAAGCGCATGCAGTGCGTGAGCCGCGCCGGGCCGAGGCGCTGCTGGGCGTGCCGGAACCCCTCGTTCAGCTCGCCGAGCAGGTTCGCCGCGGGCACGCGCACGCCGTCGAACGCGATCTCCGAGTGGACGGTGCCGGTGACGCCGCTGCCGACGTGCGGGATGTCCCGGACGACCTCCACGCCGTCGGCGTCCGCCGGCACGAGGAGCAGCGAGCAGCCGCTGTAGGGATGCGCGTCCGGGTCGGTGCGCGCCATCACGATCAGCACGTCCGCGACGCTCCCGTTCGTCGTCCACCACTTGTGGCCGTCGAGCACCCACTCGTCGCCCTCCCGCCGAGCGGTCGTCCGGATCATCTTCGGGTCGGAGCCCGACCCCTGCATCGGCTCCGTCATGGCGAACCCCGACCGAATCTCGCCCGCGACCAGCGGCCGCAGCCACCGCTCTCGCTGGTCCTCGGTCCCGAGCAGCTCCAGGGTGTGCGCGTTCCCCTCGTCCGGCGCGTCCACGCGGATCGCTGCGGGGCCGAGCAGGCTCCGGCCCGCCGCCTCGAACGCCGGCAGCACGTCGCGGAACGCCATGCCGAGCCCGCCGTACTCCTCCGAGACCTGCGGCGCGTAGAGGTCGCGGTCGCGCGCCTCCGCCCGGAGGTCGGCCACCGTCTCCGCGGACACCGGGCCGTCGCCCAGCAGGTCGCGCTCCACCGGAATCACCTCGTCGTCCACGAACTCGCGGACGCGTGCCGCGAACTCACCGGCCCGCTCGCCGTCGTCGTACGCCAGTCCCATACCGGGCGGTTCGGGGCCGGATACGTTAAGGTTCGGTGTGGTCCGCGCTCGTCGCCGGGGAGTCTATTGTCCTCCGGACCGAATCCGTCCGCCTATGACGGACGGACGCCGTCCACGCCGTCGGCTGCTCGGGCTACTGCTTCCGGTCGCGTCCCTCGCGCTCCTGACCGCCACCCCCGAGCCGGGCGTCGGTCCGGACGAACTCGCGGACTACTGGCCCGACCTCGTCAGGGCCGGCTGGTTCCTCGCCGGCTTCCTCGTCGTCGCGCTCCTCGGCCGGTACGTCGCCGTGCCCGCAACGCTCCGGGTCGTCCGCCGCCGCAACCGAAACAACCCGACGCTCACCGAGGCCCTCGCCCGGTACGTCCGCGTGCTCGTCTTCCTGATCGCCGTCTTCGTGGGGGCGGGCGTCGCCGGCTACGGCGGCTTCCTGACCAACTCCGCCCTCATCGTCGCCGCCGCGACGCTCGCCGTCGGCGTCGCCGGCCAGGAGGTCATCGGCTCGCTCGTCAGCGGGCTGGCGCTCGTCGTCGACCCCGAGTTCAACGTCGGCAACTTCATCGAGTGGGCGGACGGCGAGGGGACCGTCAAGTCCATCACGCTCCGGGTCACGCGCGTCCGCACCCCGGACGGCGAACTCGTGACCATCCCGAACACGGCGCTCACCGGCGGGACCATCACGCGGCCGTACGGCCGCGGCGCGTACCGCGTCGTCGACCACGTCGGTCTCGCGTACGAGGACGACGTGGACGAGGCGACGGCGCACCTCGAAGCGGCGGCCGCGGACCTCGACGCGGTGCTCGCCGACCCGGTCCCGCGCGCCTACGTCGACCACCTCGGCGACGACGCCGTGGTGGTCCGCGTCCACTACTGGATCGAGAACCCGCAGCGGCGCGACGTGCTCGCCGTCCGGTCGGCGTACGCGCGTGCGATCAAGACCCGCCTCGGCGAGGCCGGCATCACCATCAGCCCGCCCTCGGAGCGCGAGCTCCAGGGCCGGATCGAGGTCGAGGACGCCGCCTGACGGTGCAGGAGCATCCCGGCCCTCCATATTTTTACCGTCCCCCTGCGTTCCTCCCGGTATGCCAGCCGACGACGGCGAGCCGAGCGACGACTACCTGCGCCGGCTCGTCGACGAGGACGCGCTCCGCGCACACCTCCGCGACCACCTCGGGCCCACCGACGACTACGCCGTCTCCCGCCACCCCGAGGGCCACTCGAACGAGACGCTGTTCGTGACGTGGGGCGACCGCGACCTCGTCGTCCGCCGGCCGCCGCCGGGCGAGACCGCCGAGACCGCCCACGACGTGCTCCGGGAGTACCGCGTCGTCGACGCGCTCCAGGACACCGCCGTGCCGGTGCCGCCGACGGTGCTCGCGTGCGACGACCACGCGGTCCTCGGCTCCGACTTCTACGTGATGGAGCGCGTCGCGGGCGACGTGCTCCGCGACGCCGAACCCGACCGGTTCGCCGCGCCCGAGCACCGCCGGCGCGTCGGCGAGGAACTCGTGGACGGCCTCGCGCGCATCCACCGGGTGGACCCGGCGAGCGTCGGCCTCGACGACCTCGGCCACGCCCCGGGCTACACCGAGCGCCAGGTCGAGCGGTGGGCCCAGCAGTTGACGTGGGCGTTCCAGGTCACGAGCGACGAGCGCGAGGTGCCGGCGCTCTACGACGTGACCGAGTGGCTCCAGGCCAACGCGCCCGCCGACCACCCCGAGTCCCTCGTTCACGGCGACTACAAGCTGGACAACGTGATGTACGCTACTGGCGTTCCGCCCGACCTCGCCGCCGTCTTCGACTGGGAGCTGAGCACGCTCGGCGACCCGCGCGCCGACCTCGGCTGGCTGCTCGCGTACTGGCGCGACCCGGCGGACCCCGAGCCCGCCGTCCCCGAACTCGAACAGACGTTCGTGGCACGCGACGGCTACTCCACCCGCCGGGAACTCGTCGCGCGGTACGAGGAGCGGACCGGCATCTCCTACGAGCACGACCGGTTCTACCGCGCGCTCGCGGTCTACAAGCTCTGCGCGCTCGGCGAGATGTTCTACCGCCGCCACCTCGAAGGCAACGCCGACGACCCGACCTACCCCCTCATGGAGCGCCGCGTCCCCGCGCTCGCCGACCGCGCCCGACGCATCATCGACGGCCGGGAACCGCTGTAGCGTCCGTTCCCGTCGCTCCGTCGACCGGCCACGACGTTCATCGTCCGACTCGTTCTTCCGAGCCCCGAACCGCCCGAACCCGGCCACATCCTTTTTGAGTGCAGGGGGAGATGCAGGTCGCATGCCGGAGGGGCGCGAGACGGACCCGTTCGCGGAGTGGGCCGAGGTGTACGACGTGGTGTACGCGGACCACGACGACGACGTGGCGTTCTACCGCGACCGGGCGCGACGGGCGGACGGCCGCGTGCTGGAGATCGGCTGCGGCACCGGCCGCGTCTACCTGGAGCTTCTGGACGCGGGCGTCGACGCGGTGGGCGTCGACGCGTCCGCGGCGATGCTCCGGCGGCTCCACGAGAACGCCGTCGAGCGCGGACTGTCGCCGACGACCCTCCAGGCGGACATGCGCCGGCTCGTACTCGACCGCGAGTTCGAGTTCGCGTGCCTGCCGTTCAGCGCACTCCTCCACAACCTGACGGCGGCCGACCAGCTGGCGACGCTCCGCAACGTTCTCGACCTGCTCGCGGACGGCGGTCGCGTGGCGTTCGACGTGCCCGTGCTCCACCCGACGGTGCTCCAGGAGCCGACGGAGGACCGCCGCGAGCTGGTCCGCGACGGGACGACGTACGAACTCGTGCAGCGGTACGACGTGCCGTCGATCCCCGACCAGGTGATGGACGTGACGCGGGAACTCTACCGCGACGGCGAGCGCGTCGCCGACACCGGCTACCGGTACGCGGTGGTGTGGCGGCGCGAGGTCGAGCACCTGCTGGCGCGCGCCGGCTTCTCGGAGTGGTCGGTGTACGGCGGGTTCGACGCAGAGGCGTTCGGCCCGGAGAGCCCCGTGATGGTGTGGATGGCGCGGAGATAGCAGCCCATCCGGCCGTTCCCGTGGAAGTTTTCCGACCGGTCGGCCGGCGTGAGAGCCGGTACTGGCTTTGGACTGGGCGTCGACTCTGTATGTATGGATCGACGGAGGTTCCTGGCGTCGGTCGGTGCCGCGGGCGTGCTCGGGGGCGCTGGCTGTCTGCAGGCTCCGGAGCAGGGTCCCGGGGAGGGTGGAGCGGGCAACGCGACGACCACGACCGAGGCCACCGACGCGGGCGTGCCGGAACCGAACGAGACGGAGACGACGGCGGCGAACGAGACCAACGCGACGGACGGCGGAGGCGGCGGCGCAGCCGACACCGTGCAGATGCTCACGGAGGGGGACCAGTACTACTTCGACCCCATCGGGCTGTTCGTCGAGCCGGGCAGCACCGTCGAGTGGGTCATCGAGTCGGGCGCGCACTCCTCGACCGCGTACGCGGAGAGCGTCGACGCCGCCGAAACCACGCGCATCCCGGACGGCGCGGAGCCGTGGGACAGCGGCATCCTGAGCGAGCAGGGCGCGTCGTTCGAGCACACGTTCGAGACGACCGGCACGTACGACTACTTCTGCACACCGCACAAGTCGCTCGGGATGGTCGGCCGCCTCGTCGTCGGCGAACCCGGCGGCGTCGAGGGCGACCCGCCCGACGGCAGCGTCCCCGCCCCGCAGGACATCGTCGATCAGGGCTCGATCTCGTTCGAGGAGTTCTCGGGCTGACCTACGGCTCCAGCACGACCTTCCCGACGCTCCCCCGGCTCTCCACGAACTCGTGGGCGTCGGCGGCGTCCGCGAGCGGGAACGTCTCGCCGACCACCACCGCCAGCGTGCCGTCCGCGAGCATCCCCGTCAGTTCCGGCACCGCTCCGAGCACGCGCTGCGGGTCGTGTGCCATCGTCCGGCCGAGGTGGAAGCCGACGACGGACTTGTTCCCGAAGAGCAGTCGGGTCGCGTCCGCCGTCGTCGGCTCGCCACTCGCCACGCCGAACGTGACGAGCCGGCCGTACGGCGTCAACGCGTCCAGGCTCCGGTCGAACGTCTCCCCGCCGACGCCGTCCAGCACCAGGTCGACGCCCGCGCCGTCCGTGATGGCGTCTATCTCCGTTGCGAAGTCCGCCTCCTCGTAGTTGATGGCGTGGTCCGCGCCCAGTCGCGCCGCGAGGTCGAGCTTCTCGTCCGTGGAGGCGGTGGCGAACAGCTCCGCGTCCGCCGCGTCCGCGAGCTGGACCGCCGCCGACCCGACGCCGCCCGCCGCCGCGTGCACCAGCACGCGTTCGCCCGCCTCCACCCCGCCGCGCTCGTGGAGCACCGCCCACGCCGTCAGGAACTGCACCGGGAACCCAGCCGCCTCCTCGAAGCTCATGAACTCCGGCACGTCGAACAGCCCGAACGCCGGAGCGGTCGCGTACTCCGCGTAGCCGCCGTTCTCCAGCATCGTCACCACTCTGTCGCCCACCTCGCGGTCCACGCCGTCACCCACCGCGTCGATGGTTCCGGCGGCTTCGAGACCGGGGACGTACGGTGGCTCCGGACCGCCCGGATACCGCCCGCGGCGCTGCTGCACGTCCGCGAAGTTGATACCCGCCGCCTCGACGGCGATGCGGATCTCACCCTCCTCGGGTTCCGGTTTCTCGTGCTCCACGGGTTCGAGCACGTCGCCGTCCCCGAACTCCGTGACCTCGATAGCTCGCATGCGTGGACTGTGGTGTTCGGAGCGGTAAATAGCTCGGGAGCCGGAGAGATGGGATAGTGGATTCCGTTTTTGCGGTGTTGCGACTCGGACCGACCGCTACTGCAAGAACGCCGCCAACTGGTGGACCGACCGCCCCGAAAGCCCCCTCCCGCTCGGGTCGGTGCGCTCGCTGCGCTCCTCGCTCCCTCCGGTCGCTGTCGCCGGAAATCGCAGATTTCCGGGATGACGAAAGACGGCGCGACGCGCCGTCTTTCGTACCACGGTGCTTACGTCGCGCGCCTTCCCCGAGCGTGAGGCCGACTCCGCCGGCCTCTCATTCCGTGGCGGCGGAGCCGCCACGCGGTCGGCCCCTTTCGAAGTCCCGCCCGGGTGGTTGGTCGGCCGGCTTTCGCGGGTCGGGGCTGCCCTCGGCCGAAGTGAGCCGGCTGGTCAACCGGCTTTCCCGTACCGGAGTTCCGACCGGCCGAAGCAGGCCGAACGGTCCACCGCGCTACGCCTGGCCGACCACTCGGCGGGGCGGGAATGAAAGGGGCCAGGGGCTTTCGAGGAAGCGGCGGTCGAGCCGACAGCAGGACACTCGTCCGAGACGGCCAATCCGAGCACGTCAGGGACTTCCGAGGCCGCGGTGGGTGTTGTGCGTGGTGGGCGCGAGCGCCGGACCCCTATAAACCTTATAAATGTAATTCTTTGTAATTCTTTGTAAGTTTTAAATAGTTTATGTACTCCAATCGGCTACATTGGACCAACTGGCGTCGGTACGAACTGTCCGCCGTGGCCCCTTCGACCGACACAGATCGAAGTCCAACCACCACGCGGTAGCCGTCCCGAGAGCTTATCAGACCGCACGCCAACCCGTACCACATGACTCACGACTGCGGGTTCCTCGCGGATCTCGATCTGGACGGGGACGTGTCGTTCGCGGACGCGACGCGGGACGGGCACGCGAAGGACTGGGGAACGCCGGACCGCGACGCGGTGCGGCCGGACGCGGTGGTGTACGCGGCGTCGACGGCGGACGTGTCGGCGGTGCTGTCGGCGGCGAGCGAGCGCGGGGTGCCGGTGACGCCGTACGCGGCGGGGACGGGACTGGAGGGGGCGGCGACGCCGGTGGAGGCGGGCGTCAGTCTGGACCTGACGCGGATGAACGACGTGCTCGCGGTGCGGCCGGGCGACTTCCAGGTGGACGTAGAGGCGGGGGTGCTCGGGGTGGACGTGGACGAGGCGGTGGGACAGCACGGCCTGTTCTTCCCGCCGCTGCCGTCGTCGGGCGACATCTCGACGGTCGGCGGGATGATCGCGACGGACGCCTCGGGGATGCAGACGGTGAAGTACGGCGAGGTGAGCGACTGGCTGCTGGAGGTGGAGGCGGTGCTCGCGGACGGCTCGGTGATCACGACGGGGAGCCGGGCGGCGAAAACCTCCAGCGGCTACAACCTCCGGGACCTGCTCGTCGGCTCCGAGGGGACGCTCGGCGTGGTGACGCGGGCGACGCTCGAACTCGCGGGCATCCCGGAGCAGACGCGGGCGGGCCGGGCCGTGTTCTCCTCCCTCGCCGACGCGACGGCGGCGGTGATGGACGCGGTGCAGTCGGGCGTGGACGTGGCGAAGATCGAACTCGTGGACGCGGACTCCGCGGCGATGGCGAACGCGTACACGGGTACGGACCTCCCGGACCGGCCTCTCGTCTTCCTGGAGTTCCACGGCGACCACGGGATCGAGGAGGAGGTCGAGTTCTGCCGGACGGTGTTCGGCGCGCACGACCCGGAGCGGTTCGAGATCGCGGCGGACGACGCCGAGATGGACGACCTCTGGCAGGCCCGGCGGGAACTCGCGTACGCGACGCAGTCGTGGGACCCGGATCTGGAGCCGAACCACCCCGGAGACGTCACGGTGCCGATCAGCGAGTACCCCGGTCTCATCCGGTACGCGAAGGAACTCGGGGAGGACGCCGGCCTCGTCGTCCCTTGTTTCGGGCACGCGGGCGACGGCAACGTCCACTACTCGGTGCTCGCGGACCCCGACGACGAGGCGGAGTGGGAGCGCGCCGAGACGGTCTACCGGAAGGTCGTCGAGCGCGCCATCGAGGTGGGCGGCACGGCGACCGGCGAGCACGGCATCGGTCTCGGCAAGCGGGAGTTCCTCGAACTGGAGCACGGCGAGGGGGCGGTGGACGCGATGCGCGCGGTGAAGCGCGCGCTCGACCCGGCCGGCGTCCTCAACCCCGGAAAGCTGTTCCCGGAGACGATGGCGGGGGAGTAGGAGCGTGGAGCGGAGAACAGGGGTGGATATGGGGGCGGAGCGGAGAGTAGGGGCGAGGAGTCGGAGTGGAGATGGGGGCGGAGAGTAGGGGTGGAGACGAGCGAGTGGAGTGTGGGGGTTGGAGTAGCTACTCGCCGGCCCGGTCGAGTTCGAGCGTCACGGTGAGCGGGCCGTCGGTACTGGCGAACTTGACCGCGCCCGAGTAGCGGTAGTCGTCCGCGCCCCGACCGGCGACGTTACCCGTGACGACGCGGCCGTCTATCTCGTCGCCCTCGCCGAGATCCGCCTCCGGCCCGGGTTCGACGTCGCCCGTCACCGCGAACCGGTAGTCGACGTGCTGCCCTTCCGCCTGGACGGTGATCGCGTTCGGGAGCGCCGTCTCCTTCGTTCGCTCCGGCAGGCCGACGGGGTCGTCGACGCGCTCGCCGTCGACCGCGACGGCCACCTTCCCGGAGACAACGTCGAACGCCGTGATCGTCCCCGCGAACCGGAAGTCGTCGAACTCGCCTTTGCTCCCGATGCGTCCCACGGCCACGCGACCGTCCGTTATCTCGTCGGAGTCGCCGGCGAGGTCGCCCTTCGCTATCTCGCCGTCGACCTCGATGCGGTACCTCACGTCGTCCGTGAGCGCCTCTACCGCGACGATGTTCGGCTTCGGGTGTGCCGCGGCCGTCCCGGTCAGCGCCGAGGCGACCGCACCCACGCCCAGTGCCGTCGTTCCCTTCAGCCAGTCGCGGCGGTCGATGCCGCCGTCGTTCGATTCTGGTTCTGTCATCCCGATCCCGTCCGATGGGAGTTGCCCGGGCGACGTGAATCGTGGTGAGGCTCAACACCGATTCATCCCGGTTCAGGCGAGTTTCGAGAACGGTGGCTGGCTCCCCGTCCTCCGGCCCCGGAAAAATCCGAGCTTACCCGGGATTTTCGGCAGAGAACGGAGGGTGGACCCGAAATCGGCGTCGGCCCGCGTTCGACGCGCGCGCTGGCATCGACCCCGCCGGACGATGACGGAGCGTATCCTGCTGGCTACGTGGCAGGCGAGCGTTCGAAGGGGCATGCCCCGGGCGCGGCTCGCGGTCTTCCGTGGGCTGCGGGCTGGACCACAGCCGATATGATGGACCGCTCCGAAGGCTCGCGTGATGACCGAGTCCCCGGAGGTGTCCCGGCGGGACGCGTGGCTGATGGCGGCGCGGCCGCACACGCTGCCGGCGGCGGCCGCGCCCGTGGTCGTCGGCACGGCGCTGGCCGTCCACGAGGGCGTGTTCGCACCGCTGCCGGCGCTCGCGGCGCTGGTCGGCGCGGCGCTCATCCAGGTCGGGACGAACCTGGCGAACGACTACTACGACGCGGCGAAGGGCGCGGACACGGACGAGCGCGAGGGGTTCACGCGCGTCACGCAGTCCGGCCTCATCCCGCCGGAGCGAGTGAAGCGCGCGACGGCGGTGACGTTCGCGGCGGCGATGGTGGTCGGACTCTACCTCGTCTACGTCGGCGGCGTCCCGATCCTCGCGATCGGGCTGGCGAGCGTGGCGTCCGGAATCCTCTACACGGGCGGGCCGTACCCGCTCGGCTACTACGGCCTCGGCGACCTGTTCGTGTTCGTGTTCTTCGGCGTGGTGGCGGTGACCGGAACGTTCTACGTCCAGGCGGCTGCCGTGCTCGCCGCCCCGCTCGCGACGACGATACCGCCGGGAACGGTCCCGGCGACGGCGATTCTCGCCAGCCTGCCGGTCGCCGCGATATCGACCGCCATCCTGGTCGTGAACAACGTCCGGGACATCGAGACCGACCGGAAGGCCGGCAAGCGCACGCTTGCGGTGCGGCTGGGCTACGCGTGGAGTCGCGTCGAGTACACCGCGCTGCTCGCGCTCGCGTACGCGGTCCCGGTGTACCTCTGGCTCGGGGCGGCGTTCGGGCCGGCCGTCCTCCTGCCGCTGGCGACCGCGCCGTACGCTGCCCGGGTCGCGCGCACTGTGTGGACGGAGACGGACGCGGACGCCCTCGACCCGGCGCTCGAACGGACGGGCAAACTGCTCGCGGCGTTCGCCGCGGCGTTCGCGGTCGGAGCGCTGGCATGACTGACGCTCGGGTCCGCGAGTTCTCGCTCGCGCTCGACACGCCGCTCGCCACCGCCGACGGCAGCATCGACGCGCGCGACGGCTTCCTCCTCCGGATCGACGACGGCGGCGCGTGGGGCGTCGGCGAGGCGACGCCGCTCCCGGGCTGGACGGAGTCGGTGGACGCGTGCCGGGAATCCCTCGGGGCCGCCGCGGACGCGATTCGAACCGGCGGCGTGGACGCCCCCCTCGGCGACCTCGGGCCGGCGGCCCGACACGCGGTCTCGCTCGCGCGCACTGACCTGCGCGCGAAGCGCGCGGGCGAACCACTGTATCACTACCTCGGTGGGGACCACGAGGTCGGAGCGAACGGCACGCGGCTCGAACGGCGTGAGAGCCGCGGACGGGAGAGTGGGCCGCGAGGCCCGCGAGCAGGGAGCGAGACCTCGAACGGCCGAACGGGGAGTGGAACGACCCGCGAGGAGCGGGAGGTCGCGTCCGTGCCGGTGAACGCGACGGTCGGGGACGCCGACGCGGAGACGACGGCGGCGCGCGCCGAGGAGGCGGTCGAGGCGGGCTTCGAGTGCGTGAAGGTGAAGGTGGGCGCACGCCCCGTCTCCGAGGACGCCGCGCGCCTCGAAGCCGTGCGCGAGGCTATCGGCGACGGCGTCGAGCTGCGCGCGGACGCGAACGCGGCGTGGACGCGCTCCGAGGCGCGGCGCGCGTTCGAGCGGTTCGCCGACGCCGACGTCGCGTTCGTCGAGCAGCCGCTCGCGCCCGACGACCTCCGCGGGCACGCCGACCTCCGCGATGGCCCGGTCGGCGTCGCGCTCGACGAGACGCTCGCGCACGTCCCCCTCGCGGACGCGCTCGCGGCCGGGGCCGCGGACGCCGTCGTGTTGAAGCCGATGGTGCTCGGCGGCGTCGACGCCGCGCGCGACGCGGCGTTGCGCGCTCGCGACGAGGGCGTGAGGCCGGTCGTGACGACCACCATCGACGGGGTGGTGGCGCGCACGGCCGCCGTCCACCTCGCGGCGAGCATCCCGGACGTGCCCGCGTGCGGGCTCGCCACCGCCGGGTTCCTCGCGGACGACCTCGCGGCCGACCCGGCACCCGTCGAGGGCGGCCGCATCGCCGTACCGCGGGGCGACGGGCACGGAGCCGGCGTGGCGTGGGAGGGGGTCGAATGACTCCGGACTGGCCGACGCGGGACCTGCTCTCCCACCGGCTCGCCGCGACGCCCGACCGGACGGTGCTCGTGTCGGCGGAGTCGGGCGAGTCGTGGAGCTACCGCGACCTCGAAGCCGCCGTCGCCGACCTCGTGCCGACGCTGGAGGCGTTCGCCCCCGAGTACGACGGCACGGTCGGCGTGCTGATGGACACGAGAGTCGAGTTCGTCCACGTCGCGTTCGCCGCGATGCGTCGCGCGATGACGCTCGTCCCGCTGAACGTCCGGCTGACCGCCGAGGAGCTACGGCCGCAGGCCGCCCGCGCCGACCTCGACGTGCTGGTCTGCGACGCGGACACCGAGGCGCTCGGCGTCGAGGTGGCCGACTGCCCCGTACTCACGGTCGACGACGCCGAGCGGGACGGCGTCGAGGAGGTGTGGGACGTGGACAGCGCGGTCGCGTTCCCGAGCCGGTTCGACCCCGACCACACCCTGCTGGTCTCCTTCACCTCCGGCACCACCGGCGAACCGAAGGGCGTCCGGCTCACCGCCGGCAATCTCGTCGCCTCCGCCACCGCGTCCGCGTTCCGGCTCGGCGTCGCACCCGACGACCGGTGGCTCGCCTGCCTCCCGACGTACCACGTGGGCGGGCTCGCTCCCGTCGTCCGGTCGACGCTCTATGGGACGACGGTCGTCGTGCAGGAGGAGTTCGATCCGGAGGCAACCGCCCGCGCAGTCGCGGAGCACGACGTGACCGGCGTCTCCCTCGTCCCGACGACGCTCTCCCGGCTCCTCGACGCCGGCTGGACGCCGCCCGACCACCTCCGAACCGTCCTGCTCGGCGGCGCACCCGCCCCCTCCGACCTTCTCGACCGGTGCGAGGAGCGCGGCGTCCCCGTCCACCCGACATACGGCACGACGGAGACCGCGTCGCAGATAGCCACCGCCCGGCCACGGGAGGCGTTCGACCAGCCGGGCACCGTCGGTCAACCCCTCGTCTTCACGGACGTTTCGGTCGTCGCGGACGGCGAGGTCTGCGACCCGGGCGAGGTCGGCGAGATCGTCGTCGACGGCCCGACGGTCACGCCGGGCTACCTCGACGCCGACCGCACCGACGCCGCGTTCGACGACCGTGGCCTCCGCACCGGCGACCGTGGCTACCGCGACGCCGACGGCCGGCTCTGGGTCGTCGGCCGCGCGGACGACCGCATCGTCTCAGGCGGCGAGAACGTGGACCCCGGCGAGGTCGCCGACGCCCTCCGCGAGCATCCCTCGGTCGCGGACGCCGCCGTCGTCGGCCTCCCGGACCCCGAGTGGGGCGAGCGCGTCGCTGCACTCGTCGTCGGTGAGGGTGACGCCGACCCGGACCCCGACGACCTCCGGGCCGTCCTCGACGACCGCCTCGCACGCTACAAACACCCCCGGACCTGGGGGTTCGCCGACGAACTGCCCCGAACAGCATCGGGGACGGTGGACCGGGAGGCGGTGCGCAATCGGCTTTCCGACGACGGCTGAGACTGCCCGATCAGTCCACGCCCTGGAGGACATCGAAAGGGCGAGGCCGCTTCGGGACGGCGGCCGACGCAAGCACCGCAGCCGATGGAGCGAACGCAGTGAGCGACCGAGTGAGGAGCGCAGCGAGGCCCCCGACCGAAGCGGGCGAGGGCTTTCGCGCGTGTTGGTGGTAGCGCGCCTGCGGATTTCTCTTTCGTAGACCACACACCTAGCCGAATCGCGGACGTTTAACCGTGGTCACCGCCTACCCGAGAACGTGTGCACGCTGATACTCGCGTGGCGGGTGTTCGATGACGCGCCGGTCGCGGTGGCGGCGAACCGCGACGAGTTCGTGGACCGGCCGTCGAGTCCGCCAGCGGTGCGCGACGGCGCGCTCCGGTACGTCGCGCCGCGCGACGAGCGGGCGGGCGGGACGTGGATGGGCGTGAACGAGCGCGGGGTGTTCGTCGGGATCACGAACCGCCGGACGGACATCGAGGGCGAGCGGTCGCGGGGACTGCTGGTGCTGGACGCCCTCGGGGAGCCGTCGGCGGCGGACGCCCTCTCGACGGTCGAGCGCGAGGTCGAGGACCGGCGGTACGCGGGCTTCAACCTCGTCATCGCGGACGCTAAGACCGCCGCACTCCTCGAATGGGACGGCGCACTCTCCCGTACGGACTTCGATCCCGGCGTCCACGTCGTCGTGAACGCCGGGTTCGATGGCAGGGACGAGAAGTCGGCGCGCATTCGCGACGCCGTCCGACCGGAGCCGGACGAGACCGCCGACGGCTGGCGCGAGCGCGTCATGCCCGTGCTCCGCGACCACGACCTCGGCGCGTGCGTCCACCGCGACGGCTTCGGCACGCGGTCGTCGTCGCTCGTGACCGTGCGGGAGGATGGCGGCGGGAGCGACGGCGCGGGCGTCGAGTGGTGGTTCGCCGACGGCCCGCCCTGCGAGACCGAGCACCGACGCACAGAAGATAGCCTTTAAACAGTTGGCCCCCCGTTGTCCGGACATGAGCGCGGCAGCCGAGGCCGACCTCTCCGCGGACGAGCGCCGGGGGCTGGAACTCGTACACGAGACCGGCGGCATCCACCAGAGCGACTTCTGGAAGGAGATCGACGTCTCCTCGCGGAAGGGGAGCCGCATCGTCGAGAAGCTCGAAGAACTCGGGCTGGTGGAGCGCGAGGAAGCCGTCTACAGCGGCTACAACACCTACTACATCATGCCCGTCATCGACGAGAAGGATCTCGACTTCTCGCTCCTGATGGCCGGCGACATGCTCTCGCCGTTCGTCGGCGAGGAGGAGGTCGACGGGCAGAGCGACGCGTTCTCCCAGTGGATCATGAACCTGGCGTACGAGGAGCGGTAGGAGCAGTTCTCTCGGGTTCTTACAGTTCCGTCGTAACAGCAGCTTCTTCGAAAGCCCCTGGCTCGCTCGGCGAACCCGGGCGACGAAAGAACCGCAGGGCGCGAGCGAAGCGAGCGCCCGAGGACCGCAGCGAGCCCCGGGAGCCGAGCGAGCCAGCCCCTTTCAGTCCCGCCCTGCGGCTGCTGGGCCGGCAGGGATTCATGGATTGCGACCACCCAGGGGTATAAGCGGAGTCCGACGCATGAGCCGGGTATGGGCTACCATCACGTGAACCCGGACGATCTCGACCTGCTGCGCGAGGAGCCGTCGGAGTGCCGGTCGATCAGCGACGCCGCGGGGCTGGAGACGCTCGGCCTGCGCGTATACCGCGCGGAGCCGGGCGAGATGCTGCCGCTCGCGTACCACTACCACGACGAGCAGGAGGAGGCGTTCTACGTCGTCTCCGGGACGCTCCACGTCGAGACGCCGGAGGGCGAGTTCGCGGTCGCGGCGGGCGAGGCGTTCGTCGCGGAGCCGGAGAGCCCGCACCGCGCGTTCAACCCGGGGGACGCCGAGGGGTCGGTCGAGGTCGTCGCCGTCGGTGCGCCGTCGGTGGACGACGCGCACGCCTACGAGCCCGAGTCGGTGTAGTCGCTGGTAGCCCCGACCACCCTACCGACGGAGTATCCCGCGGACCAGCCGTCGGAGCAGCGACGGCCGGCGGCGAGTGCCGTCGGCCGCCTCGCCGTCGAGGGACGCCGTCGCCGCGCGCACGTCGAACGCCTCGGTCTGGACCTCGCCGCGTTCCCCGCCCGGCACGTCCACGTCCACCGGTCGGAGATCGTCACTGCCACAGCGCGGGCACGCATCGGGAGTGAGAGCGGTCCGCTTGCGGCCGCAGTCGGTGCACTGCCAGGTCGTCGTGTCAGGGGTGTCGTCGCTCGGCACGACGCCCGCTACCGATTCCTCCTACTTCAGTCCTCCTGCCGAGAGCGGGCCGTGGTCGCCACCGTTCGGACGGCAGACATTTAACGGCGGGACGAGAATCGCGGCGTACTCGCATGCGAGCGCCGCCCCTCCGTGCGGTCATTCGCCATCCGGTGTCGGCTGGCGTTGTCGCAGCCGTACTCGCGCCCGCCGCTTCCCTCCCGTATCTCGTCGCCGTCCACCAGTTCAAGTACGCGTACGGCATCGTCCCGTCGCAAACACAGGTGCTTCGCTTCGTGGTCGCCGTCGCGGTCGTCGGCGTCCTCGTTTCGCTCGCGTTGCGCTGGCGGCTCCGCGGAGCGGTCGTTACGACCGGCTTCGTTCTTGTGGTGTTTCCGTGGCTCGGCCCCAGTGCGTCGTCCGTGGACGCCGGCTCCGGACACATGCTTCTCGTCGTGGCGGCGGTCGCCCTCGCGGTCGAAGCCGCCCTCCGCCGGCATCGACAGGTCGTCGCACTTCTCGACCGGGCCGCCGTCGCCGCCGGTATCGCGCACGTCCTCGTCGCGTTCCTGGTGCAGATGGCGGTGCATCCGGTCAACTTCAGCCTGGTGTGGGTCGTCGTCCTGCTATGGGGCGTCATCTACTCGGTCGTCGCCCTGATTCTGTTCGCCACCGGCGCGCTCCCTGTCGTGCTCTGGCGACGCGGGCACCTCGTCACGCCTGCGGTCGCGGCCGTCGGCTGGTTCTCGTGGGGAGTGTACGAGATCTGGCGGGCCCGGGAGTCGTTACCGCTGACCGATTTCCAGGCCATCCGCTGGACAGTGCCGCAGCCGCATTTCGACTACGCGTTCCAGTCGTCCACGCTGTTGCTGGTGATCTTGATCGTTGCCGGGCTGGAGTACGCGCTCAGGACGGTGACGCGAGTCGCCACGAAGCCGAGGGCAGTCGAAGAAGGGTAGCTACGCCAGCGCGCTCCCGGCCCGGATCACGGTCTCCTCGCCGAACGCGGGACCGACCAACTGCAGCCCGACCGGCAGCCCGTCGCTCTCGCCCGCGGGCACGGAGATCGCGGGCAGGTTCGCCAGGTTCACGGGCACGGTGTTGGCGTCGATGAGGTACATCTGGAGCGGGTCCTCCAGGCTCTCGCCGAGCTTCGGCGGCAGGACGGGCATCGTGGGGCTGGCGAGCACGTCAACGTCCTCGAACGCCTCGTCGAAGTCCCGCTTCACGCACGCGCGAGCGTCCTGGGCCTGCTTGTAGTACTTGTCGTGGTAGCCGGCGGAGAGCGCGTACGTGCCGAGGAGGACGCGACGTTTCACCTCGTCGCCGAACCCCTCCTCGCGGGCCGCGGAGAACGCCTCGTTCCAGTTGCCGTCGAAGCCACCCGATAGGCCGTAGCGCACGCCGTCGAAGCGCGCGAGGTTGGAGGAGGCCTCGGACATCGCGATGACGTAGTACGCGGCGACGGCGTACTCGACGGAGGGGAGGCTGACCTCGGTGGTCTCCACACCCTGCGATTCGAGGTCGGCGAGCGCGGCCTCGAACTGCCCGCGCACGCCGTCGTCGGCTCCCTCGACTAACTCCGTCGGAACGCCGACCGTGAGGCCGTCCACGTCGCCGTCGGCCGCCGCTGCGTAGTCGGAGTCCGCGCCCTCCTCGCGTGTCGTCGCGTCGTTCGGGTCGGGTCCCGCGATCACGTCCAGGAGTTCGGCGGCCGCCTCGACCGTGGACCCGATGGGGCCGATCTGCTCCAGGCTGTTCGCGTACGCGACGAGGCCGTACCGGGAGACGAGGCCGTAGGTGGGCTTGACGCCGACGACGCCGCAGAACGCGGCCGGGCATCGGATGGAGCCGCCGGTGTCGGAGCCGAGCGCGAGGTCCACCTCGCCCGCCGCGACCGCCGCCGCGCTGCCGCCCGAGGAGCCGCCGGGGACGCGCTCCGGGTCGACGGGGTTGCGCGTCGGCCCGAAGTAGGAGGTCTCCGTGGTCGTACCCATCCCGAACTCGTCCATGTTCGCCTTGCCGGCGACGGTCGCGCCCGCGTCCCGCAGCCGCTCCACGACCGTCGCGTCGAACGGCGGGACGTACTCTTCCAGCATCCGCGAGCCGCAGGTGGTGCGGACGCCCTCGGTGGAGATGTTGTCCTTGACGGCGACCGAGCGACCGGCGAGCGGGCCGTCGGCGTCGCTCTCGATCTCCTCTCGGGTGACGAACAGGTTGAGGTCGTCCGTGCTCATGAGACGTTCGGTCCCTTGAAGTAGCCGTCCTCGGTCTCGGGCGCGTTCGCCAGCGCCTCCGCCTGGCTCAGGCAAGCGCGCTCCTCGTCCGGCCGCATCACGTTCACGAGGTCGGGCTCGTCCTCGATCTCGGGCACCTCGTCGAGCGCCTCGAAGTAGTCGAGGACGTCCGCGAGCTGGGCCGCGAACGTCTCGACCTCGCCCTCGTCGAGACCGACGCGCGCGAGGTCGGCGACGTGTCGCACCTCCTCGGGGTCGACGGCGGGTTCGCTCATAGGGAAGTCCAGTCTCAGGCCGGCGGTAAGGGTTTCGATACGGCGTCCGGGGGAGGCGCATTCGGTCCCGACGGTGCGGCGGGGGCGTGCCCGAATCCGGACCGTTCGGCCGCGTGAAGCGGCGACTCTCCCGGGGGCCGGTAGAGTTAACTTGGTGTAGTCCCTACAAATCAATACGATTCGACGTTCTCCAGGCCACAGAATTGGCCACGACTCATCATGAACGACATCCGCGAGCGAGAGGACGAGGAGACCCGCACGGGTGAGGAGCGAACGGACGACGAGGAACTCGTCTGTCCGGAGTGCGGCGGTCACCTCCGGGCGGACGAGGAGCGTGGCGAGACCGTGTGTGCGGACTGCGGCCTCGTCGTCGCCGAAGACAGCATCGACCGCGGGCCGGAGTGGCGGGCGTTCGACGCCGCCGAGAAGGACCGCAAATCCCGGGTGGGTGCGCCCACCACCAACATGATGCACGACAAGGGGCTCTCGACGAACATCGGGTGGCAGGACAAGGACGCCTACGGCCGGTCGCTCTCCGCCCGCCAGCGCCAGAAGATGCAGCGCCTGCGGAAGTGGAACGAGCGGTTCCGCACCCGGGACTCGAAAGAGCGCAACCTCAAGCAGGCGCTCGGCGAGATCGACCGCATGGCGAGCGCGCTCGGGCTGCCGGACAACGTCCGCGAGACCGCCTCCGTCATCTACCGCCGCGCCCTGAACGAGGGGCTGCTCCCCGGCCGCTCCATCGAGGGCGTCGCCACCGCCAGCCTCTACGCCGCCGCCCGCCAGGCGAACACCCCGCGAAGCCTCGACGAGGTCGCCAACGTCAGCCGCGTCGACAAGGACGAGATCGCGCGCACCTACCGCTACGTCGTCCGCGAACTCAAACTCGAAGTGAAGCCCGCGGACCCCGCGAGCTACGTCCCGCGCTTTTGCTCCGAACTCGGCCTCTCCGAGGAGGTCCAGCGCCGTGCCCGCACCCTCCTCGAATCCGCGAAGCAGGCGGGCGTCCACTCGGGGAAGAGCCCGGTGGGCCTCGCCGCGGCCGCCGTCTACGCCGCCTCCCTCCTCACCAACGAGAAGGTCACGCAGAACGAGGTCAGCGAGGTCGCCAACATCTCCGAGGTCACCATCCGCAACCGCTACCACGAACTCCTCGAAGCCGAGAACGACATCCCCGTGGAAGTGTAGCGGTCTCTCGTCAGCCGCCAGTCGGCGACGCCGTGCAGTTCTCCGGATGGACGACGCCCGAGAGCCGCCAGTCCGCGTCGTCGCTGGTGCCGACGACCCGGAGGTGGTCGTGAACGCTCGCCGACGCGGATAGCGGGCACGCCGCCGAGCGGTCCGCGGCGGCGAGCGCTACATCCCGGCCGGCGACCGACACGGTGACCACCCCGTTTATCCGGAGCCGTTCGATGGAGTTGGCGGCCGAGCCGTTCCGGGCGTACACGGTCCAGTTCCGGTTGTTCGCCGCGGTGACGTCGGCGATCAGGTTCCCGGTGGCGTCGTCGAGCCAGAGCCCGCTCGGCTCGGACAGCACCGGCCGCGCTCCCGTGGTGTTGGCGATCTGCGTCCCGCTGATCACGTTGTCGTCCGCGCTCGCGAGCGCGACGCCCGCGAATCCGCTTCGCTCGACGGTGCTCCCGGTCACCGAACTCCGCGTCGCGTAGAGCAGCAGGATTCCGATGGTGTTGTTCGACGCGGTGACGGCGTGGACGCCGATTCCGGTGACGTCTTCGAGGACGACGCCATCGCCGTTGTCGTCGGCCGTCGTGTCGGTGACGCGGCCTCGCGTGACGTTGCTGACGACGACGCCGGCGAACCCGTTCGCGCTCGCCTCCGCCCCCGTGATCCGGACGCCGCTCGCGTTCTCGACGCCGAGTCCGTCCCGGACGCTCCGGCTCGCGGTCACCCCCGCGACCGTGACGTTCGTCGATTCCTCGACGGCGAACCCGTCGGCGTTCCTCGTGGCGACGACGTTCCGTACCGTCGCCCCGGTGCCGTTCCGCACGTGGACGCCGGCGTCGAACCCGGCGACGGTCAGGTTCGAGACGGTGACGTCGCTCACCGGTCCCCGTCGCCCGACGGCGACGCCGACGCCGAACTGGGCCGGCGTCTCGGCGGCGAGGCTGCGGCCGCGGGCAAGGAGTCGGTCGGTCACGGTGATGGCGTGCCCACGACCGTTGAGCGCCACGTCGCTCGCCCGCACGTCGATGCAGTGGTAGCTCTCGCTCGCCACGTCCGCGCCGAGCACGTAGGTTCCGGGTTCCGAGATGACACCACACGAGTCGACCGCGACCGGCGCTCCGGACCGGTCGTCGGCTCCGGTCTGGGAAGCGACGCCGGCTGACGCGAGGAGCGTGCCCGTGACCGCGAGGACGGCGACCGCGACGACAGTGTAAACCTTCGCGCTCACGCGTTTCGTCACCTCGGCGGACAGCCGCGCTCGAGGGTGAGCGACCTGTCCCGGTGGAACTACCGCCGGGTCGAGGATAACGCTACGTGCCAGCCTGGACCGGGACGAGTTTCGAATACTGTCCAGAAGCCGCCACGGCGCCCGACGTGCGGACCTCGACGCGGCCGACGACCGGAAACGCTCTTGTCGAGCGCCCTCGTCGCGCCGAGCATGCCGGAGATACACGTCGAAGCGCTCACAACCGACGACGAGTGGACGGCCGCCGTCCCGATACTCCGACAGCTCTGGAGCGACGCCGACGAGTCGTTCGTGCGGTCGTTCCGCGACGAGGACGACTACCACCTGCTCGGCCTCCACGCCGGGAACGAACTCGTCGCCGTCGCTGGCGTCTCCGTCCAGCGCGTCCTCCATCACGCCCGCCACGCCTGGGTCCACGACTTCGTGGTGGACGAGGCTCACCGCGGTCAGGGGGTAGGAAGCGAACTCCTCGCCGCGGTCGAGGACTGGGCGACGGAGCGCGACTGCGAGTACGTCGCGCTCGCCGTCCGCGACGGAAACGTCGCCGCCGAAGCGTTCTACGAGGATAATGGCGTGGAGCGATGGGGCGCGGTGATGGAGACGGAGCTGTGACGGCTCTCGGGTTCCGGCAAGTCGGTAACTCATAAATCACTTGAATATTACATAATATTACAAATTATTACAAAATATTACACCTATAAGGCTTATAGGGGCGGACCAGCCCATTCGGAGTGTCGCGTCACGACGCCGGAACTGGCGATTCGTCGCTCAATCCACGAGCGCGTAGAGGTAGCCGCTCTGATCGGCGACGAACACCGCGCCGTAGCCGAGCGCGGGCGACGAGTCCACCCAGTTGTCGGTTTCGAACCGCCAGCGCTCCGAACCGTCGGCGAGCACGAGGGCGTAGAGGTAGCGGTCGCGGCTGCCGACGTAGACGGTGTCGCCGTCGTCGCCGCGGCCGACGGCGGGGCTGCTGTACACGGGACCGCCGGTGTCGAACCGCCACCGCTGCTCGCCGGTCGCGGCGTCCACGGCGTAGACGCCACCGTCGGCGGAGCCGACGACGACCGTCTCCGAGGTGGCGGCGGGGCTGGACACGACGGGGCCGCCGGTGTCGAACCGCCACGCCTCGGTGCCGTCGGCGACGGCGAGCGCGTGGAGGCTGCCGTCGTCGGAGCCGACGTAGGCGGTGCCGTCGCGGACTGCCGGGCTCGACACCACCGCGTCGCCCGTCTCGACCGTCCACCGCTCGGAGCCGTCGGCGAGCGCGTGCGCGGCGACGGTGCCGTCGTTCGCGCCCGCGACGACCGCGCCGTCGGCGTCGGTCGTCCCCTCGGTGACGACGGCGGGCGTGCTCTCGACCGCGCCGCCGCGTGACGCGCGCCAGGCGACCTCGCCCGACGCCACGTCGACCGCCGCGAGGCCGTCGTCGGTCCCCACTACCGCCGTCCCGTCGGCGTACGAGACGCTCGACCGGACGCCAGCGTCGAGCGCCGTGTTCCAGACCTCCTCCTCGCGCGGCGGGTCGACGTGGACCGTCGTCCCGTCGTCGCCGGTCGGGGTGGGCGTGAGTCCGGCCGGAACGTCGGGGTAGGTGTACGCTTTCGTCGCGTTCACGTCGCCGCCTTCCGACGCCGAGACGACCGTCGATCCGACCACTGCCGGGGCGTTCGGAGCCCAGCCCGGGTGCTCGACGTTCCACTTCGGCGCACCCTTCTCCAGCACGTAGCCGGATGTGCCGGTTCCCCGGCTGCCGACGTAGGCGAACCGACTTCCGACGACGGGGCTCGGGAACCGCCGCGGCTTCGTCACGTGCCGCCACCGCTCCTCGCCCGTCGCCGGGTCGAACGCGTGGACGGTGCCGGTCGCGGTGCCGACGACGCCGCGGTCGCCCGCGACGCGGACGCCCTCGCGCACGCTACCGTCCGTCTCCAGCCGCCAGCGTTCCGCACCGTCCGCGGCGTCCAGCGCCACGACCGCCTCGCGGCCGTCGTCCGTGATCACGCGGTCGCCGACGACCACGGGGTCGGTGCTCGCGTCGAGGTCCACCCGCCACGCCTCCTCGCCGTCGGCGTCGAGTGCTACCACTCCCTCGTGGAGCGTCGCCGCGAACAGCCGGCCGTCCGCGGCGGTCGGCCCGCGCGTCACCCACTCGCCGACGCTCGTCCGCCAGCGCCGGTCGCCCGTCGCCGCGTCGAGCGCGTAGACGTAGCCCGAATCCGTGCCCGCGTACACCGTGCCGTCCGCGAACCCGACCCGCGACGTCGCGCGCTCGTCGAGGTCCGCGCGCCACGCCTCCTCGCCGTCCGCCGCGATCGCCGCGACCGCGCCGCCGTCGTTCCGGTTGTTCGAGAGCGCGACGTACGCCACGCCGTCCGCGACGACCGGCTCGAACGCCCGCCACTCCTCGGCGACGCGGCCGACCTCGCTCCCGTCCTCCGCGTCCACGAGCACCGCACCGGAGTGGAACGACCCCGCGACCACCGTCCCGTCGAGCGCGCCGGGCTGCTGGAAGAAGCCGCGACCCGGCAGCCGCCACGCGACCTCGCCGTCCCGGTCGAACGCGACCAGCGCCTCGCCCGTCGGCACGACCACCCGGTCGCCGACGACGGCCGGCGTCCACGGTCGCTCCTCGATGTTCGCCCGCCACCGCTCGTCGCCGTCCCTCGACAGCGCGTACAGCGTCCCGTCGTTCGACGGCGCGTAGACGCCGTCCGTCGTCGCCACCGGCACCGCCTCCGCCCGGGGCAGGTTCGGCGTGCGCCACAGCACCGATGGCTCGCCGGTCGGCCCGCCCCCGGCCGCGACGCCGGTGTTCGCCGCGTCGCCGCGGAACGTCGGCCACGGCCCCGACTTCGACGCCGAACCGTTCCCGGGCGGCGTCGTGGTCGGCGTGTCCGGCGGCTCCGTCGTGGTCGTCGTGTGCGTGTTTGTTCCCGGCGGGTCCTCTCCCGCGGTACAGCCGGCGAGAAGCGCGAGTAGCCCGGCGCTCCCGCCGAGGACGCGTCGTCTGGAGGGCATACGCATCCCGTCGGAATCTCCGGGTAAGTGCTTTCCGTAGACTCGAACCGGCGTCGGACCGAGAACGGGAGCCACCAAGGGGAACGCCCTAAACCCCTCCCATCCTCCCCGGTCGCATGGAGACGACCCGCCACTTCACCGCGACGGTGTACGTCGTCAACGACGGCGCGACGCTCCTCCACGAGCACGAGCGCCTCGACACGTGGCTGCCGCCCGGCGGCCACGTCGACCGCGACGAACTGCCGCGAGAGACCGCGCGCCGCGAGGCGAAGGAGGAGACCGGCCTCGACGTGTCCCTGCTCGAACCCGAGACCTCGGTGGACGCGGCGATCATGCCCGGGCCCCGCTCCCGGGAGCTTCCCGGCCCCGAGCACCTGATGCTCTTCGACATCGACGTGCACCCCGACGGGCACGTCAGCCACCAGCACGTCGACTTCCTCTACTTCGGCGAGGCCGAGACGCGCGACCTCTTCCCGGCGGATGGCGAGCGCGCGACCAACCACTGGGAGTGGTTCACGCCCGCCCAGCTGCGCGACCACGACGAACTCGACCCGGACGTGGTCCAGGTCGGCGAGGAAGCCATCGAGGCCGTCGAGACGCGGTAGCTACAGCCCGTCGAGGAACTTCCACACCGGGTCCACGAGCGTCGGCCCTACCTCCTCCGCGACGTAGTGGCCGACGTCGAACCGGATCAGGTCGGCGTCCGGGAACAGCGCCTCCCATCGGCGGCGCTCCGCCGTCCCGAACGCGGGGTCCCTCGTCCCCCAGGCTATCAGCGCGGGCTTCCCCGCGAACCCGGTCCGCTGCCGCCACAGCGTCTCCAGCCACGCCCGCGACCCGGTCACCTCCCGCGGGAGCACCCAGCTCGCCTCGCGGTCGTCGGGCGTCGCCAGCGGTCGGCGGTACTGGTCGTGGACCCGCGCGAGCTTCGACCGGTCCGCGAACAGGGCGGGCATCACGCGGTCCGCGAACAGGTTGTGCTGCCGGACGAGATAGTGGCCGACGTGCCCGCCGAGCGCGCGGCTGAACACCCGAGCTTGCAGGTCCTCGGCCGGCCACGCGAACGAGTTCTGCACCACGAACCCCGCGACGTTCTCGGGGTGACCGGCGGCGTACGACGCGCCGATGGGACCGCCCCAGTCGTGGACGACCAGCACCACGTCCTTCAGGTCCAGCGCCGCCGCCAGTCGCTCCACCGTCACCGCGTGCGCGGACGGCCGGTACGACCACCCCCGGGGCTTCTCGGACAGCCCGAACCCGAGGTAGTCCGGGGCGACGCATCGGTAGTCACCGGACAGCCCCGCGATCAGGTGACGGTAGAGGAACGACCACGTCGGGTTGCCGTGGAGGAAGAGAACCGGCTGACCCTCGCCCTCGTCCACGTAGTGCATCCGGCCGGGACCGGCGTCGAAGAACTCGTGGTCGAACGGGTACGCCCCCTGGTCCAGCCACGCCGGCGGCCGCCACTCCTCCGCGAGCGACATACCCGAACTACGATCGCTTTCGCCAAAACGCTAGCCGTCGAGTCGGGACTCCACGTACCGCGTCACGTGGTCGTCCATCCGGCGCTTGAACCCGGCCTGTCGCGCCAGCCGGTCGAGTTCGCGCGACACGAGGCTGCCGTACTGCACCGCCTTCTTCTCCCGGAAGGCGACGGGGTCCGGCACCAGCCCTCGCGCCGCCCGCCGGAGCGCGACCTTGCGCTCGCCGCGGCCGTCCACGAGCAGGCCTCCGGGTAGCCGGAGCGCCGCCCGCACCACGCGGTCGTCGAGCAGCGGCGCGACCGGCTCGACGCCCGCCGCGCGGAGCGCGAGCACGTCCCGCTCAAGCTGGTCTGGCAGCGTGCCCATCACCTCTCGGCGCGCGCCCCGAACCGAGTCCGCCTCGACCCGGGGGTCGTCGGGCGCGTTCGCCACCTTCGCGTACCCGCCGAACAGTTCGTCCGCGCCCTGGCCGACCGCAAGCCGGTCGAAGCCGTCGGCGACTGCGGCCTCCCCGGCGAGGGAGAGCGGCAGGGCGATGCTCACGTCCATCGCGTTCGACCGGCCGGTGGCGCGCGCCACCTCGGGGACCGCCCGCTCCACGTCGCCCGGGGAGAGTTCGCGCACCCGAAGCTCGCGGCCCATCCGGTTTGCGGCGTCCCGCGCTGCGTCGAGGTCGTGGCTGTCCGGGAATCCGACGGCGTAGCACGGCGCGTCCACGCCGCTCGCCACGACCGCCGAGTCCACGCCGCCGGAGAACGCGACCGCCAGCCCGTCGTCGGCGACGTCCGCGAGCGCGTCCTCGACGGCACCCCGCACGCAGTCGACTGGCGCCTCGTCGTCGCTCCCCGGCCCGGGGTCGGGCAGGCTCCACGCCCGCCGCCGGTTGCCCACCTCCCGGACGTGACCCGCCGGCAGGGACTCGAACCCCTCCTCCGGCTCGAAGCGGTGCTCGCCCTCGTCGTCCACGAACACCGGCTGGCGGCCGAGCGCGTCGCGCACCACGCGGCCGTCCGGGAGCGCGCCCGCGAACCCGCGCGTGCCCGGAAGCGGGTCGCCGTCCGCCAGAGCGCGCTCCACCGTCTCCGGGCTCGCGCCGCGGATCATCCGAGCAGGTCGATGACGCGCGTCACGACGCGGCGCTTCGCGCCCGCCGCCGCCTGCCGGAAGCTGATGCGCCACGGCGTGCGCGTCCCGTCGAAGGAGACGCGACCCTCCCGTATCGCGTCGAGGACGGCCTCCACCGATCGCTCCTCCGCGTCCACCTGCGTCACCGCCTGCCCCACCATCTCGCAGATGTGCGCGTCGCTCCCTGCCGTCATCGGCAGGCCGTACTTGCGCGCGAACCGCTCCGCGCGCCGGTTCGCCAGCCCCGTCAGCAGCCGCGAGTTGTACGCCTCGATGGCGTCCGCCGACGCGAGTTCCTCCCGCGTGATGTTCGGCGCGACCCCCGACCGCGACTTCTGGAACGGGTGTGGCACCACCGCCAGTCCGCCCTGGTCGTGGATGCGGTCGACCGTCTCCGCGAACGGCAGCCCCGCCGGCACCAGATCGCGCACGCCGAGCGCGAGCACGTGTCCGTCCACACTCGACACCTCCATCGCCGGGATGCCGACGAGGCCGTACTCCGCTGCCTTCGCCGCTGCGTCCAGGCTCGCCTCGATCTCGTCGTGGTCCGTCACCGCCAGCCCGTCCAGCCCCACGCCCGCCGCGTGCTCCAGCAGGAGTTCGACCGGGTCGCGGCCGTCGTACGACAGCGACGAGTGCGCGTGGAGTTCGACCGAAAGCACGCGCGACGGTTGTCACCCATCGGGCAAAAGCGCCCCGGTTCCGACGCCTCTCGACCGCCGGTGATGCTGCCCCGCGCGCTGCGCCCGCCGAACCGGCGATGCCGCCGTGTTCGGTGTCCGACAGCGGACGGCCCGCTCGCCGGAGCCGGGACACCCCGAAGTCGAGACCGCTTTCGGGGTGATAGAGTGCGTGATACTCTCGATCGAGAGGGCACGCGTACGCTCGCGATGGGCGTGTCCCTAGGGGTTCCTCCCGGATCGACTCGTCGCCGAAGCTGCGAGCCCCCACTGGCAGCCAGGCTCTTTCGTAAGCCGGGAAAGTAACCCCCGTTAGGCGTTCCCGCGTCTCTCGCAGTCGTCGCCACGGTCCAGCGAGAACGCTGGAAAGACGACCCGGCTGACGTGATCCGTGACTGTCTCCGCCCGCTTCGAGACGGTCGGATCGTCGAGTGTCGATCCTTCACCGTCTGCACCCCGAAAACTGCTGTTTCGCTCTGGTTCACACGGAAGCGAGATACCCGCGTTCCGGCCCCTATCGTCCGAGTCGCCGTCCCGACTGTCTTCCGGGACCCCGGCGTGGAGCGCTCGCGCCAACTGTGCCACGGCGTCGACTGGTCGGGGACGGACTCGGTGGTGTGCTCTACCCGCTATCCTGCGGCCGAAGCGTTCCAAATCAGCTACTTCGGTTTATCGTTCCCGTTGAGCTGGGTAGAGTCGTCACTACCTCCTAGAATGAACGGACCAGCCGCCAGTGTCTTGATAGAGATCGTGGCCGTCCGGAGTATGTATGCTGAAAACAACGTGTACGGGGCCATCCCGACAACGTAGGTGAATCCGACGAACCAGATGATCGATGGGATGCCTAGAATCGAGAACTCCGGGAGTAGGCCCGCTCTAAGCGAGAGTATCGCGTATGCAAGATACACGAGAGCAGGAAAGGAGATGACAAGCAGCCCACGAGAGAGGTTCGCCAGTTCTCGCTTGAAGTAGAGCGTCTTGAAGTACTCCCGACCGATCGTGAAGTATTTGAGCGTCGTAAGAAGTTCGTCGATCCTCTCCCGTTGGCTATCCGTGAGCGTCTCTTCGTGTTCAACTCGGAGTTGGCGGACGGCGTAAACCTGCCGTGAGTAGTCATACTGAATGCCAGCGAACAGCACCTCCGACGTCCCGAACGCTCCTCTCTCTAGGCGGTCTTCGACTTCTCCCACCTGTCTAACTATATCGTCCTTTATCGCTTCAGCTCGCGAACTGAGTGCTACGTTGTCGTTTGGGATGCTGTTGTGAAGGTCTCGTACGTTGGTTCGAATCGTGTCGAAGATCACCTGAAGGAACTCCGCCGGGCGGGCTGGACTCACATCTGCCTCCGATTGCTCCCGGACCGAATCACGAAACGAGAACGTCTCATCGACCTCCTCTTCCTGTTCACCGAGTGCAGTGATCTCCTGGGAAAGGACGATCGAATTCACCGAGACGGCGATCGACACGAGGAGAATAATTCCGCTGAAAAGCGCGATGAGAATCGTCTGAACCACTTGTTCCTCCGTGAACAAGGTCACGAGTTCGTCCGACCAGATCACACCACTCCCGACGAATCCGAGACCGACAAGTGCCAGCGCAACCGCGGAGACGACCCACCGATTTCCACTGACCAGTATCCACCGCGACAGTGGATTCGCCTCGACCGACATCGGTCCTGCTTCCGACTCGCCCGTTCGCCGTTCGTCCTGTCCAGCGGACTCGGTGTGCGTATCCGCATCCGGCATGAGCTAGCTACGACGGCACGCGAGAAAGCTTCTGGTGAGAGTTCGGCCGAGTAAACGATTGGTACCGTTGCTTAGTTGTGACCATCAGCTGCCGAGGTTTGGGAGGTCCGGCCGGTGAAGCTACGCCGAGCCTGCGACCAGAGGGTACTGTAATCTACGGAGAGCCGGACCGTGGAAATACTTTCACTGCCGGCAACGTACCCTTCCGTATGTCCGATGAACTGCCGGACGACTCGGGACCGTCAGAGGAGGCCAAACTCGGTGACGAGATCGCCGATCACCGCTCGGAGATGAGTTCGATCCTGGGTGATGCGTATCGCGGAGAACTGGATCGGGAGACGACGTGGCGATCACGACTCGACCAGACTACGACGTGGGGAGTAACGATCGTGGCTGCGATTCTCACGTGGGCGTTTTCCAGTGTCGATAATCCACATTACATCATCCTCGTCGGGATGCTAGTTGTTTCCCTCTTCCTGTTTATCGAAGCCCGACGGTACCGCGACTACGACGTCTATCGATCACGGGTTCGTCTCTTCCAGCAGAACTTGCTTGCTGACGCGCTCGATCCGTCAGAGGGTATCGAACACGAGGACTGGCGAAGCAAACTTAGTCGGGATTACCGGGCACCGACGCTGAAGGTGTCGACGTGGGAGGCTACAGCAAACCGTCTTCGGCGCATTTATCTCCCGCTACTGGCTGTTTTGCTCGTCGCGTGGCTGTTTCGAATCACGGCGTTCGCGCCGGATGAGAGCCCACTGGTGACTGCCACCATCGCCGTCATCCCCGGGATTTTCGTCGTCGTTCTCGTTGCTCTCTACTATGTAGCCGCCATCATCACTGTCCTTTGGCCCCGCGACCGGGAGGCAAAAGGAGAGTTTAGAGAAGGTGATCCGGGTGAATGGAAGGAGTCTGACTGACAACGGGTAGCACTCTCTGGGGAACCCCATTGCTATAGCGATATAGGGTGTACGAGTCGCGGTTCGAACGACGTATCGCCCGGTTTTTGCCCCCTCGATTCCAACAGTTCGACCAGTGAACCCCGATCTCGACCCTCCGGCGACGCTCGTCGAGCCAAGTGCCGGTCGGGCGCTCGCGCTCGTCGAGGCCACCGCCGACGCCGGCCACCTCGCCACGCTCGCCGGTCGCTGCACGGTCGAACATCAGGGGGACCGCGCAGCCGGCTCCTCGTCCGGTAATCGGCTCGTAGTCGCCAAGCCCGACGGCACCCTGCTCGTCCACGCCGCCGAGGGCTACCAGCCGGTCGCGTGGCAGTCGACGGGCGGGGCGCTCGACGCACACACCGCCGACGACCGGCTCGTCCTCGCTGGCGACGACCTCACCGTCTCCTTCGAAACAGTCCAGTTCGCGGCCGCGACCGACGCGGGAGAGGAGCACACCGTCCGCGTCAGTGCCGAGGCCGCCCTCCGCGAGCGCGTGCTCGCCGACCCCGCGCTCGTCGAGCCGGGGTTCACGGCGCTCGCCACGGAGCGCGAGACGCCCGCCGGCCCCGTTGACGTGTACGGCACGGACGCCGACGGCATGCCGGTCGCCGTCGAGCTGAAGGGGCGACGCGTCGGTCCCGACGCCGTCGGCCAGCTCGCGCGCTACGTGGACGCCCTCGAAGCCGACCTCCACGCCGACGCCGACGTGCGCGGGATACTCGTCGCGCCCTCCGTCACCGACCGCGCCCGGCGGCGGCTCGCCGAGCGCGGCCTGGAGTTCTCACAGGTCAGTCCTCGACCCGACGCTTGAGGTCCGCGAGCAGGTTCAGCGCCTCGATGGGCGTCGTCGCCGCGAGGTCGACGTCGGCGAGCACTCCGGCGATATCCGGCGATTCCACGTCGTCCACTTCGGCTTCGTCACGGCCTTCGACGGGTTCGCTCGGCGAGTCGGCCGCGGCGAGCAGGTCGCGCGCCCGCGTCACCACGCCCTCGGGCACGCCGGCCTCGCCCGCGACCTCGACGCCGTAGGAGGCGGTCGCCGGGCCGTCGCGGATGGCGTGGTCGAATGCTACCTCGCCGTCCACCCGCTCGGCGTCGAAGTGCAGGTTGCGCGCCGCCGGGAGGGCGTCCGCGACCTCGGTGAGTTCGTGGTGGTGCGTGGCGAACAGCGTCCACGCGCCCACCTCGTCGTGGAGGTGCT
>CAZYYH010000008.1:0-34744 GCA_964651725.1 uncultured Halobacteriales archaeon | reverse complement strand
GAGGCCGACGCCGTGGCCGGTGCGGTGGACGAACGCGTCGCCGAACCCGCGCTCCCCGATGACCCGGCGGGCGGCGCGGTCCACTTCCTCGGCGGGGACGCCCGGCTCGACGGCTTCGACGCCCGCCTGCTGGGCGTCGCGGACCGCCGCGAAGGCGTCCTCGAAGCCCTCCGGTGGGTCGCCGCCGAACACGACGGTACGCGTCTGGTCGCTCGGGTAGCCGTCCACGCGCGTCCCGAAGTCGAGGACGACGGGGTCGCCCGGCTCGATCTCGCGGTCGTCGTGGCGGTGGTGGGGTTTCGCGCCGTTCGGCCCGGAGCCGACGACCACGCCGAAGGAGAGGTCTTCGCCGCCCGCCTCGGAGAGCCGGCGCTCGATCTCGGCGGCGAGTTCGTGCTCGGTCGTCCCGACGGCGGCGTCGCCGAGCGCGCGCACGTCCCGCGCGACCTCGTCCGCGACCGTGGCCGCGCGGCGGAGCGCGTCGAGTTCCGCGTCGTCCTTCCGGGCGCGGAGGTCAGCGAGCACCTCGTCCGCGAGGCCCCAGTCGGTGTCGGGAATCGCGGCGCGGAGGTCCTGCGTGAACCGCGCCCACATCGTCCGGTCCACGAGCACTCGGCCGCCCGCCAGCCCCAGCTCCGCCGCCACGTCGCGGACGAGCGCCACCGGGTCGTCGCCGTCGTCCCACGTCCGCACGTCCGTCACCCACGACTCGTCGCGTAGCTGCTCGTCGTACATCGTCGGCGCGACGAACGTCGGGTCGCCCTCCGGCGGCACGAACAGCAGCAGGTGGCGCTCCATCGGCTCCTCCTCGAACCCCGAGAGATAGTACAGGTTCGGGCTCGGGAACAGCACGACCGCGTCCGCGCCCGACGCCGCCAGCCGGTCCTGGCACCGCCGCGTCCGCCGCTCGAACGGCGTGGTCATGTCCGAACTGTGGCCGGGGACGGTACGTAATGGTTCCGACGCGGACGAGACGACACCCGGATCGCCGCCGTCCCGAACACGGGGGAGACGGTGATCCCCTTTAAACAACTTGAAGGTTACATTCTATTACATATAGTTACAACCTGTTACATTAATAAGGTTTATAGGGTCCGGCCGGTCGGCCCGACCGGAGTGTGCCACCGGAACCCGGTCTCGAACTCCGGGCCCGCTCCGCGCTGCCGAGATCTGTCTCCTAGATGGAACTCAGAGCAGGCCCGCAGAGCGACTCGGAAGCAACCGTATCCCCGAACCGGACGATTGCTATCACGTATCCTACTGTCTTTATCTCCTCCGGCGGCGTACGGGATACCGGTGACTCGCGATGGATAGAAGTAGCCCGTTCGCCGACATGGACCGCGTGTTCGCCGAGATGGACCGACGCTTCGACGAGATGCGCCGGTCGCTGCGCCCGAACGCGAGCGACTGGAACGGCGCGCTGCCCGCGGGCCGCGGCGACTTCGAACGCAACGACGTAGCCATCGACCTCCACGAGACCGACGGCGGCTTCGTGCTGTACGCCGACCTCCCCGGGTTCGAGCGCGAGGAGATCGACCTCTCGGTCGTCGACGGCGTGCTCGCACTCGACGCCGCCCACGAGGTCGAGACCGACGGCTTCTCGCGTAGCCGTCGCGTCCACGAGCGCGTGACGCTGCCCGCGGGCGTCGACGAGGACGCCATCGACGCGACCTACCGCAACGGCGTGCTCGAACTGTCGCTGCCCGTGGCCGAGGAGTTCGACGACTCCCGGTCCATCCCCATCGAGGACTGAGCGCGACGATACGCCAATCGCCCCGTTTTTCGCCGGTCACGCCGTTTCTGCCACGCCAACATTCATGAGGGCGGAGTATCATCCCGTTCGCATGCCGGACGAGACGCAGGCGGAGGGTGAGGTACGGGAGGGCGTTACGAGCTTCGACGCGGACGCGGTCGTGGACGCGGCGCGTGCGGCGGTCGACGACGGCTTGCTGACGTGCGTCGAGTACGACGCCGACGGGTTCGAAACGCTGTACGTCGCCGACGAGGTCGAGGCGATGTATCCCTCGGAGGAACGCATGCAGGAGCATTTCGAGCATCTCCACGGCTACGTCCACCTCGACTTCACCGAGGTCCAGCTGTTCCAGGACGAACTCCTGCCCTACGCGGGCGACGTCCACTTCCTCGTGACCGGGTTCGAGGCGCTGACCGCCGTCCGCGTGCTCTCCGGCCGCGAGGGCCTGTTCCTGAGCGTGACTCCGGACGCGTCCACGGACGCCCTGGTCGACGCCGTCCGCGGTGCGCTGGAGTGACCGACGTGACGCACGACCACCCGTGAAGCGCGTCGGTCACTACGGCGTCGCGCTCGCCGTCGCCGCGCCCGCCGCGGCGTGGCTCGCGGCCGTCGGGTTCGGCGCACTCGCCATCGTCGGTGCCGCGGCCGTCGTCGTCCTGGCGATGCTTCCCGACGTCGACCTCCGGCTGCCGCTCGTCCCGCACCGCGGCCCGACGCACAGCCTCGCGTTCGCCGTCGTCGTCGGCATCGCCGCCGCCGCGGCCGCCGCCGAACTCCTGCCGGTCGTCCGGCCCGACCTCCCGCCCGCGACCGCGCGCTCCCTCGGGTTCGGCGTCGGCGCGCTCGCCGTCCTCGCACACCTCGCCGCCGACGCGCTGACGCCCGCCGGCGTTCCGGTGCTCTGGCCGCTCTCCGACCGCCGGCTGTCGCTCGGCGCGTGCTCCGCGGGCAGCCGACTCGCCAACTGGGCGCTGCTCGCGCTCGGCGTCGCCGTCGGACTCGCGTCGCTCGCCGCGGTCCCCGGCTCGCTCCCGTAGGATCGTCCGTCCCCGAAGACATTTACCGCGACGGATAGCTCTCCCGGGCATGCACGGTCCCCGCTCCCGCCGGCAGTGTCTCCGCGCGGTGGCGGTCGGTGCGCTCGGCGTCGCCGGATGTACGGCCGACCGGGCGACGCCGAGCCGAACGACTCACCTCTCCACGACGACCGCGACCGCCACCGAGACGACGCACGGGCCGACGAGCGGGCCGGACGAGCGCGTGACCCGCACGCCACCGGGCGAGCCCGCGCTCGATCCGGTCGGCGACTGGCCGACGCTCGGGTTCGACGCCGCGAACACCGGCTACGCGCCCGATGGCTCGGGTCTCCGGGACGCCGAGCGACACTGGCGGCTCGACGCCGGCGGTCCGGCGAGCGTCGCGGATGGAGCGCTCTACAACGTCCACGACCGCGACGCGGAGTACGCCGCACTCACCCGGCGCGATCCCGGGACCGCCGAGGTCACGTCGGCGACTCGGCTCGTCCAGTACGGGGTGAACGCGCCGCCGACGGTCGCCGACGGCCGCGTCTACGTGACGACTTTCATCGAAGCGTTCTGCCTCGCCGCGGACCGCGACGAGGTGCTGTGGCACGGTCCAGAGATGGACGGCGTCCAGGGCGGCCCGACCGTCCACGGCGGCACGGTGTACGTCAACAGCGGCGGGTACAGGGGCGTCCCACCGCACGTTCGCGCGTTCGACGCCGCCTCGGGCGAGCAGCGGTGGCGCTACGACACGGGAAGCGAATCGAAGTCGACGCCGGCCGTCGCGGGCGGTCGCGTGTTCGTGAACAGTCGGGACGGCCTCCACGCCGTCGACGCCGCGACCGGCGAGCGGGCGTTCGTCGTCGCCGACGCCGGCTACGACTGGGCGACGCCCGCCGCCGCGACCGACGCCGTCTACACCACCGCGTACCGCGAGGACGGCGTCGAACTCCTGGCTATCGACGCCGCGGACGGCACCGTCCGGTGGCGCGCCCCGGCGGACCCGACCCGGCACGGCCCGCCGGTCGTCGCCGACGGACTGGTGTACGCAGGCACCGACGACGGCGTCGTCGCCTTCGACGCCGCCGACGGGGCGGAAGTGGCGACGCTCCACTGGCGCGGCAGCCCCGTGGCGCGCGTCGGCAGCGTCGTCTACGCGACGGAGGGGGGCGTCCTCTACGCGCTCGACGCCGACGGCGGCGGCGTGCTGTGGACGTACCGCACCGAGCAGGTGCAGATACAGGACACCGTCGGCCGGACCATCTACGGCGTCACGCCCGTCGACGGCACGGTGTACGTCAGCGCCCGCGACGCGTTCCACGGCCTCGGCCCCGCCAGGTAACGCGGCGAACGGACCGCCAGGCGACGCGGCGGAACGCGACCGGCGGCGTTTATTAGGCTGGCACCGCCACTCTCGGGCATGACCGACAGCGTCGCGGACCAGTACCGGCCGGTGCTCGGCCACTTCGCAACGGGCGTCACGGTCGTCACCGTCGCCGCCGACGACCTCGACCACGGCATGACCGTCAACGCGTTCTCCTCCGTCAGTCTGGACCCGCCGCTCGTCCAGTTCTGCGCCGACCTCGACACCCGCACGCACGACCTCGTCGCGGACGCCGAGCACTACGCCGTCAACGTCCTCACCGCCGACCAGGAGCACCTCTCCAACCGCTTCGCCGGCCAGCAGGAGGAGATGGACGACCCCTTCGAGGGCATCGGCGTCGTGCGCGAGGCGACGGGCGCGCCCGTCTTCGACGACTGCCTCGCGTACCTCGACTGCTCGCTCGAACACAGCTACGACGGCGGCGACCACACCATCTACGTCGGCCGCGTCGAGGACCTGGGCGTTCGGAACGGGGAGGCGGACCCGTTGACCTTCTACCAGGGCGAGTACGGCACCATCGCGACCGAGTGAGCTAGGGGTTTCCGGTAGTTGGCGGTTTTGAGTTTTCGATGGCGCTGCCGCGAGTGACTTGGATGTCGACAGCTCGAAAGCCCCCGGCCTGTCGGCTCCCGGGGCTCGCTGCGCGCCTCGGTCGCTCGTTCGCTTCGCTCACTCGCTCCCTGCGGTGCTTTCGTCGCCCGGGTTCGCCGACAGGCCGGCCCCTTTCAGTCCCGCCCCGTCGGTTTTCCGGTTGGCCTGAGCCAGACGGCTTCTTAGTCGGCTTCAACCGGTGGGCCAGCCAGCGTGCTATGGCTGTCCGACCAGCCACCGCGGGCGGGACTGAAAGGGGCTGGCGCGCTCGGCGTGCCCTGGACGACGCAAGCACGCCGACCGGAGGGAGGCGCGCGCAGCGAGTCCCGGGTACCCGAGCGCGCCAGGGGCTTTCGATGCGGTGGCACTCCAGCTAACAGCAGGACGCTTGTTCGAGACGACTACGCGAAGCGCGCCAGGGGCTTTCGATGCGGTGGCACTCCAGCTAACAGCAGGACGCCCGTCTGGAACAGCCCAATCACACCCGCGGCGACGGCGGATACAGGAGATATTAGTCGATTCGCACGTACGCGAACGCTCACAGTACGCACGAACGCGCCCGAACACCCTTCCGGACGGAGGTCGAACCCGAACCAATGCGGTCGCTGTGGTCGGTGCTGTTCGCGTTCGGTGTCGTCCTCCTGGGACTGCTGGCGCTGTCGCTGCCGTACGTGGAGCCGGGGACGCCGACGTACTCCATCACGGTGGCGAGCGGGATACTACTGCTGGTGACGCTGGCGGGGCTGCTGATGGTCATCCGGTCGGGGTGGGACCCGTTCTGAGAGGGGTCAGTCGGCGGTCGCCTCGTCGTCCTCCGCGGTCACCTCCTCCTCGTCGCCGGGGCGCTCGTCGGGGAGCGGGTCGCTCCGCCAGTACTCGTGGTCGTCGAGGACGCGGAAGCAGGCGGCCTCGTGACCTCTCCATCGGGTGTCGAACAGCTCCGGGTGCCGTGCGACGCACGCTTCGCGGGCCTCCGGGCACCGGGTGTGGAACCGGCAGCCCGGCGGCGGGTCGCGCGGGTCGGGCACGTCGATGCGGCGGATGGGTGGCTCGCCGGGGTCGTCGCCCGACGGGTCGAGTTCGGGCGTCGCCCAGTTGAGCACCTGGGTGTAGGGGTGTCTGGGGTCGGATATGACCTCGTCGGCGGGGCCGATCTCCACGAGTTCGCCGAGGTACATCACGCCGATGCGGCCGCCCGCCTGCTCCGCGAGGTAGCGGGCGTTCGAGAGGTCGTGGCTGATGAACAGGTAGGAGGTGTCGAACTCGTCCTGGAGTTCGAGCAGGAGGTCCATGATCTCGACGCGGAGACTCACGTCGAGCGCGCTCACGGCCTCGTCGGCGAGGATGAGGTCGGGGTTCATGAGGAGCGCGCGGACGAGCGCGACGCGCTGCTTCTCGCCGCCGGAGAGCTGGTGTGGGTAGCGGGCTGCGTAGTCGGCGGCGGGGGTGACGCCGACTCGCTCCAGCATCGCCATCACGCGCTCGCGGCGCTCGACGGTCGAGAGGTCGTCCTCCCATCGCTTGAGCGGGGCGGCGAGGCTCGCCATCACCGTGCGGTTCGGGTTGAGCGAACTCCCCGGGTCCTGGTGGATGATCTGGAGCGACCGGCGTATCTCGGGCCACGGGATCTCCACGTCGCCGCGGTCCTCGCGGGCGTCCCACACGTCCTGGCCGCGATAGTGGACGGTCCCGGAGGTGGGGCGCTGGACGCCGATTGCGGTCTTGCCGAGCGTGGTCTTGCCGCAGCCGGACTCGCCGACGAGCGCCACAACGTCGTTCTCCTCGACGTCGAGGCTCACGCCGTCGACCGCGCGCACCGGCTTCGGGTCGCCGAGCAGCCGGTCGATCATCCCGCCCTCGTCGAAGTGGACGCGCACGTCGTCGAGCGAGACGACCGGGTCGGTCACGGCTCTCCCTCCAGACTGTACGGGATGGCGTCGTCCGCCTGCTCCCAGTGGTAGCACGCCGCCCCGTGGTCGTCGCCGACCGGTTCGCGCGCCGGGTCGGCCTCCTCGCAGATCTCGGTCGCCAGCGGGCACCGCGGGTGGTACGGGCAGCCGGACGGCACGTTCACGGGGTCGGGGCTCTCCCCCTCGACCGGCCGCATCTCGGAGAGCGGTGCGTCGAGGCTCGGCGCGGCCTTCAGCAGCGACCGGGTGTACGGGTGGGCGGCGTCCGTGACCACGTCGTCCGCGGGGCCCACCTCCACGAACCGGAACGCGTACATCACGGCGAGTCGGTCGGCGAGGCCCGCGACCAGGGGCAGGTCGTGGGTGATGAACACGACGGTCAGATCGTACTTCTCCTGGAGCGACCGCACGAGGCTCAGGATGGAACGCTGCATCAGCAAATCGAGCGCGGCGGTCGGCTCGTCCATCACCAGCACCTCCGGGTCGAGTACGAGGCTGAGCGCGACGAGCGCGCGCTGCTTCATCCCGCCCGAGAGTTCGTGCGGGTACGAGCCGAGCACCCGGTCGGCTTCGAGGTAGAGGTCGCCGAGTAGTGAGCGGGCGCGCTCCATCCCCGCGTCGCGATCGTAGTCGTGAGCGTCCAGGGTCTCCGCGAAGTGACCGCCGACGGTCATCGTCGGGTTGAACGAACTCATCGCGCCCTGGAACACCATCGACACCTCCTCCCACCGGTAGTCGTGGAGGTCCGCCGTCGAGAGGTCGAGCACGTCGACGGGGTCGCCGTCGCGCGGATGGTACGTGATCTTCCCCGACAACCGACCGGGCTTCGGCACGGCATCGAGCAGCGACGACGCGAACATCGACTTGCCGCTGCCGCTCTCGCCGACGACGCCGAGGATCTCCCGGCGGCGCACGTCGATGGACACGTCGTCCAGCACGCGCGCCTCGCCGCGGTCCATGTCGTACGTGACGTTCACGCCGTCGAGTTCGAGCACCACGTCGCGGTCGGCGCGGGTCGCGTCGGCCACCGATTCGACGTCGGTCGCAGTCGAGGTGTTGCGTTCCGGCTTGCTCACTGCCTGATCCCCTCCGTGATGCCGGGGCCGGTCGGCCGATCGCCGGGCTCGCCCTCGTCGTCGCCCGCGCGCCGCGACGCGTGGCGGGCGCGGATTCGCGGGTTGAATATCCGGTCCGCCCCCTGGGCGAGCAGGATGAAGGCCAGGGAGAGCAGCGTGATGGCGAGCATCGGGAAGAACAGCCAGTGGGCGGTATCGAGCGTGTACAGCGACCCGCCCGTCGAGTACGCGAGGTTCATCATCACGCCCCAGTTGAGCGTCGTGAACGGCAGGACGCCGAGGAAGTACAGCCCGACGGACTCGAAGATGACGGTGCGCGCCATCCCCACGAAGTTCACGGAGACGTACGGCATCAGGTTCGGAAGCACGTCCTTCGAGAGGATGGCGGGCGTCGAGACGCCGAGCACCCTGGAGGCCTCGACGTACGACTCGTCACGGAGCGTCAGCACCTGCGAGCGCACCGACCGCGACAGGCCGGCCCAGTCGTTGATGGTGAGCAGCACGCCGACCGCGAACGGGTTCTTCGGCAGGAACACCGCCGCCAGCACGATGACGAGCGGCAGTCCGGGCAGCGTCATCATCACGTCCGTGAACCACATCAGCGCGCGGTCCACGCGGCCACCCTTGTAGCCGGCCGTGAGGCCGATGGCGGTGCCGAGCGACGTGCCGAACAGCGCGCCCGCGAGGATCATCTTCAACATTGCGGGCGTCGCGTGGACGATCTGTGCGAACACGCCCTTGCCGAACGAGTCGGTGCCGAGCGGGTACCGCCACGACGTGAACGGCGCGACGTACCGCGGTCCCGCGTTCATCTCGGGGACCGGAACCAGGACGACGCCGAGCGTCCCCATCAGCAGGAACCCGGCGACGACGATCAGGCCGACGCGCGACCGCCAGTCGCTCCACAGCACCCGCATCGGAGCCGCGACGTACTCGTCGGCGAACCGCTTGTAGCGCTCGGTGCGCGACGGCGCGTCGCCCTCCGCGATCGCCTCGCTCGGCGAGTCGCCCTCGTACGGGCCGTCGACGACTCTTCCGCCGTCAGGCGTCCCGCCTGACGAGGCTCGCGCGTCGCCGCGCTCACCGCCGTCCGCGGTCGTCCCGTCGAACTGTTCGCCCTGATCGTCGCTCCCGTCGTCAGTACGTCTCATGTCCCTCACCTCCCGTGGACGCTCGCGGGTCGATCCAGCCGTAGGTCAGGTCCGCGACGAACACGCCGAGGATGACCGCGACCGTGATGAGCATGAACCCGCCCATCATCAGCGGGTAGTCCCGCGCCTGGAGCGCCTGGAACGTGTAGTAGCCGACGCCCGGGTACTGGAAGATCTGCTCCAGGATGATGGAGCCGCCGAACAGTGATCCGAGCGACGCCAGCAGGCTGGTGTACATCGGCAGGAACGCGTTGCGCGCGACGTAGCGCGTGGCGATGCGCGAATCGGAGAGGCCGCGGAGCCGCGCCACCCGGAGGTAGTCCTCGCCGAGCACGCGGATGGCGTTCCCGCGCATCCCGAGCGCCACCAGCCCCGGGATGATCATCGAGGCGAGCGGGAGCGCCGCGTGCTCCAGCACCCCGGCGACGAACGGCCAGTTCAACCCAGCCGTCGTGCCGGGCGTCGTCCGGCCGCCCGTCGGGAAGACGGGGTACTGGTACGCGAGCACGTAGAGGAGCACGATGGCGAGTACGTAGTACGGGATGGACGTGAGCACCACCGAGTAGACGGTGAGGCTCACGTCGAACAGGCTGCCCTCCCGGTACGCCATGAACGCGCCGAGGGTGATGCCGACGACGAACGTGATGAACAGCGCCACAGAACTCAGGAAGACGGTCCACGGCAACGCCTCCGCGAGGATCTCCGCGACCGGCTGCTGGAACCAGATGGAGTGGCCGAGGTCGCCGTGGAGCAGGTTCGTCATGTACTCGACGTACTGCTCGTGGAGCGGCGCGTCCGGTCGGAAGTTGAGGTAGACGCTCACCATGCTGTCTATCTCGGCCTCGGACATGTCGGTGGTCCGGGTGAGCACGTTCCGGAGGTACGTCTTCGGGCCGCCCGGCAGCATGTGCAGCAGCACGAACGCGAGCGTCACCACGACGAACAGCGACGAGACGGCCTGGAACGACCGTTCGAGCAGGTATTTCGTGTCCATGTCGAAGGGAACGCGGTGGTCACCCCGTCTTCGCCTGGAGTTCGCCGAACTTCGGCAGGAATATCGCGGGCGGGCTGTACGCCATCACGTCGGCGTCCGCCGCGGGGACGTCCCAGTCGTCGGTCGTGATGAACGACTGCGTGTTCCCGGCCCCGACCTGGAGCATCGGGAGGTCCTGGTTCCACACCCACGCGAGCTGCCGGAACCCCTGCTCGTCGTTCGAGCCGTCGAGCCGGATGCGCTCCAGGAGGTCGGGGAGGGCGACGGTGGTGGTGCCGGAGCCCTCCATCGCCGGCACCTCGACCTCCCTCGGGTAGTTGAGGTTCTGGTAGTCCTCCTCCTCCCAGAGCTGCTGGTAGGAGAACAGCGGGTACGGGCCGCCGCCCCAGCCGTAGGAGGCGAGGTCCCACTGGCCGCTCGACAGCGTCTGGCTGTTGTACGTGCCGGCCTCGATGGTGTTGAGCCGGGTGTTGATGCCGAACCCCTTGAGCTGGCTGTTGATGGTCTGGGCGGCGGTGACCCAGTCGCTCCAGCCGGCGGGCGCGACGAACGTGAGCTGGAGCCGGCCGCCCGGGCCGCGCCAGAACTGCCCCTGCTTCTGGTAGCCGGCCTCGCGCATGAGTTCGGTCGCCCGCTCCGAGTCGTACTCGTAGGCGTCCAGGTTGCTCGTCCAGTCGCCGAACCACTGGTCGGACACGTCGGGCGCGAGCCCGTCCACGACCTCGACCGGCGACATGACGTTCTCGCCGACGTTCCCGGCGACCTGCTCGCGGTCGATGGCGTGGGCGATGGCCCGTCGCACCTGGCGGTTGCCGAGGTCGGGATGCTCGTGGTCGAACGCGACGCCGTAGCCGTCGTACGACGGATGCACCGTCATCTGCCAGTTGTCGGGCAGCCCGTCGACGATCTGCTGTGGTGCGAACACGCTCGGGACGGCGTCGACGGTGTTCGCCCGCATCGCCTGCCACACCGTGTTGTTGCCGCCGCCGATGTACTCGAACGCGTACGAGTCGAAGTTGATGGCGTCGCTCGCCGGGTGACCGTCGAACGGCTCCATCTCCATCCGCTGCTCGTTCATGTTCGTGACGCTGAACGGCCCGTAGCCGAACGGCTCGTTCAGCGTCCATCCCGCCAGCTCCTCGCGGACACTCGCCGTCTCCTCCTCGTCCTCGGCCTGCTCGAACCGCTGGATCCAGTCGCCGTAAACGTGCGGCGGCTTGTTGACCCAGGTGCCGCCGAGGAGTTCGTGTTCGAGGACGCTTCGGTTGAGGCTCTCGCGGAGGTCGAAGACGACGGTGCGGTCGTCGGCCGCCCGCACGTCGGTGGCGTACTCCGTGATGGACCAGTCCATCCGTATCTCCAGCCAGAACGACCGCGCGGCGTCCTGCGCGGTGAGCGGCTCGCCCGTGCCGTGCCAGTGGTAGCCGTCGCGGAGCGTCATCTCGAGGCTGCCGTCGCCGAGCGTCCAGTCCTCGGCGAGGACCGGCCGCCACTCGTCCGTGCGGCCGTTGTAGATGGCGAGCGGGTCCATCAGGTGGTCGGTGAGCGTCCACGAGTAGTTGGCGAAGTTGAACTCGTTGAAGTTGACGTCGGGATTCGTGATGCTGATCTGGGCCGTGAACTCCCCGTCGGCCGGCTGCCCCTGGACGCTCGACCGTCCCGCGTTCGACGCGTCCCGTTCCATCGACTCCCGTGCGGTGCCCGTGCCAGCGAACGCCGCCGCACCCACCCCACCCATCGCCCGAAGGAGTCGTCGTCGCCCGACCCGTGCCTCTGAAGAATGCATACGCTTCGCTACTCCATGGGTGAGAAGCAAAAAGGACGCAAACCGTTTCACTCCACGGAGTTACAGGTGGGAAGTCCTAGTTAGCGTTCGGGCGAGCGAGTACGTCTCTCCCTGCCGAGGGGACGCCTCGAAGTGACCCGACCGGTTCGATAAGGTTCAATTTCCTTCTACTTTCGCCGACGTGGAGGCGTAAGCCCGTGCTACCGGCCGATACGGACGCCAGGGACGGAGCGGCGGCCCATCAGGGCGCGAGAAACGCACGACGGCATCCAGGAAACGCGACGGGCGGCAGCGTTTTTCGCCGGCCGACCGTAGGTGGTCGGGTGGAGGATGTCCGACTCACGCCCCGGGGACGAGCGGTCGCCGACCGCGTCGCGGCGTGTCACTTCGACGTGGAGGTGGAGCGAGCGTTCGACCGGCGGGACGACTGCGAGGCCGTCGCCACGAGCCACGGTCTCGACGTCATCGACGCCGGCCACAAGCGCCGGGCGTACCGGCTGCCCGGCCGACTCGTCGACGGCGACCGCGCCTGCACGCTGAAGGTCGCGTACTCGCTGAACGGCTACTACGAGAACCGGTGCGAGGTGGCGTGGTGGCGCGAGATGCCGGACGGCGCGCGCCACCTGTTCGCACCCGTGCTCGACTACGACCCGGGCTACGGGTGGGTACTGATGCCGGGGGCGGAGCGCGACCTGACCGAGGCGGAGCGCCGCGAAGTGGAGTTCGCGCTCGGCGACGCGGGCTGGGTGGGCGAGGACGTGACGAAGCCCGCGCAGTACGGCCGGGTCGACGGCGATCCCGTGGTCGTGGACTACGGCCGCGCCGACTTCCTCGACCCGACAGGGTAGCGAGAGAACGGGGAGAAGAAGCGCTCGCGCTCGGCTATGCGCGTAATTTAACCGTCCGGCTCCCCTCGCCGTCGACGATGGAGGGGTGTACGCTGACCGACCGCGGGCGCGAGGTCGCGTGGACTATCGCGGACTGCTACGTCGAGGTGGACATCGAGCGGAGGTACGCGTCGAAGGAGGAGTGCGTCGCGCTGGCGGCCGACCGGGGCTTCGAACGCATCGCGTCGGGGCTCAGCCGCGACATCTACGTGCCGGACCCGGAGTACCTCACGGAGCCCGCCGACGTGGTCGTGAAGATCCCGACGCGGCTCCTCGGCGCGTACGAATGCCGCCGGGAGGCCCGGACGTGGGCCGACGCGCCCGACGAGGCACGACCCTTCCTCGCGCCGGTGCTCGACGAGGACATCGGCTGGGAACTCATGCCCCGGGCGGAGCGCGAACTCACGAGCGCGGAGACGACGTGGCTGTGGGCGGGGCTGTCGAACGCGGGGTGGGCGTGCGAGGACGCCAACTGGAAGCACAACCTCGGGCTGGTCGACGGCGAGCCGAAGATCCTCGACTACGGCGGCGGGCTGTTCCCGGCCGACGACCCGGCGGCGATGCCGTCGTGGGGGCCGGACGTGTCGCGGTGACGTCGGCACCGACGCGGGCGATTCCGACCGCCGCCGAACCGACGCGCCTCTCATAAAGTACATAAGTGTAATAAAATGTAAGTTTTTGTCATTATTTGTAACCTTCAAGATGTTCATAAGCCGGGCGACCGGGCAACGGTCAGCCGGCAGGATGGTGGCGAACGACTGTCGCGTCGACGCCTCCGAAGCCGGACGCCGTCGTGCCGTCGGCACCACACTCATTGACCCGCGCGCCGTTGGTTGATTCATGGAGAGCGTGAACCCGGCGACCGGCGAGGTCGTGGCGGAGTACGACGAACACGGGCCGGACGACGTGGAGGAGCGACTGGCGCGCGCGGCGGAGACGTTCGAGGGGTGGCGCGACCGACCCGTCGAGGAGCGGGCGTCGCTGCTCGCGGCGGCGGCCGAGGTGCTGCGGTCGAACGTCGACGAGTACGCGGAGACGATGACGACGGAGATGGGCAAGCCCATCGCGCAGTCGCGGGCGGAGGTGGAGAAGTGCGCGTGGGTCTGCGAGTACTACGCGGAGCACGCGGGCGAGTTCCTCCAGGACGAGGTGATGGCGTCGGAGCCGGGCGTGCGCGCCAAGGTGTCCTACGAGCCGCTCGGGCCGGTGCTGGCGGTGATGCCGTGGAACTTCCCCTTCTGGCAGGTGTTCCGGTTCGCCGCGCCGGGGCTGGCGGCGGGCAACGTCGGCCTCCTGAAGCACGCGTCGAACGTCCCGGGCTGTGCGCTCGCCATCGAGGACGTGTTCCGGGAGGCGGGCTACCCCGAGGGCGCGTTCGCGAGCCTGCTGATCGGCTCGGACCAGGTGGAGAGCGTCATCCAGGACGACCGCGTGCGGGCCGCGACGCTGACCGGTAGCGACCGCGCGGGCCGCGCGGTCGGGGAGGCCGCGGGCCGTGAACTGAAGAGGACGGTGCTGGAACTCGGCGGGAGCGACCCGTTCGTCGTTCTCGACGACGCGGACCTCGACGCCGCCGCCGAGACCGGGGCGTGGGCGCGCAACCAGAACGGCGGGCAGTCCTGCATCGCGGGAAAGCGGTTCGTCGTCCACGAGGCCGTCTACGACGAGTTCCTCGACCGGTTCGTGACCGAGGTCGAGTCGCTGACGGTCGGCGACCCGACGGACGAGGACACCGACGTCGGGCCGCAGGCCCGCCCCGATCTCCTGGCGGACACGCACGAGCAGGTGTCGGCGAGCGTCGACGCGGGCGCGACGGTGCTGACGGGCGGCGAGCCGCTCGACCGCGACGGCGCGTTCTACCCGCCGACGATCCTCGCGGACGTGCCGGAGGGCTGCCCCGTCGACACCGAGGAGGTGTTCGGGCCGGCGGCCGCGATCTACGAGGTGCCGGACGAGCGGGCGGCCGTGGCGAAGGCGAACGACATCCGGTTCGGCCTCGGCGCGTCGATCTGGACCGACGACCGCGAGCGCGGCGAGCGCCTGGCGCGCGAGATCGACGCCGGCTGCGTGTTCGTGAACGAACTCGTCAAATCCGACCCCAGACTCCCGTTCGGCGGCGTGAAGGACTCGGGTTACGGCCGCGAGCTCTCGCGCATGGGGATCCGCGAGTTCCTGAACCGGAAGACGGTGTGGGTGGACACCGCCGACGCCCCCGACGCGTCGCGTCTGGTGGAGTGACCGGGCTTTTGTAGGGGTGGGCGCGTAACGTCGGGCGATGAGGACGACGACGACCGGCGAGTTCCGCGTCCTCGGCGACCCGCGCCGGGGGTCGCCGGTGACGCTCGTGGACCGCGACGGGTTCGAGCCGACGGAGGTAGAGACCGGCGGGTACGAGGGCGCGCTCGCCGACCGGGTCGCGGGTCTCCGACCGGGCTACGTGGTGTCGGCGACGCTCGCGTGGACGGACGGCGAGGCGCGGTTCGAGGACGTGACCGTGGTGACGCCGACGCTGTTCTCCTTCCGGGAGGGCGTCTCCGGACTGTTCGAGGACGCCCTGGACGCGATGGAGGAGGCGCGGCGCGAGGGGCTCGGCGTGAACTCGCGGGTGACGTACGACGCGGACCGCCGGCCGAACGGCGCGGTGTACGCGTTCGCCGAGCAGCCCGGCGAGCGCGACGTGTTCGCGGAGTTCCGGTCGGGTGCGCGCCCGCTCGACCCGCTCGTGGAGCGCGCGGGCGAGGAGTCCGCGGAGCCGCACGAGGTGTTCGTGTTCCGGCCGGCCACCCACCAGTACGTACTGGTGTACGTGGTGCTGGAGAAGGGGTCGCTCCTGGCGGACACGGTGCGGGACACGTACGACTGTCCCCGGCCGGACGAGCCGCTCTCCGACTGAGCGGTCGGGCGAACGCTACGCGACTGACTGGTCGGGGTCCTCCGCGGACATCAGGTGCTCCCGCCCCCAGTCGCGCATCTCCGTGATGAGCGGGCGGAGCGACTCGCCGCGCTCGGTGAGCGAGTACTCGACGCGAAACGGCTTCTCGCTGACGACGGAGCGCTCGACGAGCGTCTTCGTCTCCAGGTCGTCGAGGCTGTCGGAGAGCACCTTGCTGGAGATGCCGTCGACATCCGCCTTGAGCGCGTTGAACCCGAGCGGGCCGTCCTTCAGGAGGCGGTGGAGGATGACGGGGTGCCACTTCTTCCCGATGAGGCTCGCGGTGGCCGTGATGGGACACCAGTCCTTGCCGGCACACCACACCCCGACGCGCTCCGCCTCGTCGCTCGACATGCGCGGGTGTTCGACTGCCGACACCTTAACGTTACCCGTCGTTACCGGGTTCAGGAGGGTAACTCGATGTGCCGGGCCGACGCTCGCGCACGCGCCGCGACCGGCCGCGTCACGGCCCGGCTTTAACCGCGCTCGCCACACAGGCTAGCGTATGACCACGCACGTCGCCATCGTCGGCGCGTACGGGAGCGCGGGGGCGGCCGCCGCCCGCGAACTCGCAGACGCTCCGGACGTCGAACTCACGCTGATCGACGACGGCCAGCCCGGCGGCGGCCTCTGCATCCTCCGCGGCTGCATGCCGTCGAAGGAGGTGCTGTCGGCGGCCGCCCACCGCTACCGGGCGCGGAGCGACGGTCGACTCGACGGCAGCCCCCACGACCTCGACCTCGGCGAGGTCGTCGCCACGAAGAACGACCACACCCGGAACTGGGCGGCACACCGCCGGAGTGCGGTCGAGACGTTCGCCGAGGAGGACGGCGTCGAACTCCTGCGGGACACCGCGCGCTTCACGGACGACCGCACGCTGGCGGTCGCCGGCCGCAGCCTCGAACCCGACTACGTGCTCGTCGCCACCGGCTCCACGCTCGACGTTCCCGACCTCGACGGTCTCGGGGACGTGGACTACCTGTCGAGCGCGGACGTGCTCGACGCTACCTCGCTCCCGGACTCCGGCGTCGTCATGGGTCTCGGTTACGTCGGCCTCGAACTCGTCCCGTACCTCTCCGAGGCCGGCATGGACCTCACCGTGATCGAGCACGACGCCCGCCCCCTCGACGAGGCCGGCCCCGCGTTCGGCGACGCGCTCCTCGACTGCTACCGCGACGAGTTCGGCGTCGAGATCCTCACGAACACCTCCGAGCAGTCCGTCGAGCCGACCGAGGACGGCGGCGTCCGCCTCCACGTCGAGCGCGAGGACGAGGACGGCCGCGAGTTCGGCGACGCCGTCGAGGCCGACGGCCTCTTCCTGTTCACCGGCCGCCGGCCGAACCTCGACGGCCTCAACCTCGACGCCGGCGGCGTCGAGCCGGAGCCGGGCTGGGTCGCCGACACCATGCAGGTCCACGACCACGACCGCGTGTTCGTCGCGGGCGACGCCAACGGCAGGGAGCCGGTCCTCCACGTCGCCAAGGAGCAGGCCGTGACCGCCGCGCGCAACGTCCGCCGGCACGCGCGCGGCGACGACCTCCGCGAGCACCGAAACGTCCACCACCGCGTCCTGTTCTCCGGCGCGGGCGTCTACCCGTACGCCCGCGTCGGCCACACCGAGGCGAGCGCCGACGACGCCGACTGCGACTACGTTGCGGTCACCCGCGAGGCCAGCGACGACGGCGTCTTCGCCGCGAAAGACGCCCCGGAGGGCCTCGCCAGGCTCGTCGTGGACGCCGACGACGGCACCGTCCTCGGCTACCAGGGTCTCCACTACCACGCCGACGTGATGGCGAAGACGATGCAGGTGATAGTCGAGATGGAACTCGACGTGCGCGAGGTGCCGGACCGCGCGTACCACCCGACGACCCCCGAGATCCTCGACGGACTGTTCCGCGCCGCGAAGGCGAAGCTGGACGGGTGACGGGAGCCGGACGAACGACGGGAGTGAGAGGTGCGCGGGACGACGCGTTCGACACTGCGGCCGAACAGTCATCCGGCTCCGGGGCGAACCACCGCCCATGGGAGAGAACACGGCGTCGACGGACGAGGAAGAGAGCGAGTACCGGTGCGAGGCGTGCGGCCGGACGTTCGAGACGCGGGAGGCGCTGCTGGAGCACATGTGCGACCAGGGACAGGTAGGATGACCGGCGAACACGGTGAACGCGACCCGGGGTTTCGAGTGAGCCGCCCGCGTAGACGCAGCAGAGCAACTCGTGACGGGGGACAACACCGAGGCGAGCGACGGTGAGTCGGGCGACTACCTGCCGATAGCCGACTACGGGGTGGTCGGGAACCTGGAGACGGTGGCGCTGGTGAGCCGTCGGGGGTCGGTGGACTGGCTGTGCCTGCCGCACGTGGAGTCGCCGAGCACGTTCGCGGCGGTTCTGGACGCGGAGCGCGGCGGCCGGTTCGCCGTGCGGCCGGCGGCGTCGTTCGAGGCGTCCCGCCGCTACCTCGACCACACGAACGTCCTCGTCTCGACGTTCGAGACGGCGTCGGGGACGGTCGAGGTGACGGACATCATGCCGGTGCGCGGCGAGATCACGAGCGACCGGCGCGGCATCCACCGGCGGGTCGAGTGCATCGAGGGGGCGGTGGAGCTGTCGGTGACGTTCGACCCGCGATTCGACTACGCGCGCGACCATCCGAGACTGGAGGCGACCGAGTTCGGGATGCGAGCGTCGGGCGACACGGACAGCGTCGCGCTCACCAGCCCGGCGGCGCTGTCGGCGGACGGCTCGGGGCCGGGCGACGGTCCGGCGACCGGGACGCTCGCCGTCGAGGCGGGGACCGTGGAGTGGTTCTCGGTCTGCCACGAGGGCGGCGAGGTGTCGACCCGGGAGTGCGAGCGCGCGCTCGACGACACCGTCGCGTTCTGGCGCGACTGGGGCCACGAGTGCGAAGGCGTCTCCGCGAGCGACCGGCGGAAACGAGCGGACGGCTCGTCGGACTCACTACGTTCGTCCGGCGGCGGCCCCTGCCGGTTCGCGGGCGAGTACCACGACGAGGTGGTGCGGTCGGAACTCGCGCTGAAGCTCCTCACCCATCGCGAGACCGGCGCGGTGGCGGCCGCGCCCACCACGTCGCTTCCCGAATCGATCGGCGGTGTCCGCAACTGGGACTACCGGTACAACTGGCTGCGCGACGCCGCGTTCACAGTGGCCGCGCTCGCCAACCTCGGGCACGGCTTCGAGGCCGAGGCGTACGTGGACTGGTTCCTGGGGCTGTGCGACGCCGACGACCCCGCGTCGCTCCAGCCCGTCTACGGCCTGCACGGGCGGCGCGACCTCGCGGAGCGCACGCTCGACCACCTGGAGGGTTACCGGGGCTCCGCGCCCGTCCGCGTCGGCAACGGCGCGCACGAGCAGACCCAGCTCGACAACTACGGCGAACTGGTGCTCGCGGTGGACGAGGCGGTGGAGTGCGGCGCGACGCTCTCGACGGACGACTGGGCGAACGTCTGCGGCGTCGTGGACCACGCCGCCGACGCGTGGACCGAACCGGGGTCCGGCATCTGGGAGGTACGGACCGAGCCCCGGCAGTTCGTGTTCTCCAAGGTGATGTGCTGGGTGGCGCTCGACCGCGGGCTGGAACTCGCCGACCGCTTCGAGTTCGACGCGCCGACCGACCGGTGGAAGGCGGAGCAGTCGGCCATCCGCGAGACCGTGCTGGATCGCGGCTACGACGCCGACCGCGCCAGCTTCGTCCGCACGCTCGACGGCGACCACCTCGACGCCACCGCGCTCCTCCTGCCCGTCGTCGGCTTCCTGCCGTTCGACGACGACCGCGTGCGAAGCACCGTCGATACCGTCGAGGCCGAACTCGGTTCCGACGGACTGGTGCGGCGCTACACGGGCGACGACGGCCTCCCCGGCGGCGAGGGCGCGTTCCTCTGGTGCTCGTTCTGGCTCGTCGACGCGCTCGCGCTCGGCGGCCGCGTCGAGCGGGCGCGCGACACGCTACGGGAGGTCACGGGCTACGCCAACGACCTCGGCCTGCTCGCGGAGGAGGCCGACCCCGACGACGGCTCGCTGCTCGGCAACTTCCCGCAGGGGTTCAGCCACGTCGGGCTGCTCAACTCCGCGCTCTACCTCGGCGCGGTGACGGGCGAGCGCCACCCCGACCCCGAGCCGATGGCGCTCCGGCTCGGCGACGTGGCGCTACGATAGCGCCTCCGCGGCGTCGTCGCGCGGCCGGTAGCCGAGCGCACGCTGGGTCTCCGCGATGGCGAGCGTGCGCTCGTCGTTCCGCGAGACGACGTGGACGGTCGTCGGGCTCTCGCGGAGGTCGGCCTCGACGGACCGCCGGATGGCGTCGCGGCAGTCCCGGGGGCTGAGCCACATCGCCCGCGCGAACCGCGCGCGGTCCTCGTCGGCGGTCTCGTCGACCTCGCGGAGTTCGTCGCGGTCCAGCAGCCAGCCGATGCGGAGGTTGACGACCGCGAGGTCGTGGCGGTCCGCGTAGTACGTCCCGAAAGCCTCGCCCGCCACCTTCGTGACGCCGTAGTAGGAGTCGGGACGCGGCGGGTCGTCGGGGTGGACGGCGCGGGCGTCAGCGCGCATCGACTCCACCTCCGCGGAGTCGGAGTGGTTGTAGCCCGCGACGACGTGGTTCGTGGACGCGAACACCACGCGCTCGACGCTGCTCGCGCGCGCCGCCTCGTAGACGTTGAACACGCCCTCGACGTTCGGCCCGGTGACCGCGTCCCACTCGGCCTCCGGCGACGGGTTCGCCGCGAGGTGGACGACCGCGTCGTGGCCCGCCATCGCGTCCGCCGTCTCCTCGCGGTCCGTCACGTCCAGGATCTCGCTCTCCAGGTCGTCGTGCTCGCGGTGCGTGAGCGCCGTCACGTCGTGTTCGTCGAGCGCGTCGAGCGCGACCCGGCCCACGCTGCCCGCAGCACCGGTGACTGCTACGCTGGCCATACCCGGGGTTCGGTCCCGACCGCCTTAGGCGCTGTCCGGCTAGGGTGGAACGGAGACGTCGCCTCCGAACGCTCTCGTATGCTCCCGTCAGGCGCTTCGTTGCGCGCTACTGGACGTTCCCTTCCTCATTTTGCAAGGCTCGCAGGACGCCAGAGCTGTCGAGACTCCAGCTTGGAGGACTACGCACACAAATGAGCGCCCGAAAGCCCTCGCGGTCTGCGGTCGCGCGGCTCGCTGCGGTCCTCACCTCACTCGCTTCGCTCGTTCGGCTGCGGTCCTTGCGTCGCCGGGCTTCCCGCAGAGCGCTCGCCCTTTCAGTCCGCCAGGCCGGCAGTTTTCCGACCGGCTATCGCCGTCGGCTGGCCGACCAAGCTAAACGGTACCCATCTACCCCTCGTCACCGTCCAGTTCGTCCAGAATCTCGTACGCAGTCTCGCGGGCAGCCGCAACTCGCTCGTCGGCCTCGTCGTTGCCGGTGCCGTCCACGCTCGCCAGCAGGTCGCGGACCTGGGCGATGCGCTTCCGGACGACGGCGTCGGGCACGTCGTCGCCGACGGCGTCGCGCGCGACCGCCTCGGCCTCGCCGAGCCAGGTGCTCGCCCGGGGGTCGACGGGGAGTTCGGCGGTCGCGTCGAGGTGCGCGTGGAGGTCGCGGACTCGCTCGCGGGCGTCCTCGTCGGTCATCGGCGGTCGTAGGGCGCGCGCCGGGGAGTACGTTTCGTCGAAGGAGAGTTCATAAACCACTTAAAGATTACAAGAAACTACAATTCATTACAAACTAGTACACTTATGAAGGCCGGCCGCTACGCCGGGTTCGCCTTCCGCCAGTTCTATGGTGGCGTGCTACCGTCCCACAATCGACATGAGAGTCATCGACTGTGGCATGCTCGTCGACGGTCGCGCGGACGATCCCATCTCGGACGCTCGCGTCGTCGTCGAGGACGGACGCGTGGCCGAGGCCGGCGACCGCGAGGCGGTCGCGGCCCCCGACGACGCCGACCGCGTCGCGTACCCGGACGCGACCGTGATCCCGGGCCTCATCGACGCCCACCTCCACCTCACGGGCGGGCGCTCGATGAACCCGATGGACTGGGTGACGGACGCCACCGAACTCGGCGCGGTGCGGGCGACGGCGGACCTCCGCGACCTCGTCGCCGCCGGGTTCACGAGCGTCCGCGACGTGGGGAGCGCGACCGGCGTCGCCCTGCGCGACGCCGTCGCCGCCGGCGAGGTCCCGGGGCCGCGCGTCTACACCAGCGGCCGGGGCATCTCACAGACCGCCGGCCACGGCGACCTCCACATGCTCCCCCACGACTGGGCGAGCAACCCCGACGCCGGCATCTCCGTGCTCGCGGACGGCCCGGCGGAGTGCCGGAAGGCGGCGCGCAAGCAGATCCGCGAGGGCGTCGACTGCCTGAAGATCATGACGACCGGCGGCGTGCTCTCGGAGAAGGACGAACCACACCAGAGCCAGTTCACGGACGACGAGATAGCGGCGATGACGGAGGAGGCCCACCGCGTCGGCATTCCCGTCGCCAGCCACGCGCAGGGTGCGGCCGGCATCGCGGCCGCGCTCCGGAACGGCGTCGACACCATCGAGCACGGCTTCCACGTCGACGACGAGTGCTTCGACCTGTTCCACGAGACCGGCGCGACGTTCGTGCCGACGCTCGCCATCATGCACCGCATCGTCACGCTCGGCGAGGAGCACGGCGTCCCCGAGTGGGGGCTCCGGAAGGCTCGCGCCGCGAGCGAGGCGCACTACGACGCCGTCGAGCGCGCGTACGACGAGGGCGTCCCGGTCGCGCTCGGCACCGACTTCATCGGCCCCGACCTCGTGCCCCACGGCGAGAACGCGCTCGAAGCCGAGCTGTTCGTCGAGGAGGTGGGCATGTCGGAGATGGACGCCATCAAGGCCGGCACGAGCGTCGCCGCGCGCACCGTCCCCGACGACGACGTGGGGAGCGTCGAGGCGGGCAACCGCGCCGACCTCGTCGTGCTCGACGGCGACCCGCTCGCCGACGTCTCGGCGCTCCGGGACGTGCGCGAGGTGTACAGGGACGGCGAACCGGTCGCGGTGTAGTCCTACTCGTCGCGGCCCGCACCCGGCGTCGACGCGCCTGGCTCCGGGGACTCGTCGGCGTCCTTCCACTCCCCGAGGCCCGCCGGGTCGAGGTGGACGTGGACGTCGCCGACCTCGGGGAGCGCGAGCACCCGGTTGCGGATGCCGGTCTCCACGTCGTGGGCCTCCCTGAGCGTGTAGTCACCGTCGATCTCGGCGTGGAACTCGACCTCTATCGTCTTCCCCTCGTAGTGCGCGGTGAAGTCGTGGACGCCGCGGACCTCGGGATGCTCCCTGATCGCGTCGAGGATGCGCTCGCGGTCCTCCGGGGGCGGCGCGCTCCCGACGAGGTAGTCGACGTTCTCCCGGCCGATGTCGACGCCCTGCTTCAGCACGAGCAGGCTCACCAGTCCGCCCGCGACCGGGTCGAGCACCGGGTAGCCTGCCGCGACCCCGAACACGCCGACGACCGCCGCCATCGACGTGTAGATGTCGTTGAGGCAGTCCCTGGCGAGCGCGTCGAGGCCCGGCGACTCCAGGCTGGCGTTGACCCGCTGCGTGTACCAGTAGACGACGAGCATGCTCGTCACCGCGAACCCGAGGCCGCCGACGAGCATTGGGCTGAACTCCACCGTCGGCCCGGCGAGCAGCGCGGTCGCCGTGTCGTAGAACAGCTTCGCGGCGAGCGCGACCAGCGTCGCGCCGACGAACAGCGCCGTCAGCGGCTCGATGCGCTCGTGGCCGTGCGGGTGGGTGTCGTCCGGGCCGCGATACGAGAGCCGACCCCACACCAGCACCACGACGCTCGCCAGCAGGTCCGCGAGCGAGTGCGCCGCGTCCGCGACGAGCGCGAGGCTCCCGAACGCCAGCCCGACCCCACCCTCCACCACGATCTTGGCGAGGTTGCCGACGACGTTCACCCACGCCGCCCGCGCGAACGCCTGGCCGTCCTCCATCGCTCGCGGGTTGGTGGTCGGCGAGTTTAGAGGTTGTGTTCGACCCGCCACGGAACCGAAACACCGACAACCCGCCCACGACGATTCGCCACCATGTCGGACCTGTTCACCGGATGGGACGTTCGCGGGGACGCACCGCCCCTCTGGCCGACGCTCACCGGCGTCGCGTTCGCGCTCGTCGGTCCCGTGCTGCTCGACGCGCTCCTGGAGACCGCCGTCTCGCTGGAGGGGTTCGCCGCCGGCGCGGCCAGCCTCGGCCTCGACTGGCTCCACGCCGCCGTCCTCGTCGCGCTCGTTCTGTGGTGGGAGCGCCGGCCGCTCCGCTCCGTCGGCGTCCGCCGGACCGGGTGGCGCGACCTGGCGTGGAGCCTCGCCGGGTTCGTCGTCGGCGTGCTCACCTTCGCCGTCACCGCGCCGGTCGTCCAGGCGCTCGACCTCGGCACCACCGGTTCCGGCATCGCGTGGCTCGCGTCCTTCCCCGTCTGGTTCACCGTACTCGTCGCCGTCACCGCCGGCGTCACCGAGGAGGTGGCGTTCCGCGGCTACCCCATCGAGCGCCTCGCCGAACTCACCGGGAGCGCGTGGCTCGCGGGCGGCGTCACCTGGGCCGTGTTCACCGCGCTCCACGTACCCCTCTGGGGCGTCGGCGGCGCGCTCCAGATCGGCGTCTGGACCGTCGTCGTCACCGCCCTCTACGTCCGCCGTCGCAACCTCCAGGCCTGCATCCTGATGCACGTCCTCAACGACCTGTTCGCGTTCGTCGTGCTGCCGCGACTCTGGGGGATGTAATCGGCGTTACAAAAATTCGCGTCAGCGAACCGTTTAGTGCGTCGGTGCGTTACAGGTTCCCATGGCTACCACGGAAACCGAGTTCGTGAAGGTCGCGGACGCGGACGAGGTCAGCGAGGGCGGACCGCAGGTCGTCCAGGCCGACGGCCACTCCATCGCGCTGTTCCGCCACGAGGGCGAGTTCCACGCGGTCGACAATCGATGCCCGCACATGGGCTTCCCGCTCTCGAAGGGCTCCGTCGAGGACGGCGTCCTCACCTGTCACTGGCATCACGCACGGTTCGAGTTGAACTGCGGGGACACGTTCGACCCGTTCGCGGACGACGTGCGGACGTACCCGGTCGAGGTCCGCGACGGGGCGGTGTACGTCCAGCCGGACCCGCCGCGCGACGAGCCGCCGGAGGCACACTGGCGCGACCGCCTCGAACACGGCCTCCAGGAGAACATCGGTCTCGTCGTCGCCAAGTCCGTCATCGGGCTGGACGACGAGGGCGTTCCCGCCACGGTCCCCGTGGAGGTCGGCGCGGAGTTCGGCACGCACTACAACGAGAACGGCTGGGGCCGCGGGCTGACCACGCTCGGCGTGATGGCGAACCTGCTCGACGACGTCCGTCCGGAGGACCGCCGCCGTGCGCTCTACGTCGGTCTGACGGAGGTCGCCGACGAGTGCGCGGGTGAACCGCCCTTCTTCGTGCAGGAGCCGCTGTCCACGGACGACGTGTCACCGGAGCGGCTCACGTCGTGGTTCCGGGAGAACGTCGAGGTGCGGGACTCCGATGGCGCGGAGCGCGTGCTCCGCGCGGCGATCACCGCCGGCCTCGACGAGTCCGAGATAGCCGGCATGCTCGTCGCCGCCGCCACCGACCATCTCTACCTCGACTCCGGCCACCGGCTCGACTTCGTCAACAAGGCGTTCGAGACGCTGGACCACGTCGGCTGGACGCACGCCGACGACGTGCTCCCGAGCCTCGTCCCCGGACTCGCCTCGGCCAGCCGCGCCGAGGAGAACTCGTCGTGGCGACAGCCCGTCGACGTCGCCGAACTCCGCTTCGAGGCCGGAGACGAACTCCCGGACCTCGTGGCGGCCGGCGAGGGCGAGACGTGGACGGAGCCGGACGGCCTCGTCGACACCCTCCTCGACGACGACCCGCACGCGATAGTCGACGCGCTCACGGGAACCATCGAGACCGGCGCGACCGCCACCGAACTGGCCCGGGTCGTCACTTACGCAGCGGCCCGGCGCGTCGCCCAGTTCGGCACGTCCAACGAGTTCCGCGACTGGAACACCGTCCACCACACCTACACCTACGCCAACGCCGTCCACGGCCTCAGCCGGCGCACCGACGCCCCCGAGGTGTACCGCGGCGTGTTCGACGCCGCCATCAGCGTCTACCTCGACCGCTTCCTCAACACCCCGCCCACGCCGCTGCCCGACCCGGACGGCGACCGCGACCCGGACGTTCTCGTCGACGAACTCATGCAGACGTTCGAGGTCGAGAGCGACGAGGAGGTCGACAGAGCCGGTCGGCTGACCGCCGAGTACCTCGACGCCGACGGCGACGTGGATCGATTGAAGCGCAAGCTCGGAGAGGTGCTCCTCCGGGAGGACGTCGGGTTCCACACCCGGCAGAACGTCGAGGCGGCGTTCGCCCAGTACGACGCCGTCGCGGACGAGGAGCGGGCGCGCGTCCACCTGATCGCCACCGCGCGCTACCTCTCCGCGCACACCCCGACCAGGCGGGCCGGCGAACAGACGTTCCGCATCGCCGAGCGACTCAACCGCGGCGAGAAGATCCACGAGGCCTGACGGCGTCGTCTCCGTCCCGAGGGTTCTTTGCCTCCCCGTGCGTCGCGCCGGGCATGACAGCAGCCGACGGACTCTCCCCGGATCGAGCCGACGAGATCGCCGCATTCGTCCGCGACTGGCTCGCCGACGCCGACGTTCCGGGCGCGAGCGTCGCCGTCGTCACGCCCGACGAAACCGTGTACGCAGACGGGTTCGGGTCGCGCGACCTCGCCGACAACCGACCGGCCACGGCCGACACCGTCTACGGCGTCGGCTCCGTCACGAAGTCGTTCGCCGCGCTCGCCGTCCTCCGGCTCCGCGACCGGGGGGTGCTCGCGCTCGACGACGCCGTCGGCGACTACGCCGGCGTCGACCTCCGGAACGACGGCGACCCCGTGACGCTCCACGAGCTGCTCACGCACTCCTCCGGCCTGCCGTCGCTCGGCGTCAGCGAAACCCTCATCGCGCGCCAGGCCGGCATCGGCGAGGTCGGCGTCCCGCTCGGCGACCGCGACGACTTCCACGCGCACGTCTCGGGAGCGGACGACGAGTTCGCGCCGCGCGGCGACCGGTTCATGTACTGCAACACCGGCTTCACGCTCCTCGGCGAGGTCGTGGAGGCCGTCACCGGCACGCCCTTCGCCGAGCACGTGGACGCCGCCATCCTCGACCCGCTCGGCATGGACCGCTCGACGTTCGACGCCGACGAGTTCCGGGACCGCGAGGACCGCATGACGCCGTACTTCCTCGACGACGGCCCCGAGCCGACCGACCTCCCGGTGCGCGAGTTGAGCGAGGCACCCGGCGGCCTGCTCGCGCCCGTCACCGACCTCGCCCGCTACGTCCGGTTCCAGCTGAACGGCGGCACGCTCGACGGCCGCGAGATCGTCGCCGCCGACTCGCTCGCCGAAGCTCATCGCGGCCACGTCGAGACCGACGACGGCGACCGGTACGGCTACGGCTGGTTCCGCACGGACGCGCTCGGCGGCACCGTCGGCCACAGCGGCTCCATCGGCGTCTCCAGCGCGTACGTCGGCTTCCTCGACGGCGGCGACCTCGGCGTCGCCGTCGCCGCGAACGCTTCGCCCGACCACGCGCTCTCCGCCGTCGGCCACGGCGTCCTCGCCGCAGTCCGGGGCGACGACCCGCGCGACGAGGTGCCGCTGTTCGCGCGCCGCGACCGCTTCGACGCGGTCACCGGCGACTACGAGACCTACCGCGGCGTCCGCGAGGCCACCGTCGAGCGCGACGGCGAGGTGCTCCGGCTGGAGTTCACCGACGCCTTCGGCGGCGACGGCATCGCGCTCGTCCCCGCCGACCCCCGGGCCACCGAGTTCTTCGCGCTCTCGGCGTCCGGCGACCGGAAGTCCGTGGCGTTCGAGGTCGGCGAGAACGGAGGCGTGGACTGCTTCTACGACCGGTGGCGGCTACACAAGGCGGGGTAGCTCACTGCCGTTCGGTGGTGGACGACGATAGCTTTCGGGTGCCTGTCGTTCGTTCGTCGTTTAGTTGGAGAAGTGTAAATTACTAAGCCGAGATGTATGGTAGTCTGAGGCATGGGGGTGGGCTACCGGACGGCGGCGGTCGCTGTCGCCGCAGTGGCACTGCTCGCCGGAGTCGCCCACCCCAGCGGGCCAGGCCAGATAACGGATGGTGCCGGTCCCGTCGACGTGACGGTCACCGTCTCGCCCGGAGAACTCGCCGCCGGTGGCACGGTTACGCTCACCATCCGCGTCCGGACCGCGTTCGGCTCCTCGTCGCTCCCGGTCGTGGTCCGGTTCCTCCGACCCGATGGATGGCGACCCCATCAGCAGGGAATCGACGCCGGGCGCGGATCGTACGTCTGCCGCGGCTCGGCGTGTGCCGACGAACATCGACTCGAGCTACGGCCCAACTCGGACGGCGTCGCCGTGGCGACGGTCCAGTATCGCGTTCCGCCCGGTTCGGTCGCGGGCTCTCACGACGTCGGCCTCTCGGTCAGCGCCTTCCCGTACGACGACGTGGAGTTCACCGAGCAAGTTACCGTCGAAGCCTCGGCAGGAACACCGTTACCCGCCCCACCACCGCTCGGGTTCGTAGCGAAGATAGCGACCATCCTCGGGACGCTCATCGCCGCCGCCGAGTTCGCCCGGCGTCGCGGAGGCCGGCGAGGCGACGGGACGTGAGACACCGTACCGCTATCCTTCGCCCTCCCACAGCCCGTACATCTCGTCCCGCACCGGCTCGGTGAACGCCTCGTCGCCGACGACCAGCGGTGCGTCGCCGTCCCCGCGCTCGACCTCACCGATGACGGCCACCTCGACGCCCTCGGCCTCGACGGTCGCCACAGCGTCCTCCACCTCGTTCTCCGGAACCGTCGCGGCGAGCGCGCCCGAGCCGAACACCCGGAACGGGTCGACGCCCATCGCGTCGCAGAGCGCGCGCGTCTCCTCGCGGACGGGCACGGCGTCCGGGTCGACGCGGAACGTGGACTCGGAGGCGCTCGCCATCTCGAACAGGCCGTCGACCAGCCCGCCCTCCGTCGGGTCGTGCATCGCGGTCGCGTAGTCGGCGAGCGCCATCGCCTCCCGGACGACGCTCACGTCGTCGAAGAAGCTCGCAGCCGCGTCGAGGGTCGCGTCCGGCACCCGGCCCGACAGGTCGTCGCGGAAGTCCGTGGCGAGGATGGCGGTCGCCTCGACGCCCGCGCCCTTCGTGAGCAGCACGCGGTCGCCCGGCCGTGCGCCGCCCGAGGGGACGTGCCGGTCGGTGACGCCGAAGCACGTCAGCACCACGAGCGGGCGGTCGCGGCCGGGGTCGTACTCGGAGTGGCCGCCGACCACCGCCACGCCGAGATCGGACGCCGCCGCGTCAAGCTGGTCCACCACGGCGTCCAGCACGTCCGGGTCGTCGTCCGGGAGAAAGAGGGCGTTCGTCAGCCACCGCGGCCGCGCGCCCGACGCCGCCACGTCGTTCGCCGCGACGTGCACGCCGAGCGTCCCGACACGCTCCGCCGCGAGCGAGATCGGGTCCGTGCTCACCACGAGTTCGCGGTCGCCCACTGACACCACCGCCGCGTCCTCGCCGTATTTCGGGCCCACGAGTACGTCCGGATCGGCCGCACCCGACTGTTCGAGCAGGCCGGAGAGAACTTCGGGAGGTAGCTTTCCCAGCATCGCTGTCGAATCGTCTCGGGGTTTTCTCGGCAGTGGCTTAAGTATCGCGTCGTGGAATTGGTGGAGAAATGGTGACTGAAGCAACTAGACGCGACCCGACTGCCCTGAAAGGGCGTCGGCTTCTCAAACGGCTACAGCCAGGGGATAGCCCACCGACTTCGCCCGGGTCGGACCCCCACTCCGCGGTCGCGTCCGGAGTCCGACGGGCTGTGGCCGACCGACCACCCGACTCGGGCGGGACTTCGAAAGGGGCCGGGCGTGGTTCGAAAGACGCTGGAGGCGTCTGTCGTCAGCCCGGAAATCTCCGATTTCCGGCAGCTCCGGGAAGCGCGACGGCATAAGGACCGCACCGAGAGAGCGAACGAAGTGAGCGACCGAGTGAAGCGCGCATCGAGTCTCGCGACCGGAGTACCCGGGGCTTTCGAGGCGGTAACAACTACTGCCGTCAGGCGATTCGCTCAGGAAGAGCCTGCTATCACGACAGCCCTCCCCACAACCGTAACCTTCACTCGCCCCGGTGTGCTGGTATCGGGCAATGATACTGTCGGATGGGGACATCGCGGCGCGGCTGGACGAGGGCGACCTCGTGATCGAGCCGCTAAACGACCCCGAACTCCAGATCCAGCCGGCGAGCGTCGACCTGCGGCTGGGCCGGGAGTTCCTGGAGTTCCGGCGGACGAACATCCCCTGCATCCATCCGGACCGCGAGACGGAGGTCGAGGAGTACGTGGAGGAGTCGCGGGTGGCGGAGGGCGAGGAGTTCATCCTGCATCCCGGCGATTTCGTGCTCGGGACGACGGTCGAGCGCGTGGAGATCCCGCCGGACCTGATCGCGCACGTGGAGGGGCGGTCGTCGCTGGGTCGGCTGGCGGTGGTGGTGCACGCGACGGCGGGGCTGTGCGACCCCGGCTACCGGGGGCAGATCACGCTCGAACTCTCGAACTTAGGCGCTGCGCCGGTGGCGCTGACCCCGGGGATGCGCATCTCGCAGCTCACGTTCACGGAACTTTCCACGCCGGCGGAGCGGCCCTACGGCGCGGAGCGCGGGTCGAAGTACCAGAACCAGTCGGGGCCGCAGGCGTCACGAATCGGCGGCGACGACGAGTTCGGAGGGGAACAGACGTGACGGGAGCCACGTCGAGCGGAGGTGACCGACGGTGAAGTTCGTGGAGGAGATCGTCGTCGAGGAGTTCCTGCCGACGTTCCGGTCGCTGCTCGCGGAGAACTTGCGGGAGCGCGGGCTGACGCAGCGCGAGGTCGCGGACGCGTTAGGCATCAGCCAGAGCGCGGTGTCGAAGTACGTCCACGGCGAGATCGCCCGCCAGGAGGCGTTCATGGAGGACGAGCGCGTGCGGGATCTCGTGTCGCGCGTCGGCGCGGGGTTGGCGGACGGATCGACGAGCCGCGTACAGGCGCTCGTGGAGACGGAGGTGCTCGTCCGCGAACTCGAGGCGCGCGGCGATCTGCTCGCGGAGCGCCACGAGGCGGCGATGCCGGAACTCGCCGACTACGACGGCGACTACCGCATCCACGATCCCGACAGCCGGGTGCGCGCGACGGAGCGCGTGCTGTCGAGCGTGCGCCGGGGCGTGCGGACCATCGAGAACGCGAGCGGGTTCACGTCGCTCATCCCGAACGTGGGTTCGAACCTCGTGGAGAGCCTGGCGGACGCGGAGAGCATCGAGGACGTGGCGGGTGTCCCCGGCCGCATCATCGACGTGAAGGGGCGCGCCATCCTCCCCGGCGACCCCGAGTTCGGCGTGAGCGAGCACGTCGCCACCGTCCTGCTCGCGGCACGCGACGCAGGCGTGAACGCGCGCGCAGCGATCAACGTCAGGTACGACCCCGCGCTGCTCGACCGCCTCCGCGACGCCGGCCACGTCGCGGTCGAGTTCGACCCCGAGTACGACGACGTGGGCGACGCGGTACACGCTGCGCTCGCCGACCACCCGGACGCGACGGTGGTCTACCAGACCGGCGGGTTCGGCATCGAACCCGTGATCTACCTGCTGGGGGCCAGCGCGGAGGACGTAGCCACCACCGCTCGCGCCCTCCTGGACGATGACTGACGGCCCCGCCGCCGCGCAGGCGTTCTACGGCCGGTGGGCGCGAGTGTACGACGCGGTCGCACGCTACACCCCCGGCATCGGCGACGTGCGCGCCGGGTTCGCGGACGCACTCGACCTCCGGCCCGGCGACGCCGTCGTCGAGATGGGGTGTGGCACCGGCGCGAACGTCCCCTACCTCCGCGAGCGCGTCGGCCCGGACGGCCGCGTCGTCGGCGTCGACTTCACGCGGCCGGCACTGGAGCGCGCCCGCGCCAGCGCCCCCTGGGACAACGTCTCGTTCGTCCGCGGCGACGCCGCCGCCCCGCCGGTCGACGGCCCCGTGGACGCCGTCGTCGCCACGTTCGTCGTCGGGATGCTGCCCGACCCGGCGCGCACCGTCGGCGACTGGATCGACCTGCTCGGGCCGGACGGCCGCCTCGGCCTCCTCGACGCCGCGTCCAGCCGCCGGTGGTACGCGACCCCCGGCAACCTCGCGTTCCGCGCGTTCGTCCGCGCGTCCGCCCCGTCGCCGACGCGATGGCGGCGCGGCGAGTCGCCGACCGACGTGCTCGACCGGCGCGTGGCCGACGCCAGGCAGGCGCTGACGCGCCGGAGCCGAACCGTCCACAGGACGGAGCGCGCCCTCGGCTACCTTCATCTCGCCGTTGGAAAGCGGTAAGAAGCTGCTCAACTCGTGCTGTTGATTCCGGTGAACTCGGCGCTGTCGGCTCCGGAAGCCCCCGGGCGGTCGGCTCCCGTGGCTCGCTGCGCTTCTCGTTCCCTCACTCTCTCCGGTCGCTCGGTCACTGCGGTGCTTGCGTCGCCCGGGTTCGCCGAGCGGGGCCGGGCGCTCGACGACGGTGGACGACGTAAGCACGCGAGCGACCGTTAGGAAGCGAGCGCGCAGCGAGTCCCCCGAGTCGAGTGCCCGGGGGCTTCCGGGCTGGCTGTCACCACTCCAACCGGACTTCCACGATCGAGAACAATCTCGACTAGTCGTCTCCGACTCTCGGGTCCAGAATCGCGTAGGCGGCGTCCTGGAGGAAGTTACCGGTGAACCCGAGGAACACGAACACGACGGTGGTGCCGAGGATGGTGGGCACGTCGCGGTGCCAGAACGCGAGGAAGCTGAGTTGGCCGAGGCCCGGGATGGCGAAGACGGACTCCACGACGACGACGTTGAGGAGGAGGACGGCGAACGTGTCGACGAAGAACAGGGAGACGAGCGGAACGGCGGCGTTGCGGACGACGTGGCGCGCGACGCCGGTGGTGTTCGCGCCCTTCGCGCGGAGCAGCCGGACGAAGTCGGTGCCGGCGTACTCGCGGCTCTGCGCGCGGGCGTACCGGAACTGGCTGGCGAGCAGGGTGGTGGCGACGAGCGCGGCGGGCCAGAGGACGCGCTGGATGGGGCCGTCGTTGTAGAGCGGTTCGTTCTCCAGTGGGTGGATAGCGAACGCGAGCACGAGGATCGAGCCGACGACGAAGTTGGGGACGCCGAACCCGAGGTACGCGAGGGCGGAGGCGACGCGGTCGAGCGGGCCGTCAGGTCGGAGAGCGGCGTACGTGCCGACGGTGACACCGACGACGACGGCGACGGCGACGCCGGGGACGAGGTACTTCAGGGTGTGCGGGACGGCGGTGGCGATGGCGTCGAAGACGGGTTCGCGGCCGACCTGCGAGTAGCCCCAGTCGAGCGTGGTGAGGTCGACGAGCCACGCGAGGTACGCCTCGCCGACGGATCCCTGGACGATCCGCTCGCCGCGCGGCGTGAACGCGACGAGGAGGAACGCGGCGGAGACGACGGCGTACGCGCCGACGACGGAGGCGGCGGCGCGGCTCCCGAGTCGGAGCCATCGGGTCACGGGCGACACTCCTGGCGGGCGCTTGCGGGGAGGACGGTCGGGCGACAGGGCTGCATAGCTACCCTGTCAGTGTATCGCAAGGATTTATAATAGTTTGGCAGTCATCCGGGGACGACCGCCGCCCATGCCCACCGAAGCCCCTCCACGCGGTGCTGAAGCGTCCCCCAACTCCACTGCGATAGACTGGGAGGAACTCGACGGCGGGACGCGTCTCGTCGGCCGCCGCGCGCTCGCGTTCGTCGCGGGCGTCGCCGCCGTCGTCGTCGCGTTCGGCTACGACCGGTTCGTGCGCGCGAGTGACCTGCCGCCGCTCCGGGTGTGGCCGGCCGGCGTCCACGAGTGGCTGCTCGCGCTCGCGTTCGTCGCGTTCGCGTGCTACGTCGTCTGGCCGCTCGCCGCCGACCGCGACCGCACCCGGCGGTACTGGCGACGGCTCCGGCGGAACCCCGCGGGCACCGTCGCGTTCGGGTACATCGCGGTGTTCGTCGCCGCCGGCACCGTCGGTCCCGCGCTCGTCGGCGACCCGCCCGCGAACCTCCTCCGACAGTACCAGCCGCCGGTGTTCCTCACGTCCTACGAGGGAGTGACCAGCCCCTGCGTCGGCGAGATGGTGGACAAGCAGTGCCACGGCACGTGGCAGTACCCGCTCGGCACGAACTCGAAAGGCGACGGTGTCGTGATGATCGTCGTCCAGGGCGCGCGCATCGCGCTGCTCGTCGCCCTCGTCGCCGCGCTGTTCATCGCGCCCCTGGCGACCGCGGTCGGCGTCCTCGCGGGCTACTACGGCGGCTGGGTGGACGAGGTGCTGATGCGGTACGTGGACGTACAGGAGGCGCTACCGGCGTTCGTCGTCTACATCTTCGCCGCTGCCATCCTCGGCGAGAGCCTGTGGCTCCTCCTCGTCGCCTTCGGCCTCCTCTCGTGGGGCGGCATCGCGCGACTGGTGCGGAGCGAGACGCTCCAGCGCAAGGAGGCGGGCTACGTGCAGGCCGCGCGCGAGGCGGGCGCTGGCCGACTGTACGTCGCGCGCCGCCACCTCGCGCCGAACGTCTCCAGCACGGCGCTGACGGCGACGACGCAGCTCGTGCCGACGCTCATCCTCACGGAGGCCGCCGTCTCCTTCCTCCACCTGACGGACGCCTCGCTCCCGTCGTGGGGCGAGACGCTCTCGCACGGGCTGAGCGGCCAGTACGCCAGCTTCCCGCCCACGTTCAGCCCGGTTGGATGGAACGCCAGCATGCTGCCGACGTTCTGGGAGAAGTGGTGGACCGCCAGCTTCACCACGCTCGCACTGGTGGCGACGGTCGTGGCGTTCGCCGTCTTTGGCGACGCGCTCCGGGACGTGTTCGACCCGCGGAGTGAGTCGTAGCGAGGCGGACGCACCGAATCCGGGCGGTTGCGGCCCACCGTGGAGCCCGCCACGAAATGACGCCGTTTAAGGCCGCCCCGCGGGAATCCGGACGCATGGACGACCGCACCTACACCGCGGACGCCGAGCCGGGCGACCACGTCACGGTCGCCGGCTGGGTCCACGAGATCCGCGACCTCGGCGGCATCGCCTTCCTCATCCTCCGCGACCGGACCGGGAAGATCCAGGTCAAGTTCGAGAAAGACGATCTCCCCGAGGACATCGTGGAGACGGGCCTCGGCGTCCACCGCGAGAGCGTCGTCT
>CAZYYH010000007.1:0-40459 GCA_964651725.1 uncultured Halobacteriales archaeon | reverse complement strand
GACGGCGCGGTGATGGCCTCCGACGCGTTCTTCCCGTTCCCCGACGGCGTCGAGGTCGCGGCCGAGGCGGGGATCGAGGCCGTCGTCCAGCCCGGCGGCTCGAAGAACGACGCGAAGGTCATCGACGCCTGCGACGAGTTGGGCCTGGCGATGGCGTTCACGGGGCGGCGGGCGTTCCGGCACGACTGAATCGCAGACGCTCGGATAGCCGGTCAGTCCACCGGCCTGGTGGAATCTCCAAGGGCGAGGAGGGCCTGGCCCGAGACCAATAACTATACCCGAGTTCCATCCCGATTCCCGGACATGGAGACCGGAGTCGTCCTCCTGAACTTCGGCGAGCCGGCGGAGCCGGACCGCGACGCGGTCGTGGATTACCTCGCGCGCATCTTCTACAGCAACGCCGACCTCGAGGAGACGAGTTCGGAGGCGGCGGCACGCGAGCGCTCGCGCGAACTCGCGGAGCGGCGCGCACCCGGCCTGATCGAGGAGTACGAGGAGATCGGCGGGTCGCCGCTCAACCCGCAGTCGGCGGCACAGGCCGAGGCGCTGGAAGCCGAACTGCGGGCGCGGGGCGTCGACGCCACGACGTACGTCGGCACGCAGTTCACGGAGCCGTTCGTCCCGGACGCCGTCGAGGCGGCCCACGAGGACGACATGGACCGGCTGGTCGGCCTTCCCGTCTACCCGCTGTGCGGCCCCTCCACGAACGTCGCGGCGCTCGACGAGATGGCGGCCGCCGTGGCGGACCGCGGTTGGGACGTGGACGTTCACCCCATCACGGGCTGGCACCGCCACCCCGGCTACAACCGGCTCCGCGCGGACAACGTCGCGAAGTACGCCGACGAGGCGGGCGTCGACCTCGCCGACGACGGCACCGCGCTCGTGTTCTCCGCGCACGGCACGCCGACCCACTACCTGGACGAGGGGAGTCGCTACGACCGGTACGTCGAGGAGTACTGCGAGACGCAGGCGGCGATGCTGGGCGTCGACGAGTACGTCGTCGGCTTCCAGAACCACGAGAACCGCGACATCCCGTGGACGGAGCCCGAGGTCGAGGACGTGATCGAGAAGGTGGACGCGGAGCGCGTCGTCGTGGAGCCGGTAAGCTTCGTACACGAGCAGTCGGAGACGCTCTCGGAACTCGACGTGGAACTCTGCGAGGAGGCCGAAGGGGTGGGCCTCGACTTCCATCGCGTGCCGGTGCCGCACGACGACGACCGGTTCCCCGAGGTGCTCGCCGACCTCGTAGAGCCGTTCGCGGACGGGTTCGACCCCGGCTACTACCAGCTCCGACAGTGCCAGTGCCGAAACGAACCCGGGACGATGTGCCTGAACGCGCCACGACGATGACGGTCGGCGTCGTCGGCACGGGAATCACGGGGCTCGCGCTCGTCCACTACCTCCGGAAGCGCGACGTGGACGTGGTGGCGTTCGAGGCGAGCGGCGAACCGGGCGGCGTCGTCCGCTCGGAGCGCGTGGACGACCGCGTGCTGGAGCGCGGCCCGCAGCGCGTGCGGCTCACCGACCCCGTCGCCGCGCTCGTGGACGAACTCGGCCTGCAGGACGACCTGCTCGTCGCGGACGACGACCTGCCGCTGTGGGTGTACGCGGACGGCCGGCTCCGCGAGGTGCCGCGGTCGCTCTCCACGTTCGTCACGACCGACCTGCTGTCGTGGCGCGGGAAGCTCCGGCTGCTCGCCGAACCCGTCACGCGCCGGGGGCGACCGGACGAGACCGCGGCCGAACTGTTCTCGCGCAAGTTCGGCCGGGAGGCGTACGAGAACGTGATCGGCCCGCTGTTCGGCGGCATCTACGGCTCCGACCCGGCGCGGATGCCCGCGAGGTACGCACTCGACGGTCTGCTGCGGCTGGAGGCGCGCGAGCGCAGTCTCATCCGGCCGGCGGTGGGTCGGGTTGTCGGCGGCGAGACGCCACCCGCGGTGTCGTTCGCGGCGGGACTCCAGACGCTCCCGCTCGCGCTCCACGACGCGAACGCCGACGCCATCCGTCTCGGCACCCCCGTCCGCCGCGTCCACGAGCGCGGCGACGGCTACGCGCTCGTCACCGAGGACGACGAGACCGAGGTGGACGACGTGGTGCTCACGACGCCCGCGGACGTGACCGGTCAGGTACTCTCCGAGATCGCACCGACCTCCGCCGACCGGTTCGCCCGGCTCTCCTACAACCCGCTCGCGCTCGTCTCCCTCGACGCCGACCCGGGGCGCGACGGCATGGGCTACCAGGTGCGCCGCGACGAACCCCTCGAAACGCTCGGTGCGTCGTGGAACGCGAGCCTCTTCGACCGCGAGGGCCTCCACACCGCGTTCCTCGGCGGCATGGACCGCCCCGGCCTCCTCGACAAGCCCGACGAGACGCTCGGCCGCATCGCCGCCACGGAGTTCGAGCAGGTGACCGGCGCGGTCGCCTCGGTCGTCGACGTGCACCGCCTCGAACGCGGCTTCCCCGCGTACGACGGCTCGTGGGCGGCGCTCGACGAGGTGGAGTTGCCGCCGGGGATTCGCCTGGCGACGAACTACACGGGGCGGATGGGCGTGCCGAGCCGAATCCAGGAGGCGCGGCGGCTCGCGGACGAACTCGCGGACTGACTCTTTTCCCGGTCGTGGCCGTAACGTCCCGGTAGCACCGATGGTCCGGCACGCCGAGGCCGACCTCTCGTGGTCGGTCGAACCCGGGGATTCGCGGCTGGTACGAGCCTGGCTCTCTCTCGCGGAAGGGTTGCTCGGCGGCGTCGTGGCCGCCGCGCTGGTCGGGTTCGGCCAGCGACTCCTGCCCGCGCCCGTCGCGGGGAACCTCGCGTTCGTCGGTCTCCTGGCCCTCCTGATCGTAGTGTTTCTCGGCTGGCTTTGGTTGACCGCGTTCGGGCGACTAGCCGGTGACACCCGGTGGAGCCACGAGTGGCAGGACTGGCCCCGGACCCGCCCGTGTCCGACGAGGCCGCCGAACGAGGCCGGTTCCTCCGGCGCGTCGATCGCGTCGTCGCCGTCGTCGCGCTGGCGGTCGTCCTGGGAATGTTCGCCTTCGTCGTCGGGTTCGCCGGTCTCACCTGGCAGGTGTTCGGCTGGCTCTGGTGGCTCGTCGTGGCTGGCGCGTTCCTGCTGAAGTTCGGGCTGTGACCCGACGGGCGTGCACGTCGGCCGACCCCGCTACCCGAACCCCTCGCCCTTCACACGCTCCTCGGGCACGCCGACGCTCGTGACGGCCTCGACGAGCGCGTACACCATCGCGTTGAGGCCGCAAGCGTACACGTCGAGATCGCCGGGATCGATGCGGGCGTCCACGCCGGTCCTGGGCTCCCCGCCGAGGTACTGGCGGAGGTGGCCGGAGACGGCGTCGGCGTCCACCGCCTCCGGGTCGAGGTACTTCATCAGCGTCTGCTGGACGTACGCGGTCTCGCCCTCCCAGTCGGAGAGGAGGCGCTCGCGGCTCAGCGTCGGCACGAAGTGGAAGTTGTCGCGCTCGGCGGCGAGGTCGCGGAACGCCTCGCGGTACGGGAGGTCGTCGCGCCACGACGCGCCGAGGAACAGCCAGACGTCGCGTTTCTCCCCCTGGTGCTCGTCGTAGCCCTCCTCGAACGCGTAGTCGATCATGCTCTTGAACGGCGCGACGCCGGTGCCCGTGGCGAGGAAGGCGATATCGCGCGAGGAGGACTCCCGGAGCGTGAACTCCGCGCCGTACGGCCCGCGGACGACGATCTCCTCGCCCGGGGCGGCGTCGTCGCAGAGCTGCGTCGAGAGCTTCCCGCCGGCCACCCGGCGCACGCAGATCTCGATCTCGTCGTCGTTCGGCGACGACGCGATGGAGTACGGGCGAGGGACGTGGCGGTAGTGGACGGTGACGTACTCGCCGGGTGCGAACGCGAACGCCTCCTCGGGGTCGAGGCGCAGCGCGGCGAGCGCCGGGTACGCGCGCAGGTAGCGCTCCTCGAGCGTCGTGAGCTTGCGCTCCAGCGTCGCGTGGTACGCGCCGGCACATATCTCGTCCCAGGCGCGTCGCCAGTCGGGGTCGTCGGTGTCGAACCCGGCGTCGGTGACGAGTTCGTCGTGGCCGTGCCAGTCGAGGAGGTCGCGGGCCGCCGCCATCACCTCGTCGCTGCGGTTCTCGTCGAGCGCGCGGACGTCGGTCACCGTCGCCGGACACGTCACGAGCGGTAGCGCCTCGGCCTGCTCGTGGTGGGCGTGGTGGCGCGGGACCTGCATGCGCCGACGTACGGCGGCACGCCGGTTATGCTTGGGGCCTCGGGTCAGGCGTCGGCCGGCGGACACGAGTAGTTCCCCAACTCCACCCGCCTCGTCGGCTCGGGACCGTCGAGCCGGGTCGGCTGCTCGACGTAGTAGACGGTGACGCCGGAGAGCCTGCCGTCGTGCTCGCCGTTCCACTGCCGGCAGACGTAGTCCGCGAAGTGGGGTCGGAGGTCAGCGTTCGCCGGGGCGCGCAGGTCGAGCAGGTAGACGAACCAGCGATGCGAGGGGAAGGCGTCGGCGGCGTCGGGCGGCGGCTCCCATCGAACTGGTGCGTCGCGGAAGGCGTCCACCTGCTCGCCCGACCGGAGCTGGCCGACGACGACGTACCAGCCGTCGACGCCGCGTGGCTCGGGCGCGAACATCGTCCAGCCGCGCTCGCCGGGGTCCACGGCGTCGGCGACGGCGTCGGGCGCGGCGACGTAGCCGAGGCTGGCGGCGTTCCACGCGATCATCGCCGCGAGGAGGACGGCCGCGACGGCGGAGAGAGCCTGCCGCGTCCACGCCGGAAGCGTCGGCGCACGCCGCCGGACGGTGCCGGTCGGACCGGTGCCGGGCAAACCGGTGCCGGTCGGACCGGTACGCCGGAGCCGGTCGCGCCACCGGTCGGCGGGGACGCGGTCCCACCACGCCGACGCGCGCGCCTCGACCGCATCCCAGACGGAGCCGGGGAGGAACGGGAGGAGCGCGGCGACGGAGACCAGGGGGAAGAGGCCGAGCCGCATCGTGAGCGCCATGCCGAGATGCATCGCGGCGAACAGCCCGGCGAACGCCGTGCGGGCGCGGCCGGTCAGGAGCACGAGCAGGACCGAGCCGCAGATCAGGGCGAGCCAGAGCCAGTCGAACGCCTCCAGCAGCGCGGGATACCCCGCCAGGAGGTCGCCGAGCCGGACGGTGAGCTGGTCGAGGCTGAACACGTACCGCATGGCCTCGCCGCTCGTCCAGCGGTCGCCGCGAAGCTTGAACGCGGCGTTGACTGTGTAGACGACGACCACCTGCAGGAGCAGCGCGGCGGACGCGACGCTCGCTACCCGCCGGGGCGGGTCGGCGTCGCGCCGGAGCGCGTCGAGCGACCACCGGCCGCCGAGCGGGAGGAACAGCCCCCAGAACAGGAGACGGCGGAGCAGCGCGTCGCCCGCGTTCAGCACGAGCGGGTTGCGGAGGTGGAGGGAGACGAGGAAAAGGAGGGAGACGGCGGTGGCGAGCCGCGTCCGGTAGCCGAGTGCGAGCGCGACGGCGGCGACGGCGGCGGCGAGGAAGAGGAGGCTCTGGACCCACGCCGCACCGGAGAGGGCGTGGACGGAGAGCCGCGCGAGCGTCGGGTGCTGTGCGTGGAGCGCGGCGCGCGGCAGCACCCCGGCGTCGGTGTAGAGCGCGACGAGGTCGCCCGCGCGGACGGCGAGGTCGGCGAGGAGCAGCGCGCCGAGCGCGACGCGGAGCGCGGCGAGCGCCCGCGCGTCGACGCCGAACCGGTCGCCGAGGGCGTCCCGGCAGCGGGCGCGCAGGTGCGCCGCGTGTGCGCGAAGGTCCATGATGTGTCCGCCCGTTCGCGGCGGGTAGTAGCTGAAGGGAGAAATAGGTGTAAATGCCTTGTGACCTCGGCCGGGGCGCGTCGCGGTCGGACGCCGCCGAGTTCGGCTTCCACCGAGGTAGTTAGGCTTCACTCGTATCGGACTGGGGCTACTACCGGAGAGCGATGCACCCCCATGGTTCTAACGTTGCGCGTCTCCGCTATCTCGAACGCCGTTCGCGGGCGGTAGCTCCCTCGAACCGCACGGACGAGGCCGACTCCCCACGTCAAGTATGAGCGAGGGGGAGCCATCGAGATCGGCGCACCTCGAAGCGCTCGCCACGACGACGTCGGACGCGCTCATCACTATCGACGCCGACAGCGTCGTCCAGTTCGTGAACCCGGCCATCGAACCCATCCTCGGGTACACGCCGGACGAACTCCGCGGGAACTCCCTCACCACGATCATCCCCGACGGGCTGGCGGGCCAGCATCTCGCCGCGGTCGACGAGTACCTCGCCGACCCCACCCGCCACGTCGACTGGGAGTACGTCGAGTTCACGGGCGAGCACAAGGACGGCCACGAGGTCCAGCTCGGCGTCTCGATCAGCGAGTTCACCGTGGACGGCGAGACGCATTTCGCTGGCGTCGTCCGCGACATCACCGAGCGGAAGACGCTCCAGGCCGAGCGCAGCCTCCTCCACGCCACCGTCCGGGAGGTCGCTGAAGCCGACTCGTTCGAGGCCGGTCTCGCCGACGCACTCCGGCTCATCGGCACCCGGATGAACTGGGTGTACGGCGAAGCCTGGGTGCCCGCCGCCGACCCGGACGGCGACGCGATGGAGTGGCAGACCACCTGGACGAGCGCCGACGCCGACCTCTCCTCGTTCCGGGCGGCGTCCAGTTCGAGGACCTTCGAACCGGGCGAGGGCCTGGTCGGCCGCGTGTGGGCCACGGCCGAGGACGAGTGGCTATCCGACGTTTCGGCGGTCGAGCAGGACGCGTTCGAGCGAACCGACGAGGCGGCCGCACACGGGCTGAAAGCCGCGTTCGGCGTGCCGATCCTCGACGGGGACAGCGTCGTCGCGGTGCTGGTGTTCCTGATGCCCGAGGCGCGGACCGTCGACGACCGCATGGTCGAGGTGACGCGGACGGTCGCCGCGAACCTGGGCCAGCTGATGGGCCGGCGGCGGACCGAGGCGGCACTCCAGGCCGAGCAGGCGCTCAAGACCAAGATCCTCGAAACCGCCCCGACCGGCGTCCTGGTCGTTTCGCCGGAGGGTCACGTCGAGTACGCGAACGAGCACGCCGAGGACCTGTTCCGACTCCCCGGGGACGGGTCCGAGTACCCGTCGTACGACGAGCTGGACGTGGAGCGCTTCGACGAAGACGGCGAGCCGATTCCCCCGGAGGACCGTCCGCTGCGCCACGTGCTTCGGACGGGCGACGCGTACCGGCGCGACGTCCAGCACGTCCACCCGGACGAGGACCGTCGCTGGGTGTCGATTCACGCCGCCCCGCTCCGGGGCGACGACGGCGAGATCACGGCGGCCGTCTTCGCCGCCGAGGACGTCACGGCCCGGAAGCGCCGCGAGCGCCAGCTCACGCGGCTCAGCGAGGTGAGTCGCGCGCTCATACGGGCGGAGACCCGCGAGGACGTGTGCGCGAGGACGGTGGAGGCCGCCCGGACGGTCCTCGACCTGCCGATCACCGCGATCAGCCTCTACGACGACCCGTCCGGCCAGCTCCAGCCCGCGGCCGAGACGGACGCGGTGTCGGATCTCCGGTCGGAGACACGGATGTTCGCCCCTGATCAGGACCTCGTGTGGGAGGTGTTCCTCGACCGCGAACCTCGCGTCATTGACGATCTCGAAACCGAGGCGGGCTTGGACCCGGCGGCCTCCCCCTTGTCCAGCGTCATCGTGCTGCCGGTCGGGGAGTACGGCGTCCTCGTGAGCGGCGACACGGCGTCGAACGCGTTCACCGAGTCGGAAGTGACGCTGGCCGAGATCCTCGCTTCGATCACCGAGACGGCGCTCGACCGGGTCGCGCGCGAGGGGACGCTCCGCGAGAAGAACGCCGAGCTGGAGCGCCGGAACGCCGAACTCGAACGGGTCCATCGCATCAATCGCGTCATCCGGGACATCACGAAGGCGCTCACGCACGCGAAGTCGCGCGAGGACGTGTACCAGGCCGTCTGCGATCAGCTCGCCGCCGCCGAGCCGTACCGGTTCGCGTGGTTCGGCTCGCAGGACCCGGGGACGGACGAGATCGTCCCGCTGGCGTCAGCCGGCGAGGAGCGCGGCTACCTGGACAGCGTCACGGTGACGGCCGACGACGAGGAGACCGGGCAGGGCCCGGCGGGCCGTGCGTTCCGCACGGGGGAGCCACAGGTCCAGAACAACCTGGCCTCGGACCCGCCGTTCGAGCCCTGGCGCGAGGAGGCGCTCCGGCGGAACCACCGGGCGAGCATCTCCATCCCGGTCACGTTTCGTGACTCCGTCTACGGCGTGGTGAACCTGTACGCGAGCGAAGCGGGCATCTTCTCGGAGACGGAGACGACCGTGCTCGGCGAACTCGGCGAGACCATCGGCTACGCGCTGAGCGCGCTCGAACGGAAGGAAGCGCTCGTCGCGGGCCGATCCATCGAACTCGAGTTCGAGATCTACGACGAGTCCGACCCCTTGTTCCAGTTCCTGGCGGAGACGGGTGCGGGGTTCGTCCTGGAGAACGTGGTGGCGAACACGCTCGCCACGCTGTCCGTGTTCTGCACGTTCGAGGGCGTCTCCTACGCGGAGATAGAGTCCTTCGCGGGCGGAGACTCGTCGGACACGGACGTCACGCTGATCAGGGAGACCGACACGGAGTGTGTCGTGGAGTTCACCGTGCCGGGCGACTCCATCATCTCGGCGCTCATCGACCGGGGAGCGATGCCGAAGACCGCGCGAGCCTCCGGCGAGGCCGCCACGCTCACGCTCCAGGTAGCGCCGACCGGGTCCGTCCGCGAGTACGTCGACATGCTGACCCAGCGGTACGCCGCCGTCGAGCTGACGGCGCGGCGCGAGCGCGACGAACCCATCCAGACGCGCGAGGAGTTCAGGGCCGAGTACACGAACCACCTGACCGAGCGCGAACGCGAGGTGATCCAGACGGCGTACTACGCCGGCTTCTTCGAGTGGCCGCGCGAGAACTCGACGCAGGACGTCGCCGAGATGCTCGACGTCTCGCAGCCGACGGTGAGCCGGTACCTGCGGGCCGGGGAGCGGAAGCTGTTCTCGCTGCTGTACGAGGGGACGCCGCCCGCCGACTGAGCGAGTTTATCTATATTCACTCGCCGTCGATGCCCGCGTAACAGTATACGAGGAACACCTACCCCTGCGGCGAGCGTCGGATAGAATGCAGCATGAGTAAGCCCACCCCCACGTCGACACTGACCACGACTTCCCCCACGGAATCGACGCCGTCTCCTCACTCGCAGACTACCGACGCGGACACCTCGCCGGTGAGCGAGCAGGTGATCGCGGTCATCGCCGCGGTCACCGACACGGACCCGACCGAGATGGAGCCGCTCTACCGGTTCCTCGACCCGGACAGCCTCGACCAGCTCTTCGGCAGCTCCGATACCGACGTGGCCGTCGACGGTCGCGTGACGTTCTCGTTCGCCGGCTGCGAGGTCGTCGTCCGCAACGACGAGACGGTCGCGGTCACCCCGCAGTGGGCGAGCGAGCCCGCGTGGGACACCGCCACCGACGCCGTCCCACCCCTTCCCTCGACCGCTTCCCCCAACTGATCGCGGTCACCCACCCCACCCCATCCACCCCATCCCCCAGTCACTGACGACCAATCGTCCGCCGACGAATCCCCCACTCGGAGCCCAGATGTCTGACAAGGACGACGCGACGGATCGCTCGGACCCGGCACAGCCCCCACACCCCCTCGCCTGTGCCGAGTGCGGCGACCGCATCGACCGGACGGAGTGGCATCCCGTTCTCTCCACGACGGACGACGACGGGACGTTCCGGGTCCACGCGTTCTGCAGCCAGGAGTGCCGGAACGCGTGGCGCACCCGGGAGGAGTGACGCCACGGACCGACCGGTCGGCCACCCGACGCGGCGGTGCTGCACGCCGGTACTGGGCTATCGCTCCACTTCCTTCGCCGTCTCGACGAACGCTTCGACGCTCTCGACGGGCGTGCGCTTGTCGACGCCGTGCCCGAGGTTGAGGACGTGCCCGGACGCGCCCGCCGCGTCGATCACCTCGCGGGTCCGCTCGCGCACGAACGCCTCGTTTCCGAACAGGTACGAGGGGTCGAGGTTGCCCTGGACGGGGCGGTCGCCGAGCGCCGCGCGCGCCTCGGCCATCCCGACCGTCCAGTCGAGACCCACCACGTCCGCGCCCGACGCGGCGAGCTGGTCCAGCCGGCCGGCCATGTTCCGGGCGAACACGACAGTAGGTACGTCGACGGCGTCGAGGATTCGCTGGTGGAGCGGCACCACGAACTCCGCGTAGTCCTCGGGGCCGAGCAGGCCGGCGTACGTGTCGAACAGCTGCACCACGTCCGCCCCGCGTGCGACCTGGTACTGGAGGAACTCCGCCACCACGTCCGCGAGGTGGTCGAGGAGCGTGCGGAACGCCCCGGGATGCTCGGCCCGGAGTCGGCGCACCGGCACGTGGCTCCGCGACGGCTCACCCGCCACCGCGTACGACGCCAGCGTGAATGGCCCGCCCGCGAACCCGATGACGGCGGCGTCTTCGCCGATCGACTCGGAGAGCCGGTCGAGGAGTTCGCCGACGTACGATAGCGTGGACTCGACGGGCCGGCGGTCGCGCTCCGCCTTCTCCGGCGAATCCACCGGGTTCTCGACGACCGGGCCGACCCCGGACTCGACGTGGTAGTCGAAGCCCAGGGGTTCGAGCGCGACCAGGATGTCCGAGTACATCACCACGCCGTCGGGCCGGAAGCGCCGGAACGGCTGGAGCGTGATCTCCTCCGCGACCTCGGGCGTCGAGATGGCCTCGCGGAACGTGTAGTCCTCGCGGATCTCGCGGTACTCCGGCAAGTAGCGGCCCGCCTGCCGCATCAGCCAGACCGGTGGGCGTTCAGTTCGCTCGCCCCGGGCAGCGCGGAGGAACAGCCTCTTGCTCATCGCCCGGGGCTTCGCGTGGCGGTGGGTTAAGGGGTTTGGAACGACGGTCCGGATGGCGTGGTCGTTCGGCGTTGGCGAGTCGAACTGCCGGGCGCATCCCTCACCCCGATTCGCCGTGGTATCAGAAGGTATTTACTGGGTGGATAACGAGTCTGGGCTGGGACGAGACGGAGCGATGGAGACCCGGTCTCGGACGCCGCCGGCTGGTCTTCCAACCTGTCACCCTCCCGAAACCCGATCAGCCCTCCATCCCTTCGCCTGGTCCTCGTCATCCCTTTATCCGACGACACCGCGCTTTACGAACTCGCGGGCGACTCACGGGAGTGAACGCCGGTGCGGACCGGAGCGAGACGCCTACTTGAACTTCATAAGCGTAATTATTTGTAATAGTTTGTAATATATATATAAGGTTTATAAGCGCCGGGGTCGCCGCGCTCGTTGCGCGAGAGCGTATCTTTTTGCCGGCTTTCCCGCACGTACCGAGTAGTGCAATGACATCCGATTCCGACGAGGGCCGGAACGCGCCGCAGGACACCACCGTCGGGGTGGTCGGGGCCGGACGCGTCGGCCAGTGGTTCGTGACGAAGCTGACGCGGGCGGGCTACGACGCGGTGGTGTTCGACGTGGACCCGGAGGCCGCCGCGGCGGCCGTGGACCGCGGTGCCGCCGTCGCCGACCACCCCGCGGGCGTGACGGCCCGCTCGGACGTGATCGTGCTCTCGCTCCCGACCGCGGAGGCGATCGAGACCGTGATGGAGGGGTCGGACGGCGTGCTCGACGCGCTCGAATCCGGACAGGTCGTCGTGGACACGGGGACGACGCCGCCCGATCTGGACGTGCACTACCAGGAGGTGTGCCACGAGCGCGGCGCGGGCTACGTGGACTGCGGGCTGTCGCGGAACGGCCCCGGGAAGTTCGACCAGAGCGAGGAGCCGGCGTACACCCTGTTCGTCGGGGGCGACGCCGACGACTACGACCGCGTGCGGCCGGTCGTGGAGGCGCTCGGCCACGACCACGAGTTCTTCGAGGGCATCGGCAACGGCCACGTCGTCAAGATGGGGGTCGTGCTCCGGTCCACCTGCCGGGCGGCGATGGCCGCCGAGGTGTGCGAGTTCCTCTCGAACAACGCCGTCGAGCCGGAGCGCGTGGTGGAACTGCTCGACTGGGATATCCCCGAGCCGTACGTGGACCCGCCGTACTTCGCGAACCGGGGGTTCGAGCGCGCGGTCCACACCGACGACGGCGACACCGAGGAGCGCGGGCACGGCGTGGACGACGGCGGCGCGCGCCCCGGTCTGCGACCGTCCCCGTGGGCGAAGGACCCGGCGTACGCGCTCGCCGTCGCGCACGCGTCGAGCAGCTACGTGCCGATGCTGACCGCGGCGCACCAGACCGTCCGCCTCGCCGCGAACTACGGTGCCGCGGTCGTGGACCGCGACCTCGACTTCGGCGAGGTGGAGTGGCAGCTGTTCCACCTGCGCTCGCTCTACCGCGCGCTCAACCGCCCGCAGGAGGAGTGGCGCAGGCTCAGCCAGTGGACCGACGACCGGGAGCAGGAGTAGAACCGCGTCGCGGCAGGAAGCGTTTCCGTCGGCGGAGACGAGATGCGCGAAGTCGCGGGCGCGTTCCCGGAGTCGGGGTTCGAGGGCGTCGTGACGTGGCTACTGCGCCTGCTCGGACTGGTCGTCCTGCTCGCGGGGTAAGACCGTGGCTGTTCTCGGACCCAGGTTGTCGGCCGTTCCCGCGCTGCTGACCGTGATCGGGGCGGTTCCGCTGGCGATGCCGGGAGTGCTGCTCGCGGTCGCCCGACTCGCCGGATAGCACGTCTTCCTCCGTGCCGGTTCTCGTCACGATCTGCGAAATATTAGCTAGTCTTCATAGGTGTGCGGAATGCGAAAAGCTATTACGGCCGTTCGCGGAGCGGAGGGTAGCGATGGAACGGACCCTGGGTGCGTGTGTCGACTGTGAGGAGATAGTGGTCGTCGGGCTGCTGGACGAGGAGATCATCCCGCTCGGTCAGTCCCGGTGTGCGAACTGCGGCGGCACCGAGTTCGTCGCCCAGGACGCCGGCAGGACGGACGCTGCGGACGACGACTGACCGACCCGGTGGCGTCGTGACGGCCCGAACCCCATCCACGCCTCCCGACTCCGACAGTCCTAAACAGACCGCCCGTATTCCGAGACGTATGCGCTATCACGAGGCGGTGAACTTCCTCCTCGATCTCCGCCGGTATCGACCGAAGCCCGGCACCGAGTCGACGGCGGACCTCCTCTCCCACCTCGGCGACCCCCACGAGGACGCGACGTTCGTGCAGGTCGCGGGGTCGAACGGGAAGGGGAGCGTGGTGCGGATGCTGGAGCAGGTGCTCCGGGAGTCGGGTCTGCGGGTGGGCCGGTTCACGTCGCCGCATTTCGAGGATCTGCGGGAGCGCGTGGTGGTGGACGGCCGCCCGGTGTCGAAGGCGGCGGTGGTGGAGTTCGTGGAGGCGGTGCGGCCGCGCGTGAACGAGCGCGCGGCGAAGGGGGACGCGCCGACGTACTTCGAGGTGCTGACGGCGCTGGCGTGCTGGGAGTTCGCGCGCCGGGACGTGGACGTGGCGGTGCTGGAGGTGGGGATCGGCGGGCGGTACGACGCGACGAGCGTGGTGGAGCCGGCGGCGGGCGCGGTGACGAGCGTGACGCTGGAGCACACGGGCATCATCGGCGACACGGTCGAGGAGATCGCTCGGGACAAGGCGCACGTCGCGCCCGACGGGAGTCCGCTGGTGACGGCGACGACGGGCGAGGCGCTCGACGCGGTGTGGGAGGTGGCGGACGACGTGGTGACGGTCGGCGACGCCGGGAGCGACGGCGACGAGCAGGGAGCCGGCGACGCGGGGCCGGACGTGACCACGACGTACGGCGGCCGGACGAACCACACGGAGGCAGCGATAACGCTGTCGGGCGCGGACTGGTCGGTCGAGACGCGGATTCCGGTGCTCGGCGCGTTCCAGGCGCGGAACGCGGGCGTGGCGGCCGCGCTGGCTCGGCAGGTCGCGGACGCCTCCGAGGACGCGATAGCGACCGGCCTCCGGAAGGCGAACTGGCCGGGGCGGTTCGAGGTGATGGACGACGCGCCCCTCACGGTGCTCGACGGCGCGCACAACCCCGGTGCGTGCGAGGCGCTCGCGGACGTGCTCGCGGAGTTCGACTACGACGACCTCGTGGTCGTGTTCGGCGCGATGCACGACAAGGACCACGCGGGGATGGCGGCGGCGCTGCCGACGCCGGACCGCGTGGTGGCGTGCGAGCCGGACAACGAGCGCGCGGAGGACGCGGACGTGCTGGCGGCGGTGTTCGAGGAGTCGGGGGCGCGCGACGTGCGGGTGACGCGCGCCGTCGAGAGCGCGCTCGACCGCGCGCTCGCGGCGGCCGGCGAGGACGACTGCGTGCTCGTCACGGGGTCGCTGTTCGCGGTGGCGGAGGCGCGGACGCGGTGGACGCGGCTGGAGGTGCAAAAGCGCGTCGGGGACCTGGACGACGCACGAGCCGTCCTGGAGGACGCGGACGTGACGGAGCCGGGCGTGTGGCGGATGCGCGGGAAGGGCGTCCACCGCGTCGTGCGGACGCGGGTGCGCCAGCGCCAGGCGAACTACCTCAAGCAGGAACTCCTGTCGCTCGGCGGCGAGTGCGCGGTGTCGGGCGTGGAGCCGCCGAACGAGACGGTCGACGTGGTGCTGATGGGGACGCTCGCGCAGTTCAACCGCCTCGTGGCGAAGCTCGACGGCCAGCCGTACGGTCTCTCCGTCGTCGGCGACCAGCTGCGGGAGGCGCTCGGCATCCGGACGACCGAGGAGCGACGCGGCTACCCCTGGGAGGACGGCACGGCGGTGATGGGCATCCTGAACGTCACGCCGGACAGCTTCCACGACGGCGGCCGGTACGACGCCGTCGAGGACGCCGTCGCCCGCGCCGAGGAGATGGTCGAAGCGGGTGCGGACCTCGTGGACGTCGGCGGCGAGAGCACGCGCCCCGGGGCCGACCCCGTCCCCGTCGAGGAGGAGATCGAACGCGTCGTCCCCGTCGTGGAGGGGATCGCGGATCTCGACGCGATGCTCTCCATCGACACCCGGAAGGCGGCGGTCGCCGAGACCGCCCTCGACGCCGGAGCCGACGTCGTCAACGACGTGTCGGGCCTCGACGACCCGGAGATGCGGTTCGTCGCCGCCGACCACGACGCTCCGCTCGTCGTCATGCACTCCATCGACACGCCTGTCGTGCCGGGCCGGAACGTCCACTACGACGACGTGGTGGCGGACGTGCTCGCCGAACTCTCCGAGCGCGTCCTGCTCGCGAAGAAGGCGGGCCTCGACCGCGACCAGATCGTCGTGGACCCCGGCCTCGGCTTCGGGAAGGCGGCGGCGCAGAGCTTCGACCTCCTGGGGCGCGTCGGCGAGTTCAAGGCGTTGGGCTGCCCCGTGCTCGTCGGCCACTCCCACAAGTCGATGTTCGATCGCGTCGGCCGCGACGACGGCGACCGCGAGCACGCGACGGTCGCCGCGTCCGCCATCGCCGCCGACCGCGGAGCCGACATCGTGCGCGTCCACGACGTGGCAGAGAACGCGGCGGCGGTCCGCGCCGTCGAGGCCGCGACGGACCCCTACGACGATGCGTGACGAGGCCAGCGAGTTCCGGAACGCGGTTCGCGAGGGCTACGACGACCTCGCGGCCGCCTACGCCGAGGGCCGGAGCCACGACTCGCCCGGCGTGGAACTGGTCGAGGCGTTCGCCGCCGACCTCCCCGCCGGCTCGCGGATCCTCGACGCGGGCTGCGGGGCCGGGGAGCCGGTCGCCGCGCGGCTCGCGGACGACCACGAGGTCGTCTGCCTCGACGCGTCGCGCGAGCAGCTCCGGCTCGCGGCGGAGAGCGGCGTCGATGCGGCGCTCTGTCAGGGCGACCTCGCCGCCCTGCCGTTCCGCGACGCCTGCTTCGACGCCGTGGTGGCGCTCTACTCCGTCATCCACGTGCCGCGCGACCAGCACGCCGCCGTCTTCGAGGGGTTCCACCGCGTCCTCGGGCCGGGCGGCCGGGCGCTCGTCGTCTCCGGAACCGAGGCCTGGGAGGGCGAGAACCCGGACTGGCTGGACGAGGGCACGGCGATGCGGTGGAGCTTCCACGGCCCGGAGACGACGAGGCGGCTGCTCCGCGACGCGGGGTTCGGGATCGAGGCGGAGACGACCGTCGACGACGAACTCGGCGGTGCGTTCCTGTGGTACAGGATCCGGGCCTAAACGAGGCCGTACTCGTCCTGCACGTCGCGGTAGCAGTCGAGGTACTGCTCCAGCACGTCCCACCGGTCGTACTCGGCGAACGTCTCGTCGAACTCCTTGCGGGGGAGGTCGCCGGCGTCCGCGATGCAGTCCACGAGCGCCTCGTCGTCGGTGGCGAGGAAGCCCCGGGGCTGCCGCTCCACGAGTTCGTGGGCGCTCGACGCGGCGTGGTACTCGACGACGCCGACGCAGCCCGCGGCGAGTGCGCGCAGGAGGTCGAGCGCGAAGCTCTCGCGCCGGGCCGTCTGGACGTAGACGTGCGCTCGCTTGAACCGGGCGACGCGCTCCGCCACGGGGAGGTCGCCGACGAACTCCACGCGGTCGTCGATGCGGAGGTCGCTCGCCTGGCGCTCGTAGCCGCCGCGCTCCGGGCCGTCGCCGATGACGGTGGCCGTCCAGTCGCGCTCGCGGTACTCGGCGAGCGCTAACAGTACGCTCTCCAGGTTGGCGTCGGCGTCGAGCCGGCGCGAGTAGACGATGTCGGCGTCGCCCGCTGGCTCGGCCTCGCGGATGGCGTCCACGTCGACGCCCGTGGGGACGACCCGCACGTCGTCGTCGGTCGCGCCGAGTTCGCGGACGCCGGTCTTCACGAGCCGGGACGGCGTGACGACGGTCGCCGGCCACCGCGCCGCGCGCCGGGCCGTCCACCCCGGCGGGTCGCCGCCGCTCTCGCCGGGCGCGTCGTACCAGTCCACGAGGACGGGTGCGGACGCGAGCGTGCCGCCGACGCGCGCCCACAGCACGTGCCCGGGGTCGGTCGCAGTCGCGTGCACCACGTCGGGGTCGACGCGCCGGAGCGCGAGCGGGAGGCGTGGCCCGAACCAGCCCGCGTCGAGCGACTCCGTGACCGCGCGATACGTCACGTCCGCGTCCTCGAACGTTTCCGGGGTGCCGTCCCACCACTGCGCACAGCACACGGAGACCTCGTGGCCGCGAGCGGCGAGGTCCTCGGCGACCGCCCGGAGTCGGGCGGCGGCGTCGCTGTCCCGGTGGTGGTGGGTGGCCGCCGAGACGAACGCGACGCGCATACACGGTCGGCCAGGAAGCGCGCCGATAAAAATCCCACCGGTCCGCCGCCGTAGCCGCCACGAAACCGGCCGGACGGCGGTAGGAGGCCACTACCGCCCAGCAGGTATTTGAGCCGCGACGCCGTGAACACGACTCGTTCCGAACCCATGCCCGATGACACAGCCGCGAGCGTGACCCGGCGCGGCGCACTCGGACTGATCGCGGGCGCGGTCGCTGCCGGCGGGCTGGCGGGAACCGTCGGCGGAACCGGCGAGTTCGTCGTCGAGCAGGGCGGCGACTGCGTGCCGGTGACGCCGCTGTCCGGCGACCTGCCCGTCGAGGCGTTCTACGACTACCAGCTACCGGCGGGCAAGTTCGAGGGAACCAGCGGCGCGTCCGACGAGGGCGGGCCGTACTTCCGGTCGCTCGGGACCGAGGCGCTCCAGCGCGCCGACGCCAGCCTGCTCTTCCTCTACCGCGGTCCGAAGGGCCTGAGCCTCGTCGTGCTCCACGGGAGTCTCGACGAGGGCGAGCACGGCGGCGGGTCGGCGACGTTCGCCATCTCGGGGCTGCCCGCGGACGGCTCGTGGGTCGTGCAGGACGACCGCTACCTCGACCCGGAGACGGGCGAACCGGCGGGGACGAACTACGACCGGTGGCGGGTCGTCGGCTCGACGCACGTCGTCACGTGGACGTGGACGGCGGACTCGACCGACGGCGGCGCGTTCCGCGACGTGTCGAGCGCGCTCGACGGCGGCGTCACGGTGGACCCGGCGTTCGACGACGCGGCCGAGCGCCTGGCGCACAACTACGACGGGACGGTGACCGACTGGCAGGTGCTCTCGGGGGCGCTCGACGACCCGGACCGCCGCTCGCTCGCGCTCGACGAACCGGTGACGATTCGCAAGGGGTCGTGTCCGTCGACGGAGGAGGACGAGGGCGACGACGAGGACGAGGACGAACGCGTCGTCTGCCACCGGCCGCCCGGCAACCCCGAGAACGAGCGCACCATCCGGGTCGGGAGCGACAGCGCGGTGGAGGCCCATCTCGGGCACGGCGACGAGCGCGGCCCCTGCGACGGGTAGCCGCGTCGGAGACCGGGTAGATCGGCGGCGAACACCGGCGTTCCGCGACCGGAAACCCCTTGCCGCTCCGGGGTTTCATCCCGGGGCATGGCGTACGACATCGAGCGCTACCTCAAGGTGCGGCACGCGGTGGGGCCGTCGCTGGGGCCGAACGGCGAACTCGCGTTCCGCTACGACGCGACCGGCGTCCCCCAGGTGTGGCGGCTCGACGAGCCGGGCGCGTGGCCGGAGCAGCTCACCTTCCACGAGGAGCCGGTGAGCTACGCGTCCTGGTCGCCGACGCGGTCGGAACTCCTCTACGGGATGGACGACGGCGGCAACGAGCGGACCCAGATACACCGGCTGTCCGGCGACGGCGGCGAGGCGGTCAACCTCACCCGCACGCCGGACGCGAAGCACTACTTCGGCGGGTGGAGCCACGACGGCGACCGGTTCGCGTTCGCGTCGAACCGGCGCGACCCCGGCGCGTTCGACGCGTACGTGCAGGGCCGCGACGAGACCGGCGACGACGCCACGCTCGTCGCCGAGACGGACCGGTACCTCGCGGTCGTGGGGTGGAGTCCGAGCGACGACCGGCTCGTCCTCCACGAGGCCACGTCGAGCCGCGACCAGGACCTCTACGTCGTCGACGTGGCGACCGGCGACCTCGACCACGTGACGCCGTACGACGAGCCGGTGGCGTTCGGCAGCGTGGCGTGGGGACCGGACGGCGACGCGCTCTACGTCACCACCGACAGGGATGGCGACACGCGCTACCTCGCGCGCCTCGATCCCGCGTCCGGCGACCTCGACCCGGTCGTGGACGGGGGCGGGTGGAACGTCGGGACCGTCGGCGTGGACCACGACACCGGCCGCGTCCTCTACGTGCGGAACGTCGACGGCGCGGCCGACCTCCACGTCGGCGACCTCGACGGCACGGAGATCGAGGAGTACCCGACGCCCGACCTCCCGGAAGGCGTGCTCGCCGGGGCGAGCTTCGGCCCGGACGCCGAGACGCTCGCGGTGTCGGTGGACGGCCGCACCGAGAACGCGAACGCGTTCGTCGTGGACGTGGCGTCCGGCGAGGCCGAGCGATGGACGCGCGCGTCCACGGCGGGAATCGACCCCGGCTCGTTCGTCGCGCCGGAGCACGTGCGCTACGAGTCCTTCGACGGCCTGGAGATACCGGCGCTGCTCTCGATGCCACGGAACGTCGACGGCGACGTGCCCGTCGTCGTCCACATCCACGGCGGTCCGGACTCCCAGCGCCGGCCCCGCTTCTTCGCCACCATCCAGTACCTGCTCGGCCAGGGCTTCGCCGTCTTCGAGCCGAACGTCCGCGGCTCCTCCGGCTACGGTCGCGAGTACGCGGGTCTCGACGACGTTCGTAACCGCATGGACTCCGTCCGCGACGTGAAGGCCGGCGTCGAGTGGCTCCGCGACCGGCCGGGCGTCGACCCCGACCGCGTCGCCGCCTACGGCGGATCGTACGGCGGGTTCATGGTGCTGTCGTGTCTCACCGAGTACCCCGACCTCTGGGCGGCGGGCGTCGACATCGTCGGCATCTCGAACTTCGTGACCTTCCTCGAGAACACCGGCGAGTGGCGGCGCGAGCACCGCGAGAACGAGTACGGCTCGCTCGACGATGACCGCGAGTTCCTCGAATCCATCAGCCCGCTCAACCACATCGACGCCGTCCGCGCGCCCCTGATGGTCATCCACGGCGAGAACGACCCGCGCGTCCCCGTGGGCGAGACGCGCCAGCTCATCGAGCGGGCGCGCGACCACGTCCCCGTCGAGTCGCTCATCTTCGACGACGAGGGCCACGGCGTCACGAAGCTCGACAACCGGATCGCGGCGTACCGCGCCGTCGCCGAGTTCCTCGACGAGCATCTCGGCTGACCGGGCCGGCGCGCCGGAGCCACTCCGGCGACAAGATATTTACGCCGCTCCGAGAATCGTCGCACATGGTCCCCGAAACCACGGACGACGGCTGTCCGAAGTGCGGTCACACCGACGCCGAAGTCGGGAGCGTGTCGATGACCGGCGGCGGCCTCTCGAAGATGTTCGACATTCAAACTAACAGCTTCAAGGTCGTGACGTGCACGGACTGCGGCTACTCCGAGTTCTACCGCGACGTGGGGTCCTCGGGGAGCGACCTCGTGGACGTGTTCTTCGGGTAGGCGGTCCGTCGCGGAACCGCGGTTCGACGCCCGTTTCCACCACTGAATAACAGTAATAATACCAACACTATTTGTGAGATATCGCCGTCTTCCTCCATCCAAATCCTTTTATCGAAGTGACGTAACCGGGAGATTATGCGATCTACTGACGCGGACGTGCCGGGTCTCACGCGCCGCCGCTGGCTGGCGGCGACGGCGGGGGTCGGCGTCGGACTCGCCGGCTGCAGCGGGACGCCCGAGACGGACGGCGAGTCGGACGACCTGTCGGCGGACCTCGACGCGTGGGTCTACGTCGACGAAGCGGGGACGATCCGGCTCGCGCTCTACCTCTCGAACGTGGACGACGGCGGACTCCTGAGCGGGAGCGACGTCGCGGTCGAGGACGTGCTGGACGTGGACGTGGCGTCCCGCGACGTGTCGAACATCGGCTGGTTCGACCCGGACGGGTTCGACTCCGAGGCGGAGCGCCGGAAGGTCGAGCGCCGGCTGGTCGACGCCGACGGGATCGACGTGTCCGAGGAGCGCGCGGGCGAACTGGTCGGGCGGGTGCCCGTGACGGGGAGCGGGGACGGAGGGTCGCGGGGTCCCGAACCCGACGCGTACGACCTGCGCCTGAGCGCCGAACTCGCGGAACCGGCCGAGCGCGGCGACCCCCACGCGCTCGGGACGCCTTACCGCGTGCCGGAGATCGAGTACGCGGACGGGTTCACGAACGCGGCCGACGAGGGGAGCGTGACCGTTCGGCTGCGGATGGCCGACGGCGTCAGGTACGAGTTCCCGTCGTTCACCCACCGCTACGCCGAGAACGCCCCGGGTGGCGCGGCGCTGGACTCGCGCTTCGTCGGGGACGAGTACGCCAGGTCCGTCGACGCCCCGATCCCGGAGCCGCCGCGAGTCTCGACCGACGGCGCGCTGCTGCCCGGGTTCGTCCACTGCCACAACCCGGCGTTCGGCGCGCTGCAGTCGAGCACCGTCGCCCGGACGCGCATGCTGGAGACCGTCGCCGACGTGATGCGGAACCACGACGACACGAACGACGTCGCCGACGGGATGGTGTCCGACCTGGAGGACATCGTGGCGCTGTGGCAGCCGCTGTCGGCGGCGAGCGCCGGTGCGGAGGCCGGAACGGCGCTCGGGGCGTTCGGCACCGCGCTCCTCGGATCGGCGCAGGCCGCCCGCGTCGTGGTCCCGTTCGGCGAGACGTTCCAGGTGTTCGTGACGATGTACGAAGCGACCCGGCTCATCGAGCGGTTCGAGTCGGAGAACTCCGCCGGGGCGATGGAGTTCGCGTACGCCGGGATGGAAACCGAGGCGTTCGAGCGGGTCCGCAAGAGCGACCCGAACCCGGACGACACCGCGGCGCTCGCGGAGACGAGCTATCGCGCCATCGTTCCGGGGGCCGCGGCGTCCCCGGACGGGAACGCCGTCCGCGACGCCGTGGAGCAGTACGCCGCCGTGCAGGATGCGGTCGGGTCGTACTTCGGCGTGGACGCCGGCGGCGACCGGAACCCCGACGATCTGTTCCTGGACAGGTACGACGGCTCCGACCTGCTCCGGTGGCTGGAGGACGTCCACGAGCGGGCCGGTGAGCTACAGGCGTCCGAGCAGCGGGTCGTCGAGGGCCTGCTCGGCGGAGGGGACGCGAACGCGGGCGGTGGCGACCCGGAGCCGACCGAGACGATCGACTGGCCGACGTACAAGTACGACCCCGCGAACACCGGGAGTCCGGGCACGTGGGGTCCGGACGACCCCGTCGAGGAGGCGTGGCGCTTCGAGACCGACCACGACGTGCGGACGTCACCGACGGTCGTGGGGGACACGGTTTACGTCGCGGCCGGAGGCGGGTACGAAGGGACCGTGTACGCCCTCTCGACCGAGGACGGATCCAGGCAGTGGGAGTACGAGACCGGCGGCGTGGAGGCGTCGACGCCGGCCGTCCACGACGACACGCTCTACGTCGGCGGGCGGGCGATAAAGGACGACGACGGCGGCTACGGGACGAACGAGTTCGACGGCTGCCTGTACGCGCTCTCGACGGCGGACGGGAGCGAGCGCTGGACGTTCGAGACGGGGAACTCGGACATCATCGACTCGTCGCCCGTCGTGTACGACGGGACCGTGTTCGTCGGGAGCAGCGACGACTACGTGTACGCGCTCGACGCCGACACGGGGGAGGAGGAGTGGACGTTCCGCACCGGTAGCGGCGTGACGTCCTCACCGGCGGTGGTGGACGGCACCCTGTACGTCGGGAGTCTCGACGACCGCGTCTATGCGCTGTCCACCGCGGACGGGACGGAACGGTGGGCGTTCGAGACGAGTGACTTCGTCGAGTCCTCGCCCGCGGTCGTCGACGGTACAGTGTACGTCGGTAACCAGGACCAGCTGTACGCGCTGTCGGCCGACGACGGGAGCGAACGCTGGACGTACACCGCGGGAACGGCGGGGATACACACCCCCGTCACGACGGCTCCAGCGGTGGAGGACGGCACCGTGTACGTCGGCTCCGGCGGGACGATCGCCGCGCTGTCGGCCGCCGACGGATCCGAAACGTGGACGGAGTTCACCGGGAACCCGATCACCGGTTCGCCGGTGGTCGTCGACGGAACCGTCTACCTGTCGAACGGCAGTCTCCACGCCGTCTCGGCCGAGACGGGTGACCCGACCTGGGAGTTCGAGGGGGAAACCGGAGCGATCTACGGCTCTCCCGCGGTGGTCGACGGGACGCTCTACGTCGGCCACACCGACTACGTGTACGCCCTGTCGTGACAGGCCGGCAGCGGCCATCCGGGTTCCGGGTGATCGCGGCGGCCGTGACGGAGCCGGGCTGGTCGGTGGGGACCTCGGCCCGCCGGGAGTACGACGCGCACGTCGGCTCCGGCGGGCGCGACCTCGCGGACGCGTCCTTCGGGTAGGGGCGGCAGCGAGTACGGGGCGGACCGCCTCCGAGACCCGGCAGCGAGGACCAGCCTTCATCTTCGAGGCGCGAGTACGTGGTGACGATGAGCTGGAACCGTCGGGTACGGAACCTCGACTGGGACGCCGTCGGCGGCCTCGTCGCCGCCGTCCTCGTGGTGGTACTCAATCTCCTCGACGTCGTCGAGGAGCAGGTGCTGTTGGTGGTGATGATCTCGCTGCTGGCGCTCCTCCTCTTCCGCGACCTCCGCGAGGACACCGCGACGGAGGAGCTGACGGAGTCGGTGGCGAACACCGAGCGGAGCGTCGCCGAGATCAGGTCCGCGGTCACGCCGTCGGAACTCGAACTCGTCGGCCCGGACTCCCTTCGACGCGTGAGTCAGCGATTCGGGCGCGACGCGCGCGGTGAACTGGTCTGGTTCAACCTCTGTCTGCTCATGCTGACGCGGCGCGAGACGTTCGACGTTCTGATTCGACCGGCGGTCGACAACCCCGACGTCTCCTCCCTCCAGTTCGTCCTCGACGAGAGTCAACGCGAGCGGTGGGAGAACTCGGTCGAACCGCTACTCGCGGACGTAGCGGACGACGCCACGTCCATCGAAGTACACTGGCGGCGCATCGACGAGTCCATCGCGTTCATCCACACCGCCTCGGAGGACGCCCACTCGAACGCGTTGATCAGCTTCTGGGGCGAGCCGTTCATGGCCGAGACCCTCGAACGCGACGTGACTCGGTACATCCTGCACGCCAGGGAGCACTCGGAACTCATCCCACATCTCCGCGAACTGGCGCGCCGGTATCGACTGCGGTCCGAGTGACGCCGATCCGTTCGACTTCCGGGTCGGCGGCGGAGCAGTTCCGGCCCATCGAGAACGGGCAGAACACGGGCCCCGGTCGAGATTACGGGATACGTTCGGCGTTCCGACGACAGGCTTCCCCTTTGGAACGAGAGAGTACCGGGAAGCTTTACAGTCCCCATCCCGGTAGTACCGGTAAGATGAATTCGACCTCGGCTACTGACGCTGAACTCCGCACGCGGATTCGACAGCAGGAGGTCGTCGCCGAACTCGGCCAGCAGGCGCTGGAGACGGACGACATCGACCAGTTGATGCACGACGCCTCGGTGGCCGTCGCGGACACGCTGAACGACGAGTACTGCAAAGTGCTCGAACTGCTGCCGGGCGGGGACGAGGTTCTCCTGCGGCAGGGCGTCGGCTGGCGCGACGGACTGGTCGGGAGCGCGACGGTGCCGACCGACCTGGACTCGCAGGCCGGCTACACGCTCCTCACCGAGGAGCCGATCATCGTCGACGACCTCGAAACCGAGGAGCGGTTCTCGGGGCCCGAGCTGCTCACCAGCCACGACGTCGTCAGCGGCATCAGCGTCGTCATCGGTTCGGTCGACGACCCGTGGGGCGTGCTGGGAACCCACACGACCGAGCGATGCGAGTTCACCGAGCACGACGCCAACTTCGTCCAGAGCGTCGCGAACGTCCTCGCGTCGGCCATCGAGCGCAGGGAACGCGAGCGCGACCTGCGCCGGCAGGAGCGTCGCTTCGAGGCGATCTTCGAGGACCCGAACATCCTCGTCGGCCTGCTCGAACCCGACGGGACGGTGCTCGACATCAACGGGACGGCGATGGAGTACGTCGACGCCGACCTCGACGAGCTGACCGGCGAGCCGTTCTGGGAGACGCCGTGGTGGGGACGGAGCGACGGCGTCCGGTCCGACGTCAGGGAGTGGGTCGAACGGGCGGCGACCGGCGAGTACGTGGACTTCGAGGCGGACCTCGCCCGTCCCGACGGCGAACGGTACACGCTCAGCGGCTACTTCAGACCGGTCACGGACGCCGACGGCGAGGTCGTGTCGATCATCGTCTCGGACCGCGACGTCACCGAACGCAAGCGGCAGGAGCGCGCCCTCGAGGAGTCCGAGCGTCGCTATCGGGCGCTCGCGGAGTACTTCCCGAACGGCATCGTGACGCTGTTCGACCACGACCTCGAGTACACGCTGGCGGCGGGACAGGGGTTCGCGGACATCCCCGTCGAGCCGGCGGAAGTCGAGGGGCAGGGCTTCGAGGAGGTCTGGGACAAGGAGACCGCCGACGCGCTCGAACCCGCGTTGGAGGCCGCCCTGGCGGGCAAGGAGCGGTCGGTCGAACTGGAGTACGCCGGTCGGGAGTGGGTCATCCACGCGGTGCCCCTCACTGACGAGCACGGCGACGTCTTCGCCGGCATGACCATGGCCCAGGACATCACCGAGCGCAATGAGCGCGAACGCGAGCTGCGCGACGCCAACGCGCAACTGGAGGCCGCGACCGAGGCGGCAGCGGTCGGCACCTGGGAGTGGCACGTCCAGGAGGACGAGATGGTGATGGGACCGTCGTTCGCCAGGAAGTTCGGGGTCGACCCGGACGTGGCGCGCGAGGGCGTGTCGCTCGACCGGTTCGTCGAGGCCATCCACGAGGACGACCGCGAGCACGTCGACCGGAAGATCGACGAGGCACTGACGTCCTGCGGGGAGTACGACGCGGAGTACCGCGTCCGGAACGCCGAGGGCGAACTCCGGTGGGTGGTCGCGCGCGGTCGCGTGGAGTGCGACGAGGACGGCGTCCCCGTGACGTTCCCGGGCGCGATCACCGACATCACCGAACGCAAGCGCGCCGAGCTGGAACTCGAGCGCAACAACGAGCAGCTGGAGACGCTGTTCGACGTCCTCCCCGTCGGCGTCGTGGTCGCGGACGGCGACGGCGAACTCATCGACGCCAACGACACCGCCAGGGAGATCTGGGGCGGGGACGTGTTCGACGCCGGCTCCGTCGAGGAGTACGAGCAGTTCCCGATCCGGTGGGCGGACTCCGGCGAACTCGTCGAGCCGGAAGAGATGACGCTGGCCCGCGTTCTCCGGGGCGAGGAGGTGACGGACCCGGCCGTCGTCGAGATCGAGGCGGCCGACGGCGAGCGGCGGATCGTCAGCACCGAGGGGATGCCCGTCCGCGACGAGAGCGGCGAGGTGGTCCGCGGGGTCGTCACGCTCACGGACATCACCGACCGCCGGGAGAGCCAGCGCGCACTCGAGGAGAGCGAGCGCCGCTACCGGACGCTCGTGGAGAACTTCCCGAACGGTGCCGTGGGCCTGTTCGACGAGGACCTGCGGTACACCGCCGTCGGCGGCCAGCTCGTGGACGCGTCGGGCGTCACCAAGGAGGACCGGCTCGGGAGCCGCGTCTCCGAGATCTACCCCGAGGAACTCGTCGAGAAGGTCGAGCCGTACTTCCACGCCGCGCTCGACGGCGAGACGAACTCGTTCGAGGTCGAGTACCACGACCGGCACCTGTTCGCCCACACGCTCCCCGTCAGGAACGGCGACGACGAGGTGTTCGCGGGGATGCTCGTCGTCCAGAACGTCAGCGAGCGCCGGGAGGTCCAGCGGGAACTCCGCGAGAGCGAGGCGAGGTTCCGGATGCTCGCGGAGAACCTGGACGAGATCGTCTGGATGGCGACCGCGGACGCCGAGGAGTTCGTCTACATCAACCCCGAGTTCGAGGAGGTGTGGGGGCTGGACCGGGAGGAGCTGTACGACGATCCACTGTCGTTCCTCGACGCGGTCCACCCCGAGGACCGCGAGCGCGTCCAGAACGGGTTCGCCGAACTCCCGGAGGAGGAGTTCGACGACGAGTTCCGGATCATCCGGCCCGACGGGGAGGTTCGGTGGGTGCACGCCCGGGGCGACAGGGTGACCGACGAGGACGGCGAGATGGTCCGCGTCGTGGGCATCGGCGATGACATCACGGAGCGGGTCGAGCGCGAACGCGAACTCGAGCGGGCGCTCGATCTGCTCGAGAAGACCGAGCGCATCGCGGACGTCGGCGGCTGGGAGATCGACGTGGAGACCCAGGACGTGTTCTGGACCGACCACGTCTTCGATCTCCTGGAGGTGACCGCCGACGAGGAACCGCCGCTGGACGAGGCCCTCGACATGTACCACGAGGAGGACCAGCCGATGGTCGAGGACGCCGTCGAGAACGCGCTCGCCTCCGGCGACCCCTTCGACGTGGAGGTGCGGCTCCGTACGGACGCCGGCGAGCTGCGCTGGCTCCGGCTGCAGGGAGCGCCCGATACCGTCGACGGTGACGTCGTCTCGCTCCGTGGAGCGGCCCAGGACATCACCGAGCGCAAACAGCGCGAGCGGAAGCTCGAAGAGCTGGTCGACAAGCTCGAGGAGTCGAACGAGCGCCTGGAGCAGTTCGCGTACGCCGCCTCCCACGACCTCCAGGAGCCGCTGCGGATGGTGTCGAGCTACCTCCAGCTGATCGAGCGCCGGTACGAGGGCGAACTCGACGAGGACGGCCGCGAGTTCCTCGAGTTCGCGGTCGACGGGGCCGACCGGATGCGCGAGATGATCGACGGCCTGCTCAAGTACTCGCGAGTCGACACGCGGGGCGACCCGTTCGAGCCGGTCGAGCTGGACGACGTTCTCGCTGACGTCCGCGAGAACCTGCAGATGAAGATCGAGGAGAGCGACGCCGAGATCGAGGCGGATCCGCTCCCGCGCGTGGAGGGCGACGAGGGACAGCTACGGCAGGTGTTCCAGAACCTGCTGAGCAACGCCATCGAGTACAGCGGCGACTCGCCGCCGCGAGTGCACGTCACCGCCGAACGCGACGGCTCGAGGTGGACCGTCTCGGTCATCGACGAGGGCATCGGCATCGACCCGGACGACGCCGACCGCGTCTTCGAGGTGTTCCAGAGCCTCCAGCCGCCGGACGACCACGGGGGCACCGGGATCGGACTGGCGCTGTGCGAGCGAATCGTCCAGCGTCACGGCGGCCGGATCTGGGTCGAGTCGGAGCCCGGCGAGGGGGCGACGTTCTCGTTCACGCTGCCGGCAGCTAGCGGGACCGACGGTGATCGCGATGAGTGAGATACGCAACTGCACCCCGGCGGACATCCTGCTCGTCGAGGACAACCCCGGCGACGTGCGGCTCACGAGGGAGGCGTTCGAGGACGGTCAGATCGAGAACACCCTCCACGTCGTGGGTGACGGGGTGGAGGCCCTGGACTTCCTCTACCAGCGGGGCGACCACGAGGACGCCCCGCAGCCCGACATCGTCCTCCTCGATCTCAACCTCCCCCGGAAGAACGGCGACGAGGTGCTCGAGGAGGTGCGGGCCGACCCCGACTTCGAGTGTCTCCCCGTGATCGTGCTGACGAGTTCGGAAGCCGAGGAGGACGTCATCCAGTCGTACGAACTGCAGGCGAACGCCTACCTGACGAAACCGGTCGACCCGGCGGAGTTCATCGACACCATCCACCGGTTCGAGAGGTTCTGGCTCTCGATCGTCCGGTTACCGTCGGAGAAGGGTGACTGATGCGAGGCAAACTCGACGTCCTCCTGGTCGAGGACAACCCCGGCGACGTGCGGTTGATAGAGGAGATGCTCCGGGACGCGGAGGAACTCTTCCGTCGCGTCGATTCCGGCGACGTGACCACGGGGAAACCCCGGGTTCATCACGAGTCGCGGCTCTCGGCGGGGCTCGAGGTGCTGGAGGCGACCGACGCCGACGTGATCCTGCTGGACCTCGGTCTTCCCGATAGCACCGGGCTGGAGACGCTCGAAACGGTGGTCGACGAGGCGAAGTTGACGCCGATAGTCGTGCTCACCGGCCTCGACGACCGCGAACTCGGCATCCGGGCGATCCAGCGGGGTGCCCAGGATTACCTCGTGAAGGACGAGGTGACGAGCGACGTGCTGGTCCGGTCGATCCACTACGCGGTCGAGCGCCACGAGTCGCTGCAGCGCATCGAGGCCCAGCGGGCGCAACTGGACACGCTGACCCACGTGTATCGGGTCGTCCAGGCCATCCAGCAGGACGTGGTGAAGCAGGCGGCCCGGGAGGCGATGGAGCAGACGGTGTGTGAGCGCCTGGTCGACATCGGCCTGTTTCGCTTCGCGTGGATCGGGCGCGGAACCAGTTCGGACGGCGTCATCACCCCTTCTGCGTCGGCCGGCCACGAGGACGGCTACCTGGACCAGGTCACCGCGCCCCTGGATTACGAGTCGGCGGACCACGGGCCCGGCGGGGAGGCGATCCGCACGAAGGAGGTACAGGTGGTCTCCGACGTCGAGACCGACGAGGAGTTCGCCCGGTGGCGGGACGCTACGCTCGCGCGCGGCTACCGGTCGCTCGCCGCGGTCCCCATCGTGTACGAGCAGACCACCTTCGGCATCCTCGGAGTGTACGCGGCCAAAGCCGACGCGTTCGGGCCGGAACTCCGGAACGTCCTCGGTGGGCTGGGAGAGCTACTGGGCCACGCCATCGCGGCGAGCACGCAGAAGCAGGCGCTCCAGAGCGGGACGGTGGTGGCGGTCGAACTCCAGTTCAACGGTATCGCCGTCGAACTCGGCGTCGACGGGTTGGCCCTCGACCCGATCGACTTCACGCGAGTGGTTCCGCTCGGACAGGGCAGCTACCTGCTGTACGGCCGGATGTCGGCCGGGGCGAGAGAGGACGTCGACGAACTCGGCGCCGTCGACGGTGTCGACAGCGCACGGGTGTTGGCCTCGGATGACGAGCGAGTCGATTTCGAACTCCAGATGACGGATCCGCCCGTGATGCCGATAATCGCGGCCTACGGCGGCCGGTTCCACCGCTCCGTCCTGGACGACGACAGCCTGACGGCGACGGTGGAGTTCCCGCCGGCCGTGGAGATACGCGAGGTCGTCGACCAGCTCGAGGCGACGTATCCGGAACTCACGATCAGCCTCCAGCGGCGAGAGGTCAGGGAGCGGACGGAGTTCTCGGAAGGCACCGTTCTCGACGAGTTGACGGATCGACAGCGGACGGCCGTGGAGGCCGCGCACTTCGCCGGCTACTTCGAGTGGCCACGGGACAGCAGCGCCGAGGAGATCGCGGAGAAGATGGACATCTCCCCGCCGACGTTCCACCAGCACCTGCGCAAAGCACAGGGGAAGGTCTTCCGCCACCTCTTCGAGGAGTGAGCCACTGCGTCGTCCGGAAGTCGACCCGCTACAGCTACGCCTGCCGGTGATTTATGGAACTCGCGGCGCTACTGAACGTGTGCCAGTCGACAGCGACACGTTCGACGAGGGTGGCGAGCGCTACTCCATCGAGAACGAGATCCTGGAGTTCCTCTACGACAACCGGGAGCAGGCGTTCAACCTCGGGGAGATCACCGTCGCCGTGATGGAGCCGGGGTGGTCGGAGGCCGACGCCGACCCGGACGAGGAACTGGACGCGAGCCTCGGCTGCCTGCTCGACATGGCGACGGTGAGTTCCATCCTCGACGGACTGGTGGACAACGGCGCGCTGGAGCGCCGGGTGCTGGACGCGGGCGACGGCCTGCGGAGCTACTACCGGGCGCGGTGACGCGCCGACCGCCCCGTCACTCGGAGTAGCCCTCGGTGGCGAACGTGCCCTCAGTCTCGTAGATGCGGACGAGTTCCTCGACGAGTTCCGCGTAGCTCTGGTCGTCGCTGCGGAGCGCGTCGAGTCGTTCCACGAGGTCGTCGTCGAGTTCTATCTCGACTGCCATACCGACATCGACGCTCTCCCGACGGGTAAGCGTTCCGCGGGTCAGCCGAGCGCGCCGACGGCGGCTTCGACGGCGTCGGCGGCCCGTCGCACGTCCTCGACGCGGACGTACTCGCGGTCGGCGTGCGCGACCGCGCCGTCGTCGTCGGCGAGGACGCCAGGGCCGAACACGACGGTCGGCGCGCGCCGTGCGAAGTACGCGGCCTCGGTGGCGGCGGTGAACGGGCGGACCCGGCCGCTCCCGGCGTCGGCGAGCGCGCGGACGACCGGCTCCTCGGCGGGCGTCTCCCACGCTTCGAGGAACGGCGTGTCGCGCTCGGCGAGGTGGACGGCGACGCCGACGCTCCCGGGGACGGCGGCGCGGACGTGCGCTTCGAGGGCGTCCCGGAACTCGTCGGCGGACTCGGGCGGGACGCTCCGGCGGTCGACGGTCATGGCACAGCGATCGGGCACCTGGTTGGTCGCGTCGCCGCCCCGGACGACCGTCGGCGTGAGCGTCGGCCGGCCGAGCGCGGAGTGGGCCGTGGCGTCGTCGTCGAACGACTCGATCGCGGCGAGCGCGTACCGCGCGGCGGCGACGGCGTTCACGCCCTCGTCCGGTTCGGCGGCGTGCGCGTTCGAACCCGAGAGTTCGACGGTGACCTCGAACCGGCCGCGCGCGGCGTTGCACGCGTCGAGGCCCGTCGGCTCGCCGACGACGTAGCAGTCCCCGTCGAGGTCGAGCGCGGCCGCACCCGTCGATAGCGTCTCTTCGTCCGGGGTCACGGCGAGCGTGAGCCGGCCCGGCGGCTCGGCGCGCAAGAACGCGGCGAGCAGCGCGGCGAGCGGGCCCTTGGCGTCGCACGCGCCCCGGCCACGGATGACGCGGCCGTCTCGCTCGAAGGGAACGTGCGGAGAGACCGTGTCGATGTGCGTGTTGAGAACGACGTGCGGCCGACCGGAACCCCTGGACGCGGCGACGTTCCCGGCGTCGTCCACCTCGGGGTCGTGGCCGTGCTCGCGGAGCGCCGTCACGAGCAGGTCCCGCATCTCGGTCACGTCCTCGTGGGAGGGCGTGCGGACGGCGCGTTCGAGGAAGGCGATGGGGTCGAAGTTCACGCGTCGAGAACCCGGGGCGGCGTCGGTTCGAGTTCGTCGTCGAACTCGTGCTCGACGGGGCCGCGGAGGACCGCGTCGTCGCCGTCGAAGCGCACGTCGAGGCTGCCGCCTGGCGGCGAGACGCGGACGGCGTCGCCCGCACGTCCGAGCCGGCGTGCGACCGCGGCGACCGCGACCGCGCCGGTGCCACACGACTGCGTCTCGCCCTCGACGCCGCGCTCGAACGTGCGCTGGGCGAACCCCTCCTCCTCGGGCGACGCGAACGTGACGTTCGCGCCCTCCGGGAACAGGTCGTGGTGGCGGATGGCGGGCGCGACATCGTCGAGTGCCACGTCGGCCACGTCGTCGACGAACGCGACGGCGTGCGGGACGCCCGTGTTCACGGCCGTCACGTCGAAGCCCTCTACCTCGGCCTCGACCACCGGCTCGTCGGCGTCGACCGGGACGGCGTCCGGGCCGAACCGGGGCCGCCCCATCTCGACCGCGACCGAGTCTCCCTCCACGACGGCGTGGCGGGTGCCGGCAGGCGTGTCGATCATCACCTCCTCGGTTCCGGTGCGCTCGGCCGCCCACGCGGCCGCGCACCGAGCGCCGTTCCCGCACATCGCGGCCGTGGAGCCGTCGGGCTGTACGAGCGTCATGACGACGCGGGGCGGCCGGAACTCGGGTTCGAGGTGGCAGAACAGCACGCCGTCCGCCCCGACGCCGGCGTCGGGGTCGCACGCGCGCTCCGCGAACGTCGCGCGGTCGGGGACGTGGTTGGCGGCGTCCACGACGACGAAGTCGTTGCCGGTGCCGTGGCGCTTCTCGAAGGGTATCATCGGTCCACCTCCGTCGCCGTCACGTCCCCGAGCGTCTCGCGGCGGGCTGCCACCTGCGACTCCCCGCCCTCCCGGACGACGACGGCGGGTCGCGGCCGCGAGTTGTACTGGCTCGCCATCTCGAAGCCGTACGCGCCGGCGTTGCCGACCGCGAGCAGGTCGCCGCGCTCGGGGCGCGGTAGCCTCCGATCCTCGGCGAGCGCGTCGCCGGTCTCGCAGAGCGGGCCGACGACGGACACCCGGCGAGCGGGCCGGTCGTCGGCGGTCGCGGCGAGATTGCGGACCTCGTGGTGGGCGTCGTAGAGCGCCGGACGCAGGAGCGCGTTCATCCCGGCGTCGACGCCGACGACCGTCGGCTCCGCGGGCTTCACGGTGTTGACGCGGACGACCAGCACGCCCGCGTCCGCGACGAGGTAGCGACCCGGCTCCACGGCGAGGTCGGCGTTCACGTCGCCGAGCGCGTCGCGGGTGGCGGCGGCGACGGCGTCGAGGTCGAGTGGCTCCTCGTCGGGGCGGTACGGCACGCCGAAGCCGCCGCCCACGTCCACGAAGTCGAGGTCGCCGACGCCGCGGGCCAACTCGCCCATCCGCGCGACGAGTTCGCGGTGGGTGGCGAGGTCGTCGCCGGAGATGCCCGAGCCGGCGTGGGCGTGGACGCCGACCACGTCGAAGCCACGGGCGCGGGCCTCCGCGACGACCGTCTCGGCCTCGTCGTAGGACACGCCGAACTTGGCGTTCCCGCCGGTGACGACGTGCTCGTGGTGGCCCGCGCCGACGCCCGGGTCCACGCGCACGCAGAGCCGGCCGCGGTACTCTCGAGCCTCCAGGCGGTCGACGGTGTCCCGCGCACCGGCGGTGACGGTCAGCCTGGGGTGGTCGGCGGCGAGCGCGACGACGCGGTCGAGATCGCGGGCGGGCGGGTTGACGGCAGTGTGGTGGAGCCGGTCGGCGGGGAAGCCCGCGTCGAGCGCGCGCCGGACCTCCCCGGCAGACGCGCACTCGACGCCCGCGCCCTCGTCGGCGAGCGCGGCGAGCACCGGCCTGCTCGTGTTCGCCTTCGCGGCGTAGGCGACGCGAGCGTCGGGGAACGCGGCCTGGAACCGCCGGTAGTTCTCGCGCACGCGGTCGATGTCGTAGACGTAGGTTGGGGTGCCGTACTCCGCAGCCACGTCGCGGAGCGCGGCCGCCGACCAGTCGGCGAGTCGGCGGACGGCGGGGGACGCGGCCGCCGCGTCGGCGTCGTCGGCCATCATTCCCGTAGCGCCTCCTCGCGCTCGACCTGCTCCATCGTCTCCGCCTCCACGTCCATCGCCACCACGGCGGGCTTGTACGCGCCGCCGTCGAACAGCGGATGGTCGCCGACGTCCGACTCCACGAACCGCGTGAACGCGCGGCGGCCCGGCGGCAGGTGGCCGTAGACGACCTCCTCGTCCACGAGGTCGTAGACGGGAATGCGCGGCGTCAGGAGGGTATTCTCCGCGACGACGCTGCCCTCGCCGACGACGAATCCGGAGGTGACGCGGCAGCCCGCACCGAGGCTCACGTCGTCCTCGACGACGACCGGTGCGCTCTCGACCGGTTCGAGCACGCCGCCGATCAGCGTGTTCGCGCCGAGCTTCACGTTCGCGCCGATCTGGGCGCAGGAGCCGACGGTGTCACAGGAGTCCACGAGCGTCCCGTCGCCGACGTGCGCGCCGACGTTGACGAACGCCGGGCTCATCAGGATGCAGTCCGCGCCGACGTGCGCGCCCCGGCGGACGACGGTGCCGTCGGGCGTGTTCCTGGTTCCCCTGTCGGGGAGCGCGGCGGTGTCCTGGAGCGGGAGCACGTCGTGGTACGTCACGTCGCCGTACTCGCGGGCGACGGTCTCCCGCAGCCCGAAGTTGAGCAGGATACCCCGCTTCACCCACTCGTTGGCCTCCCAGGAGCCGTCGCGCCGCTCGGCCGCCCGGACCTCGCCGGTCTCCAGCGCGTCGAGGAACGCGTCGAGCGCGTCGAGCGCGTCGTTGCCGGCGGAGGCGGCGTCCACCTCGTCGTTCTCGTAGCGGTGCCACAGGTCGTCCACGTCTGCCTGGAGGGTCATGCTATCACGTCCGCGAAGTCGTAGCTGCCCGGCTCCCGGTCGGCGAGCCACTCGGCGGCGTCGAGCGCGCCCGCCGCGAACACGCCGCGGTCCTCCGCGCGGTGGGTCAGCGTCACCACCTCGTGGCTGTCGGCCAGGAGCACCTCGTGCTCGCCCGTCACGTCGCCCGCACGGCGCGCGTGGACGCCGATCTCGCCGTCCCGGCGGGGAGCCTCGCCCTCGCGCCCGTGGACGCGCTCGGCGGCGTCGCGCTCGTCCTCGATGGTCGAGAGCAGTTCCTTCGCCGTTCCCGAGGGGGCGTCCCGCTTCCCGCTGTGGTGGGTCTCCGTCACCTCCACGTCGTAGCCCGGGAGCGCGCGCACTGCGGCCGCGACGGCCCGCGAGAGCGCCTGCACGCCGCGCGCGAAGTTCGCCGCGCGGAGCACGGGGACGCGCTCCGCGACCTCGTCGAGCGCCGCGTCGTCCGAGGAGTCGAAGCCCGTCGTCCCGACGACGACGGGGACGCCGGCCTCGGCGCAGGCGGTCGCGTACTCGACGCTCGACCCGGGACCGGTGAAGTCCACGACCGCGTCCGGGTCGTGCTCGGCGAGCAGGTCGGCGAAGTCGGCCGCAGGTTCGACGGGAACGGCGTCGACCTCGGCGTCGTCCGGGTCGCGGTTGACCGCGAACGCGACCGCGAACCCGCGGTCGCGGGCCGCGCGGATCACCTCGCGGCCCATCCGGCCGGTCGCGCCCGTCACGCCGACCCTCATCGTACCTCCGGCAGCGGCGAGCGTTCGAGGTCGGCGAGCACGGGTTCGAGCAGGTCGCGTGTCTCCTGGCCCACGCGGGTGAGGGGCGGCCGCATCTCGGCCGGCCCGTAGCCCCGGATCGCCATCGCCTCCTTCACGGGCGCGGGATTGGTCTCCGCGAACAGCGCGCGGTAGAGCGGGCCGAGTTCGTGATGGAACTCGCGGGCGCGGTCGTAGTCGCCCTCCAGCGCCGCCCCCACCATCGCGGAGACGCGCGCCGGTTCGACGTTCGCCGCGACGCTGATGGTGCCGGTGCCGCCGAGCGAGAGGATGGGGAGCGTGAGCGCGTCGTCGCCGGAGAGCACCGCGAACGCCTCGGTGCGCGTGCGCTCGCAGATCTCGCCGACCAGCCCGAGGTCGCCCGAGGCGGCCTTGTAGCCGACGACGTTCGGGTGCTCGGCGAGCGAGACGGTGGTGTCGGCGTCGATGGAGCGTCCGGTCCGACCGGGGACGTTGTAGACGATTTGGGGCACGTCGACTTCGTCCGCAACGGCGCGGTAGTGGGCCTCCATGCCCTCCGGCTCGGGCCTGTTGTAGTACGGCGAGATGAGGAGGAGGGCGTCGGCTCCGGCGTCCGCCGCGCGGCGCGAGAGTTCGAGCGCCTCGGCGGTGTTGTTGCTCCCGGCTCCCGCGATGACCGGCACGTCGACCGCGTCGATCGCGGTCTCGACGACCTCGACGTGCTCGTCGTGGGTCATCGTCGCGGACTCGCCCGTCGAGCCCGCGGGAACGATGCCGTCCACGCCCGCGGCCTCCAGGCGGCGGGCGTCGGCGGCGAGCTGGTCGTGGTCGATGCTGTCGTCGTCGGCGAACGGCGTCGTGATCGCGGGGAAGACGCCGTGCGTGAGGTCTATGGTGTCGAACGTCATCTGTCGGGGGTGGTCGAAGCAGTCGGGAAGCGGTACGCGCCTGCGGTGGCCCGGCACGGGGACGCCACACCCGCGTCGAGCCTACGCTGTGACGCGTTTGTCTTTGCCACCCGAGAAACGTGTCGCGCCGCTCGACGAGGCCGAACCCGCCCTGTCCGCGGCGCGAGGCATACGCGATTCACGGAGAGCCATCGCCTTAATCCTGTCGCACGGTTCGATTCTTGCCTCGCCGGGGCGACGCGCTTGCCGACCACAAGGCACACGGCGACCCGCGCGAACTACCGCGTGTGCAGATCGCCGGCAAGTGCTCGCCGGAGCGGGACGCGCTCGCCGCCGCGTCCGACCGCGGCTTCGACGCCGTCGAACTCCACCTCGGCTCGTGGGACGGCGACGTAGCCGCCGCCACGGACGCCGTGGCCGCCGCCGCCGTCGAGGCCGTCGCCGTCCACACGCCCCACGCCACGCCCGACGACGCCGACGCGTTCCGGCGTGCCGACCGCCTCGCCGCCGAACTCGACGCGTACCTCGTCGTCCACTCCCAGTACGCCAACCACGTTCACGTCCCCGACCTCGAAGCCATCGGGTTCGAGAGCGCGCACGGCTACGAGAACAACCCCGGCGCGAGCGTCAGGCACCTCGAAGCCACCGTCCTCGACGCCGGCCACGACCTCGTGCTCGACACCGCCCACCTCTACACGGCGACCGCGGACTACCTCGCGGCCACCGAGCGCCTCCTCGCCGACTGGGGCGACCAGATGCCGGTCGTCCACCTCTGCGATTCGACGCTCACCGACGACGGCCTCGGCTTCGGCCGGGGCGAGATGGCGATGGGCGACCTCTCGCGGCTGCTGAAGCGGGAGTACGACGGCGTCTCCGCGAGCGACGGACGGGAGCGAACGGATGGCTCGTCGGACGAACGCAGTGAGTACGACGGCGTCGTCGTCCTGGAGGTGCCGCTCCCGGACCAGGCCGACGCGATACGACGGTTCGAGTCGTACTGAGCCGAACCGGCTTCGCCCGGATTTATTACCGGGTCGTTCGCACGAATCGGTAGGATGCTCGTGCTCGGCGACGCCCACGCCGACGAACCCCCGAACCGGCGTGCGCTCCTCGCCGCGTACCGGGAGAGCGACGCCGACGTGGCGCTCCAGGCCGGCGACCTCCTCCACTACGACCTTCCCGAACCCACCTACTTCATCGCCGGCAACAACGAGGACTTCGACACCATCGAGGCGCTTCGCCACGGCCTCGTCGAGCGCGACGGCGTCCGGAACGCCCACCTCCTCCACTCCACCACCGCCGACGTCCGAGGCCTCCGCGTCGTCGGTCTCTCCGGCAACTACGCCCCCAGCCAGTACCACAAACCCCGGGACACGCTCGCCGAGGACCGCCGCCGCCACTTCACCGTCGGGGACGTCGAGCGCGCCGCCGCCCTCGACGGCGTCGACGTACTCCTCCTCCACGAGGCTCCGACCGGTCTCCCCGTCGCCGAGAGCTACGACGTCGGCTGCGAGCATGTCGACAGCCTCCTCGACGCACTCCAGCCCGACCTCTGTCTCGTCGGCCACCACCACCAGCACGCCGAAGCCACCGTCCGCGGCGTCCGCACAGTCTCCCTTGCCCCCGCGTGGGAATCCTACTACGAACTCGACCCCGACGCGCTCGACCTGGACCGGTACGACGCCCCGGACCACTGAGCGCGAACGGAGATCTCGACTCCGGCACGCGTCACCTCAACTTTTTATACGGAAACGAGCCATCCGGCGTATGACCTGACGGCCGGCGCGGCGCGAACACGGCGGGAGCACGGCACCCCGCGTCGCGCAGAGGCGACGAGCCCCATCGGCGAGTGCTCCTCCACCCGCCACGCCGTCTGTCAGCCCTTCCACCTCACGGCCGAACCGGATAGCCTCCGGCTCGCCTCCCGGTGTTACCCCAGCATGTCGCCCGTGATGGTGTCCGGCAGGAGGTCGCCGAGCGTGTACTCGCTCGTCTCGCCGTCGCCCTCGTCGCACACCACCACCAGGTCGTCGTCGCAGAACTCCGAAAGCGTTTGCCGGCACATCCCGCAGGGCGTCACGCCGTCGCGGCGATCCGAACTCACGGCGACGCGGTCGAACTCGGTGTGGCCGTCCTTCACCGCCTCCGCGAGCGCCACCTCCTCCGCGTGCAGGCTGTTCGAGTAGTTCGCGTTCTCGATGTTGCAGCCCGTGTACACCGTGCCGTCCGGGGTGCGGAGCGCCGCGCCGACGCGGTACTCCGAGTACGGTACGTACGCGCGCTCCTGTACGTCGCGAGCCTCCCGAACGAGGTCGTCCATGCCGCGTGCTACTCCCACCGCGGCAAAAAAGCCCCGGCTCTACTCCTCGCCCGACTCGAAGTGCTCGCCCGCGGCCGCCGGGATGCGCGTGCGGCCGACGAGCGCCAGCACCACGATGACGGTGACGTACGGGATGGTCTGGATGAGCGACTCCGGCACGCCCAGCCCGACCTGCTGGAGCCGGATCTGGAGCGCGTCCAGGCTGGCGAACAGCATCGACGCGCCGAACGCGCCGAACGGGTTGTAGTTCCCGAACAGGTACGCCACGATGGCGATGAAGCCACGGCCGTTCACCGTGCCGCCGCCGATGAAGTTGCCGGTGCCGGTGCCGAGCGTGAGCGCCGCGCCGCCGACGCCCGACAGCAGACCGGAGAGCAGGACCGCGGCGTACCGGACGCGGGTCACACTCACGCCCGCGGTGTCGAGCGCCTGCGGGTTTTCGCCGCTCGCGCGAACCCGCGTTCCGAAGGACGTCCGGTTGAGGACGAACCACGCCGCGGGCACGGCGACGAGCATCATGTAGACCACCGGCGACGCGTCGAAGAGCAGCGGCCCGAGGTACGGGATCTCGGCGAGCACCGGCACCGTCCAGTTGTCGAAGATGCCGACGCTCGGCGTGTTCGGCCGGCCGTACAGCACCTTCGCCGCAAAGGGTGCGAGTCCGAGCGCGATGAGCCACACGGCGAGCCCGGCGATGATCTGGTCCGCCTCGAACTCGATGCAGACGACGGCGAACAGCAGGGCGAGCAGCGTGCTCGCGGCGATGCCCGCGAGGAAGCCCCACCAGATGTGGGGGACGCCGACCATCGCGCCACTCGGGCCAAGCGTCTCGGTCGCTATGACGCCGACGGCGGCGGCGATGATGAGCAGGCCTTCGAGACCGATGTTGATGACGCCGCTCTTCTCCGCGAAGATGCCGCCGAGCGCCGCGAACACGATGGGGACGGACAGCCGGAGTGCGGAACTAAGCGTGCTCCCGCTGGTGGCGATGCCCAGGAGCGTTCCGGCTATCGTGTCCGGGGCGACGAGCCCGACGACGACCGTCAGGACGACCAGCACCGCGGTCGCGGCGGCGACCGTCCGACGGACGGTGCGTCGCCACGTCACCGCGAATCGCCTCCGTCGGCCGCGACTCCGTCGGCGCGCTCGGCGTTGCGGGTCAGGTGCCGGCCGATCATCCGGAAGAACTCGGGCATCGCTACGAACAGGATGATGAGTCCGCGGAGGACGCCCGCGAGCTCCTGCGGGACGCTGCCCGCGAACTCGACGGCGAGCGACCCGCTCTTGAGTACGCCGAAGAGCAGCGCGGCGAACGGGACGCCGAGCGGGTTGTTGCCCGCGAGGATGGAGACGGTGATTCCGTCGAAGCCGAGCGATGGGACGCCGGTCTGGTAGCCGCCGATGACCATCAGCACCCACACCGCGCCGCCGACGCCGCCGAGCGCACCCGAGAGGAACATGGTCGTCATGATGGTGCGCTCGGCGTTCACGCCACCGTACTCGGCGGCTTTCGGCTGCACGCCGCTC
>CAZYYH010000006.1:0-40466 GCA_964651725.1 uncultured Halobacteriales archaeon | reverse complement strand
CCTCGTGTATCTCGCGGCCGTAGAACGTGTCCTGGCCGTCGTGGAGCGGGTCCTCGGAGGCCATCCGGTACTCGACGACGCCCGTCTCGTCGTCGTACTCGGTGCCGTAGTGGTCGAACATGTCCGCGAGACGCTGGTTGGCGCTCCGCGCGACCTTCGGGTCGTCGTACATCGTCTGGAGATACCAGTCGAAGTCGCGCGTCTCGCGGAGGTCCTCGGGCATCGACTCCTTGTATCGCTCGCTGAGCGTCTCGAGTGTTTCAGTCTGACCTTTCATTGTATCACGGTGGGTGTGTCGCGCCGACGGTGTCTCACTGGCGACTCGGGCGGCGAGCGAGCCGACCGACCGGCGCGTCGCCGGCGGCGTCTCGCGCGAGGGACCGACGGTGGTTGCGTACCCATGCCATTGTAATCGAGTACCACGCGTGGCACCGGGCCCGGATCGCGGCGACGCGGTTCGGGTCAGGGCGGCCGGGCGTGCCACGAGGCGGTATCGATACTGACTAATGTACCGGGCCTGGAAGCACTTAGCTGTTTCCCCAATTTCCGCCGGGCGCGCGGAGGGGAGAGCCTGGATTTCCCGCGAGCGCCGGGAGAGAATCGCACGGCGTGGCGGCCGTTTCCCGCAGACCATTTAAATCGGGGTTCCGTTCCGGCCGTCGCGCCGTGAAAGACCCTGGTATACCCACCGTCAGTCAGCGCGCGGACCGGATGACGACCGCCCGCGCGCGCCCAAGCTGGCCTGGCGCGCGCCCGCTCATACGGGTCCGACGTGCACTCGCTCACAGCACGTCGTCGGGGTCGTAGTCGGCGGCGGTTCGCTCCGCGGCCGCCGCGTACTGCTCGTGCGTCTCGTCGTCGCTCACGTCCGCGAGCGCGTCCGGCGAAACGTCGAGCGCGGCGTACGTGTCCCGCACGTCGCTGAAGCTCGTGAGCGCGCGCTCCTTCCGGAGGTAGCGCCCGCCGTCGGGCGTCGCGTACACGAGGATGACGAGGTTCTGCTCGTCGTCGGAGTACGTGCGCTCCGCGAGCCAGACGCGCACGGTCCCTTCGTCCGCGCCCGTCCCGCCACTCCCGCCCGCGTCGCTCGCAGTCATCGAGTGGAAGTTCCACCCCGGAGCGTAAAGGCCTGTGGCACCCGGCCAGCGCCGACCACCAGTATTGCCCGTTTCACCCACAACCATTAACGCTCTCGGGCGACTACCTCCGGGCGATGACCGACGACGACCTCGAAGCCATCCGCGAGCAAAGACGCGAGGAACTCCAGCGCCAACTCCAGGGTGAGGGCGAGACGGGCGACGACGAGGGCGGCGCCGCGCCCGTAGACCCCGTCTACGTCGAGGGCGAGGACCACCTCGACGAGATCGTCGGCCAGTACGACGTCGTGCTCGCCGACTTCTACGCCGACTGGTGTGGCCCCTGCCAGATGCTCGAACCCGTCATCGGGCAGATCGCCGCCGAGACCGACGCCGCCGTCGCCAAGGTCGACGTGGACGCCCACCAGGCGCTCGCCAGCCAGTACGGCGTCCGGGGCGTGCCGACCCTCGTGCTGTTCTCCGACGGGGAGATTGCCGAGCAGTTGACCGGGATGCAGGACGAAGCGACGCTCACCAGGCTCGTCGAACGGCACGCGTGAGTCGAACACACAGCCCCACTGCTCGATTCTCTCCGCGAACGTCTAAACGATTCGACCCGAAGCGATTCGGTCGGTGGCCCACGTGCCGGCCGGTCACGCATCGTCGCGCACCCGTCGCACGCGCGGCAGGCTGCCGACCAGCGGCGCAGAGGATTGCCATCGACGCACGGCGACCCACGACACGGGGGCGCAGCCGCGTATTCTGTCGTGGACTGGCACGTGTCGGATCGGAAGGCGGGACAGCGGGTCTATCGTTTCGGATTTACGCGTATTCGATAAGGAACTGAGCTGGAACCTGGCGGTATGTCTATTATTTACAATGAAGAATACGGTGTGAGGGACTGCCATGCCGAAAAAGACCCGTAACACGGTGGGAGCGACGCCGATATCGACGTACGCAACGTGGGACGAGCACCGGGAAGCGATCCGGCGTGAGGCCGACGGAAACCGCAAGAAGCGACTCGTTCGACCGAAGTAGCACGACGATTCGTACTGAGTCGAACTCTTTTTGGTTCCCCCGCACTCGGTCCGAATCGGTCTCGGCTCTCCATCGCCTGTCGGGCGTCCGTCCCCCGTCGGAGCGGAGTACGCGAGCGGTCTACTCGAATGCCGACTACGCACCAGCAGGTCCGCGTAGAAGTCGGCGTCGCAGTGAGCGGGCGACACGGAATCGAGTTCCGTCGTGCGGCTACTCGGTGGCTTCGGACTCCATCGTCCCCGCGAACTTCTCTCGCACCGTCTCGACCTTCGGCGCGGCGTGTATCGAGCAGTAGGCGTCGTTCGGGTTCTTCTCGAAGTAGTTCTGGTGGTACTCCTCGGCCTCGTAGAACGTCTCCAGCGACTCGATCTCGGTGACGATGGGGGCGTCGTACGCGTCGGCTTCCTCCAGCGCCGCGACGTACGCCTCCGCGGCCTCGCGTTGCGCGTCGTCGTGGTAGAAGATCGCGGGCCGGTACTGGCTGCCCACGTCCGGCCCCTGGCGGTTCGCGGTGGTGGGGTCGTGGATCTTGAAGAAGATCTCGAGCAGTTCGTCGTAGCTCACGGCGTCGGGGTCGTACTCCAGCTGGACGACCTCGGTGTGCCCGGTCTCGCCCGAGCACACCTGCTCGTAGGTCGGGTCCTCGACGTGGCCGCCCGCGTAGCCGGAGGTCGCGGACGCCACGCCCGCTACCTCCTCGAACGCCGCCTCGATGCACCAGAAGCAGCCGCCGGCGAACGTCGCGTGCTCCGTCGTCATGAGTGGTAGTGGGTGCCGCGGCGGTAAGAAGTTCCCGGGTCGAGCGAGCGTCGCCGGCGCGCCCTGTCGCGCCGCGAGCGGTGTTGCACGAACCATGCAAATCCTTTTGGGCTCCGGGTAGCTACCGGCACGTAGCAACGATGCCAGACTCGATGGTCGAACAGCTCCGGAGCGACATGGAGTGCGAGGGGCTGCTGGAGTGCGTCCACGGGATGAAGGACCTCGACCGCGAGGTGTTCCAGGCGCTCGTGGACGACGCCGACCCCCTCACCGTCGACGAACTCGCGGAGCGCGTCGGGCGCGAGCGCTCCACCGCGTACCGCGCCGTCCAGCGCCTGCTCCGGGCCGGCTTCGTGCGGAAGGAGCAGGTCAACTACGACCATGGCGGCTACTACCACGTCTACCGGCCCGCGGACCCCGACGCCGTCGCCGACGACATGCAGCGCACGCTCAACGAGTGGTACGCCCAGATGGGGCAGCTTATCCAGGAGTTCCGGGACGAGTACGGCGAGCGCGTGGAGGAGCCGGTGGCGTCCGAACGGTGAGGTCGGCGTAGCGGCGGACCCAAGAGGGATATCGCTACGGGACGATTCGCTTCCCATGGCGGGGGAGGCACCTGCGCGGACGACGGGCGAGGATGCGACCGACGAGTACGTGATCGAGAACCCGGCGACGGGCGAGCGCATCAGGTTCCTCGACGAGCCGACGGCGAGCGGCGGGGACGCGCTCCGGTTCGAGTTCTGGGCGCGGCCCCACATCGTCGGGCCGGCGGCGCACGTCCACCCGAAGCAGGAGGAGTACTTCGAGGTGCTGGACGGCACCCTGAGCGCGCGCGTCGGGAAGCGGGACCTGACGCTCCGGCCGGGCGAGAGCTTCACCGTACCGAAGCGGACGCCGCACACGTGGTGGAACGGCGGCGACGAGGAACTCCACGGCTACGTCGAGTTGCGGCCGAGCATGAACATGCGCGACGAGTTCGAGGCGCTGTTCGCGCTCGGACGCGCCGGTCGGACGGACGAGACGGGGCTTCCGAACCTCCTGCAGGTCGCGGTGCTGCTCGACGCGTACCCCGACACCATCTACCGTGCCGGCCTGCCCATCCCAGTCCAGAAGCTCGGCATCAAGATGCTCGCGCCCGTCGCCCGGATGCTCGGCTACAGGGCGCGCTACCCGGAACTTGTCGGCGCGGAGGACGCCGAGATCGCGTGACGCCCGGCAGGTCGTCGCGGCGAGGTGGCCGACGCCGGTCGGCCACCGGCCCTATAAGCTTTATAAGTGTAACGCAGTGTAATAGATTGTAATCTTTAAGTAATTTATGAAGGGTGTCGCGGATGCTAGTCGGCCTGGGCGACCAACCGTTAGCGATAGCCGGCCGAGCAACCGCTGGCCTGGCGGACTTCGAAAGGGCGAGGACGGTCGCCGAACCCCGGCGACGGTGAGCCGAGGGAGTCTCGTGAGCGACCGCAGGGAGCGAACGAGACCACGGCAGTCGCAGCCCGCACAGGGCCGCAGGCCCGAGCAGGACCGTCTGCCGATGGGCGAGCGCCCGAGGGCTTTCGGGGCCAGTTGGTTCAGTCTACCCGAACAAACAAGCTAATCCGAACACTGCCGAGGCCGCGACGCGCAAGACCGATAACCCTCCCGCGCGCAGTCCGACACAACAGATGGGCTTTCACACCTACGACCCCGAGCGCGCGCCGAACCTGGAGGACGAGTCGCGGTACCGCTACCTCTCCCGGGAGGAACTCGTCGCGCTGCTCGACCCCGAGCCGGCGTGGACGATAGCCGACCTCGGCTCCGGCACCGGCTTCTACACGGACGACCTCGCGCCGTTCGTCGGCACGTGCTACGCCGTCGACGTGGAGCCGAAGATGCACGAGTACTACGAGGGCAAGGGCGTGCCGGAGAACGTCGACCTCGTCACCGCGGAGATCGGTGACCTGCCGTTCGACGACGGCGACCTCGACGGCGCGTTCTCCACCATGACCTTCCACGAGTTCGCCACCGAGGACGTGCTGGCCGAGCTTTCGCGCGTGGTCGCGGCCGGTGCGCCCGTCTCCATCGGCGACTGGACGCGGAACGGCTCCGGCGAGAGCGGGCCGCCGACGGACGAACGCTACGACCTCGCCACCGCCGAGGAGATGCTGGCGAACGCCGGGTTCTCCGTCGAGTACGCCGACGAACGGCCGGAGACGTTCGTGGTTCGAGCCGTCGCGTAGTCGGCGTTCGACGCTACTGCGACACTGGCGGGAAACCGGCGCGGGCGGAACCGAGATGGAACAGTACTCTCGGCTCGCGATCTGCTGACGTGCGGAGATAGACGCGAGCCGACGCTTGAGCGTTCAGAAGACATTTCCCACTGCCTCCGGAACGCCCGTTCGATGACGATGCGCGCCCTCCTCGCGGTCGCCCTCCTCCTGGCCGGAGCGGCGACCGGGCTGGTGACGGCCGGAGCCGACTCGACGGGAACCGGAGGAACCGGAGCGACCGTCTCGCAGACGACCGCGACCGCGAACGGGACGAACCTCTCGGTGCGGACGCTCGGTGCGCCGCGGGCGGCGGCCGACCGGCTCGACGGTTCGGCGAACGTGACCGCGCTCCGGCGAGACGGACTGCTGTCGAACGCGAGCAGGGTGCCGCTGAACGCGACGCTCGTCGTGGAACTCGGCGTGCCGGGGCTGGCAGCCGAGTTCGGCGACGTCGACGAGTCGAACGCGACCGCGCGCTTCCGGCGGGCGGTCCGCGAGGCGAACGTCTCCCTCGCGGCGGAGCAGACCAACCCCGGTCCCCAACAGCTCCCCATCGAACTCGACCTCGTGAACGCGTCGGCACGCGTCCTGGCGGACCGCACGAACGACACCTACTACCTCGTCGTGGACCTGCGGGCGCTGAACGCCGCGCGGGACGGCGACGACCCCGGAACGAACGCCGACCGTCAGCTCCACGGGCGCGAGGAGTTCCGGCTGAATCTCTCGGTTCCGCGGTCGTCGTCGCTGGCCGTCTCGGGATCGGCCGAGACGACCGTCTCGGTCGCACGGCGGAAAGCCGATGTCGCGTCCTCGTCCGACGGGGCCGTGCTACTCCCGCGAACGGCGAACGCCACGGTCGCCGGCACGACGACGCTACTCCCGGGGACGCCCGTGACCGTGCGGCTCCGCGTGGACGGCGACGACGGGTTCGAGGCGACGCGAACGGTGACGCCCTCCGACGACCGCAACCGCTACGCCGCGTCGTTCGACCTCTCCGGGGTGGCGAACGGGACGCCGGTCGAGGTCCGGGTCGTGGGGCCGACCGGGCCGCTGCTCTACGAGCCGGAGTCCGGTCGCGTGGTCGAGCCGACCGGGTCGGTGTCGTTCCTGGACGAACCGCGGCACGTCGACCCGTCGTGGGTCCGGGTGAACGCCGAGTTCGCCTACCCGAGCGTCGTCGTGCTCCACGAGGGGTCGCGGGACGGTCCGGTCGTCGGCGAGCGCGCGCTGGCCTCCGGGTCGCACACGTACGTCCGCATCTACCTCGACCGCGCCGTCGAGCGCAACCGGACGCTCGTCGCCGTCGCGGTCCTCGATGTCGACGGCGACCGCGAGCGCGACGCCGGCGAACCCCTCGTGACCAGGAATGGTTCGGCCGTGAGCGACGCACTGGTGTTCGACCCGGTGACGACCACCGCAACCACTACTTCGACCCGGACGCCGACCACCACCGGGACGGCCACGAGGACAACCTCGACCGCGACCACCCGAACGTCTACGACGACCGACGGCCAGCCCGGGTTCGGCGCGGCCGTGGCGCTTGGGGCAATCAGCATAGTGGTGTTGAATCATCGAAAAGCAAAGTGACCATAGAGAAACGGCCCTTGGCATCGATATCGGCGGCGGTGAGTTTCTCTTGGAAGCGGTCGTTGACGGAGAGAAGGGCCAGAAGGAAATCGCAGTGCCGGAAGATGGGATGCCTTCGTGGAAGGGAATCTCGATCAAGTACCGACCTGGCAATCGCCTCAAGATTTGCGTGATAGAGGCCTGATCGACGAACAGAATCGTCCGACAATCATTATTTCGCCGTAAAGAATCTATACCATTGGAATGCATCTACAGTTATGAAGTTCTCGTCTACTCGGCGTCGTATGCTTCTCGGTTGTGGCCTGCTAGCTTACTCGACGAGTGGTTGTGTGGAGTGGGCAAGAAGAGCCGTCCAGGAGGACTCGGGAGCATCCGCTGGCACGTGTGCAGTGGATATAGCATCAGGTTCCAAGCCATGTCCCGCGAAGCCAGAACCGCTGACCACAGAATCAGTCGTCTCCTACGTCAGGGAGTACGAGTACGCTCACACGCACAATCAACTCGATAGCTCCCCACAGGTGAACGTGAACTGCAACGCTGCACTCGAACAGAAAGCCGAACGTGGATTCTACGTCATGGTTGCCTGTGGGGGGAGCGCGTACGGTCCAAGCGGATCTGGGGACAAGGGAAAGGTCCCCGTGATATACTACGTCGATGGCGAGACAACGCTTCGAGTCGGTAATCGGGATTTCCTTGCGTTCGAGCAACCGTACCACTCCGATAACGCTTCGAAGAACATCGCACCGCCGAAGTCGGGAAGTGGAGCCGACTTCACTCTGTACAACTTCGACGACGAGGACCACACCGTGTCCGTGGAAATATCCTACGTCGGTAGCGAGCAAGTGGATCCGGTGGTGAGTGAGGAATACCGGATCAACGCAGTTTCTCAACTCGTCCAGCGAGAGATTTCGGTCAGAGAAGGACGACACCGAATGCGTGCGTCGATGTCGAACGGCAGCTACGACGAGTACACGTGGGAGTTGACGAGCAGGGGAGCACCGTCTTGGCAGTCGCTAGCGGTCGTCGTGACGAGACAGGGGCCAGTCCAAATCTGGATGTCGGAGCTATCGAACGTAATGTGATAGATGCATCGAGAGCCGTTCCCGTCCACGTGAAGCAGGCTGGCGACATCTGTACAGAGGGTGTCGCCCCCGACGGCAACCTCGTCACCGCGCAGGTGTGGCCCGACCATCCGGGCTGGATCACGTCGTTCTTCGACGCGATCAGCATCGACGTGAGCCACGAGACGGCGGCGATCGCGGACGACTGACCGACGCAAACGACTGACCGACCTGCACGACCACCACGTCTTTTCCTCCGTGGCGCAAAACCAGGGCCGATGATAACCGTCCGCGAGGCTCGACCGGGCGACGAGCCGGCCATCCTCGACTGCCACATCGCCGCCATCGAGGCGCGCGGCCCGGACGCCTACGACGACGAGCAGGTCGCGGCGTGGGCGACGAAGGACGACCCCGATTACCACGTCGCGGAGGACGGCTACCACGTCGTCGTCGCGGAGGACGAGGCGGACGGGGTCGTCGGGTTCGGTTGCCTCGTCGTGGACGAACCCGAGGTGCGCGCGGTGTACGTCCATCCCGGCCGCGACCGGCAGGGCGTCGGCACCGCGCTGCTCGCCGCTCTGGAAGCGACGGCGCAGGACCGGGGCATCGACCGCCTGCGGCTGTGGGCGTCGCTCAACGCCGTCGGGTTCTACGAGCGCCACGGCTACGAGGAGGTCGAGACCGTCACCCTCGACAAGCGCGGGGTGCCGTTCGACTGCGTCGAGATGGCGCGGCGGCTGTAGCAGCCGGGCCGTAGTTCCCCGTGCGCCGTCCGGCTGTTGGCGCCCTCACACCACCTGGTTCCGGAGGTCGTCGTAGCGCCCGGTTTCCGCGACGCGGTGCAGGTTCTCGGCGAGGATGTCCGCCAGCCGGTCGAAGTACCGCGGCGTGTGACCGGCGTTGTGCGGGGTGATCTGCACGTTCCCGAGCGTCCACAGCGGGTGGTCCTCGGGGAGCGGCTCGGGGTCGGTCACGTCGAGGGCCGCGCCGCCGATGGCGTTCCACCGGAGAGCGTCGACGAGGTCGTCGGTGTCGACGACGGGGCCGCGCGCGACGTTCACGACGAGCGCGTCGCCGGGAAGGGTGTCGAGCGCTTCGGCGTCCACCAGACCCCGGGTGGTGTCGGTGAGCGGGCAGGCGAGCACGAGATGGTCGGTGCGGGCGAGTACGTCGTGGAACGCGTCGTCGTCGAAACCGACCACCTCGTCCGTCGGGCCGCCCTTCTCGGGCGTGTAGCGCACGCCGACGGTGTTCACGTCGAAGCCCTGGAGCCGCTCGACCACTTCCTGCCCTATCGCGCCGAGGCCGACGACGGTGACGGTCGAACCCTTGAGTTCTCGCGCCCGGTAGTGCCGCCACTCGCGGCGGCCCTGCTGTCGCCACGCCTCGTCGAGCCGGCGGACGAAGGAGAGCATCACGCCGAGGACGTGCTCGCCGATGTTCGGGCCGTGGACGCCCGAAGCGTTCGTGACGGCAACGCCCTGCTCGCGGAGCGCGTCGAGTGGGAGGTGGCCGGTGCCCGCGTACGCACACGCGAAGAGTTCGAGGGCGGACGCCGCCTCGACGAGGTCGGCGTCGATGGAGACGCCGGTGGCGGCGGACGCTCGCTGGAGCAGGTCGCGCTCGGCCTGCGACGTCTCGGCGACGACGACCTCGTGGTCGGGCGCACGGTCGCGGATCGCGTCGGCGTAGTCGTTGGGGTCCATTCCGTGTACGTTATCGCGGAACACGACGACGTCGGGGTCGCTCATGCCCGGTCGTTCTCCGGCCTCGTATAAACTACCATCGTCGTCGGCAGCCCGCGGAGCGCTCGTTCGGTGACGAGCCCCGTCGATGCGTTCGTGGACGGCGGTCACGCGAGGCCGCCGCACACGCGATGTGGCAGGGCGCGACAGGCCGACGGAGCCGTTCGGCACGTCGAGTTCGACCACTGTCATCTTTCCTATCGATGTGAGAGAAGGTCACGAAACCGGCACGTCGGGGCTCGATAGGCCGTCTAACGCGTCGAAACCGGCGTTCGGGCGGCAGCCGACTCGCCACGTCAGATTGGCGGACATTCGACACATTTAATGCATATCACCTTCCTATCAAACAGTAGTCCCAATGTACGACCTGACAGGATTCCAGCGGGACCTCCTCTACGTCATCGCCGGCCTGGAGGAGCCCAGCGGACTCGACATCAAGGACGAGCTGGAGGGGTACTACGGCAGCGAGATCAACCACGGGCGGCTCTACCCCAACCTCGACACGCTCGTCGACAAGGGGCTGGTCGAGAAGGGCCAGCACGACCGCCGGACCAACTACTACGCGCTCACGCGGCGCGGTCGACGCGAGGTCGAGGACCGCCGCGGCTGGGAGAACCAGTACGTGGACGCGAAGGGCGAGCCGGTCACCCCACAGAACCCGTAGGTGCCGATCCCGGCCGGAGGCCGGCCGCTCCCGAGAGCGACGCCGTCACCCGGAACCGACGGCGTCGCCGTTCGCGGTCCAGCGACGCGGCCGTCAGTCCTCGTCGAGCGGTTCGAGGTCGATCTGGTCGGCGGCGTAGCCGGCGGCGTCGAGCACGTCGTCGCTGACCTCGATGGGGCAGTCGACGCGTAGCGCCAGCGCCACGGCGTCGCTCGGGCGAACGTCGAACACGAGTTCCTTGCGTTCGCTGCCGTGGTACTGCTCGGCGTCGAGCTTGCCGTAGAACGTGCCGTCCTGCACGTCGTCGATGCGGACGCGGTCTATCGCGCCGCCGAACTCCGCGATCATCTCCACGAACACGTCGTGCGTGAGCGGTCGCTCGAACGGTTCGCCGTCGAGGGCGTGCTGGATTGAGCGCGCCTGGCCGGCGGAGACGAACACGGGCAGGAGGACGTCGCGAGCTTCGAGGACGACGGCGGGGACGCTCGGGTCCTGGTCGGCGACGGCGACCCCCCGGACGGTAGCTTCGCGGTTCATGGATGGAGGTTCGGTGGCGAAGTACGAAAGCGTACCGTGCGCCAACTCCGTTTTGCGCACATTTAAGCTGGATAACGATTAAGCGTAGTGTAGTAGTTCCACAACGTATATCCCCGCGACGAGAGCGTGGTTCGCCGTCGCCAAGGCCGCCGGCTACTCGGACGGCCGTCAGCGCCTCAAGAACACGACCGAGAACATCGGCCGCTCCAGCAACGAGGGCGGCGCGGGTCTCCTCGACGTCGCGGCCACCGTCGGCCTCTACTCCGGCGACAACTGACCGACGACCCCGTTCCGTTCTGTCGTCGGCGTCGAACCGCCGAGCAGTCGCACCCTCGACAGTAGCCGGTAACTACTCGGTAGCAGAAACTGCATTACAATGGTCGCCGGGCGAGTCGGATCGAGTGCACCGCGGCGACGCGGTCGCAGTTCTGACGGTTCGGCCATCCGGGCTGGCACCCCGACACCACTGCCGTATGGACTCTTCGTCGACGCTCACTCCTCGCCAGTGTCGCGTGCCATCGCGTAGAACTCGTCGTTCGGGCGCATGTCCGCGATGGTCGACATCCGGTTCGAGAGGTTGAAGAACGCGCACACCGACGCGACGTCCCACACCTCCTCGCGGGTGAAGCCGGCGTCGGCGAGCGCGTCCATGTCGTCGGCCGTCACGGACTCCGGCTCCTCGGTGAGCTTCACGGCGAAGTCGAGCATCGCCATGTGGCGGTCGGAGACGTCCGCCGCGCGGTGGTTGGTGGCGAGCTGGTCGGCGAGCTTCGGCCGGTCGGCGTACACGCGCAAGAGTGCGCCGTGCGCGACGACGCAGTAGAGGCAGTCGTTCGCGCCGGAGGTGGCGACGACGACCATCTCCACCTCCTCGCGGGAGAGGCTGGTGTCCTCGACGAGCGCGTCGTAGTACGCGAAGAACGCGCGGAAGTGCGACGGCTTGTAACCGTACGCGGAGAACACGTTCGGCGTGAACCCCGCGCGCTCGGTCTCCTCGTCGATGCGCTCGCGGAGGTCGTCGGGCAGGTCGTCGTGGTCGGGCACCGGGAAGTTGCGCATCGCCTCGTCGGTCATGTCTACGACGCCGGCGGGCGGCGGGAAATAGGTTGTGCCGGGCCGGCCGGGCGGCGTTCAGATTGGCCGGCCGTACGTTCTCTCCATCCAGGCTCATCCGGACCTCGACACCGCCCACGGCTACACTCACTTCGACACGTTCGGGACGGGGCCGGGGTAGCTACCGTAGCGCGTGGAACTAAACGCCCTCGGCGACCGATTCCACGAGCCCGGGGTAGTCGTTCGCCGCGTCGTTCACGGCGGTCGAGACCTCGTACGCCCGGGTCCGCTCCGCCGGATACGGCTCCAGCAGGCGGTCGCGCCCGAGGCTGCCGTCGAGCCAGTCGGGTGCGTCGTCGGGGTCGAGCACGACGGCCATGCGGTCGTGGAGGTCGGCGACCACGTCGTTCGGCTCGGTCGTCAGCACCGCGAACGTCCGCACCGGCTGGGGGTCGCCCGCGTCGTCGTTGCCGCCGTTCCCGTCACCACCGCCGCCCGCGCCGAAGTCGCCGAGTCCCGTCTGCGTCGTCTCCGGCGTCCACGTTGCCCAGACGCCCGCCATCCCGACGGGCTGATCCCAATCGAACGTCACCCGGAAGGGCCGCTTGCCGCGGTCGGTGCGCGCCCATTCGTAGAAGCCGTCTGCGGGCACGACGCAGCGCCGCGCCTCGAACGCGTCGCGGAACGACGGCTTCTCGTGGGCGGTTTCCGCGCGGGCGTTGACGTGGCCCGAACCGTCGCCGTCCGCCCACGACGGCACGAACCCCCACTTCGCGTCCGTCACCGTCCCCGGCACGTCGTCGGTCACGACCGGGAGGTGCTGGCCGGGCGCGGCGTTGTACGTCGGGTCGAACGCGTCCGCCGGCGGCGGTTCGACGCCGTACCGCCGGGCGAACCCCGCGAGGTCGAAGATGGCGTAGCGCCCGCACATCGCTACCGGTGTGTTCGCGCCCCGGCCGATAAATCCTCCTGCCGGCGGACCGCGACTGCACTTCCCATCACCCCGTCCGGACGACGCGGAACGCCGCGCGGGGACCGGGCGGTGGTCATCGAGCGAGGTCGGGGGCGTCTACCACGTCCGGGACGACACGGATGTCGGGATTGAGGACGACGCGCACGACGACGTCGCCGCAGTCGGGGCAGTCGATCCGCGCCTCCTCGATCTCGGTCCCGCACGCCGTGCATTCGAAGACGCTCTCCTCGTCGGGCGGCCCGAAGCGGGCCGCGAGTTCCTCGAACACGGTCAGAGCGGCGCGTCAGAGCGAAACTCGTCGTCGACGCCGTCGGTCGTAGCGGGAAGCGACAGCGTGACCGCCCAGCCGTCGCGTTCCACCAGGACGAACCCGTCGCCTCGCTGCGTGGTGAACGACTCGTGACACCGGGGACACGTCGACCGGCTGCCGCCGCGAAGCGGCACCCCGTCGCAGCCACAGTTCGGGCACTCGAACTCGGTACTGGAATGCGAACCTTCTAACTCCATTGTTGACATGTACGCTCGGACAGCACGGGGGTGGACACGCATTCTGCCTCCACGGCCGTGCTATTCACGAACACACGATTGGGTCCCAAAAACCTGCGGATTCTACCACTCCGTTACAACAACGTACGGATTGTTTCCCACTCGACGACCGCCCGTGGACGGCCGACCGGCACTGCTGCGATTGGCCGGTCAACCGGCGGTCACGGCCAGCCGACCAGCCGGCGCGGGCGGGGCTTCCGGAGCCAGCGGAACCGACGTTACTCTCCGACCACGCGATCTGAACAGTACCGGCGGGGCGCGCGCCAATCGTTGTAGTGACGACTAGCATAGTCACCACTACAACGATTGGATAGGGGCGGCCAGGGCGGGCGGCGACGGCCCGCGGGGCGCGGTAGCCGGCCGTCACACCGGCTGGTCCCCTGATCCGAACAGTACCGTAGTAGCGGGCCGGCTCAGTTCCCCACCAGCAGCGACGGTGGTGGTTGACGGGGCAGCCGCTAGCTACGCCTGGCAACCCAAGTCGACCGCAGCCGCGCGCTCACCGAGTGACCACGGCTCACTCCAGATCCGCAACTTCGTACGCGGTATCCGCGTCCCGCAGGGGGTCGGTGACGTGCCCCACCAGATCCGACGTGGCGACGGCCACGCAGTCCAGTCCCCTGCCTGCCGCTTCGGCCGCTACGTCGCCCGCGGCGAACGTCACGTCGGGGTCGTGGCCGGCCCCTCGAAGGGCGACGACGGCCTCGATGCCGGTGGCGAGTACGAGGTCGGCGTCGCGGGCGGCGGCGGTGAGCGCGTCGGTGGGAACGCTCCGGCTGCCGCCGGAGCGCACGGGCGGCACCTGGTAGACGGTGACGGTGCCGGGCTGGATGTCGATGATACCCTCGAAGCCGGTGACGCCGAGATCCTCGCCCGCCGCCGCGCTCGTGGTGGCGACGCCTGTCGCTGGGCCATGCTCGCCGGGGGTGGCGTGGAGGAGGCCGTCGCGCATCTCCAGGGTGACGGCCGCGCCCTCGGTCACGTCGTCGGTGGCGACGGCGGCGTCTTCGTCGACGCTACCCAGCACGTCCTCGGTGACGTGGTCGGTGTACCGGCGCACGTCGGCGGCCTGGCGCAGCAGCCAGTCGACGCCCTCCTTCGTGACGCGGTAGCGGGACCGCCCCTCCTTCTCCACGAAGCCGTCCGCGACGAGGTCGCTGACGTACTCGCTGACCGCCTGGCTGGTGACGCCGACGGCGTCCGCGACCTCGCCCTGGCTGACGGCGGGCTGACGGTCCGCGATCTCCACGAGGATGCGGAACCGCGTCGCCGTGCGCTTATCCGCGAACACGTCGGCCATACCGGGTGCTGGGTGGCCACGGACATTAGAACCATCGATGCTGGTTATTACTCGGTGGTATACCCTAGTTATAACTGGCGGGCGACCGGAGACGCGCACATGGCGTTCAGCGACGACTTGCTCGACCACGGCGAACCAATCTGGGCGGCCCAGAAGCAGCACCCGTTCGTCACCGAACTCGCCGATGGCAGCCTCGACCCGGACGCGTTCCGCCACTGGGTCGAGCAGGACTACCGCTACCTGCTCGACTACGCGCGGACGTTCGCCGTCGCCGGCGCGCGGGCGCGAGACGAGTCCACGATGGCGCACCTGTTCGAGGTCGCGCACACCATCCTCGACGACGAGATGGACCTCCACCGCGAGTTCGCCGCCGACTACGGCCTGACTCCGGCGGACCTCGAAGCCGTCGAGAAAGCGCCGACCTGCGTCGCGTACACGAACTACCTGCTCCGGACGTCTCACGAGGGGTCGCTCGCCGAGGTCGCCGCCGCCATCTACCCGTGCGGTCAGGGCTACCTCGACGTGGCGGAGCACATGGACAGCCTCGCCGACGACACCCATCGGTACACGCCGTTCGTCGAGAAGTACACGGGCGCCGAGTTCCGCGACGCGGTCGCGTGGATGCGCGAGTTCGTCGACCGCTCCGCCGAGCGACGCCCCGGCGAGCGCGACGCCATGCGCGACGCGTTCGTCACCAGCGCCCGCCTCGAACACGCGTTCTGGGAGATGGCGTACACCCGCGAGACGTGGCCGGTCGCGCCCGGCGTCGAGTGAACGCCCGCCGGCGAAGCAACAAGGCCTTTATCCGACCCCTGCGTTGGGTTCGAACATGCCCGCGCTGGAGTTCGTCCAGGAGCTACTCTTCGACCCGGACACGCTCGCCTGGGTCGTCGTCGCGCTGTTCCTCGGTCTCGCCGGCCTGGAGCAGTACCGGCTCGACTGGGCGCGTCGAGTCGGCGCGGCCGCCTGGGCGACGTTCGGCTTCTTCTGGCTGCTGAAGGCCCCCTACTACGCCTTCGAGATGCGGAGCTTCGTCGAGGGGCTACTGTCGGTCGCCGCCTTCCCGCTCTGTCTCTACGTCGGCTACCTGCTCTACGAGGGACGGGACTCGCTGTTCGTGCTGTCGCGCGCGGTGGCGTTCATGGGCGTCATCTTCATGCCGTTCAACGCCATCCCCGTCCTCCGCGAGTGGGCCATCGAGACGGTGGCGGCGCAGACGCACTGGATCGCAGCTACGTTCGGCTTCGACCCCGTGCTGGAGACCGGCCCCATCTGGGGCTACCATAGCCAGCTCGCGTTCACCACCGACGGTCACCGCTACGTCACCTACATCGAGATCGCCTGCACGGGCATCGGGAGCATCGCCATCTTCGGCGGACTGGTCGCGGCCATCAAGGCTCCGCTCCGCCGCAAGCTGGAGGTGCTCGCCGTCGTCGTGCCGACCATCTACGTTCTCAACCTCGTCCGGAACGTCTGGATCGCGCTCGCGTTCGGCAAGCAGTGGATGCAGTTCTTCGTGCCGGAGGTGATGGGTCTCGTCGGCTACGAGGAGCCGGGGCTCGTCTCCTTCTTCCTCGCGGACCGCGTGCTCAGCCAGCTGCTCTCCGTCGTCGTGCTCGTCGCCATCGCGCTGTTCGTCGCGCGCCGCCTCCCCGAACTGTTCGTCGTCGTCGACGACCTGCTCTACGTCCTCACTGGCACCGAGTACGACCTCGCCGACCGCATGCGCGACGGTGGGGGCGGTGGACGTGGCGGCAGCGGCGGATCACCCGCGACCGTGGCCGATGGCGGACGTTGAGTACGCCGACCGGGCGGCGTATCTCCGGGACGCGGACGCGCTCGTCCTCGCGGACCTCCACGTCGGCCGCGACGCCACCTCGCCGGTCGAACTCCCCCTCGGGGAGCGCGCCGACCTCCGGCGCCGGCTCGGCGCTCTCCTCGACCGCTTCTGCCCCGCGACCGTCGTGTTCGCCGGCGACGTGCTCCACTCGTTCGACTCACTCCCCGACGGCGTCGCCGAAACCGTGGCCGACCTGGAGGACGCCGTCGCGGCGGCGGGCGCGGACCTCGTCGTCACGCCCGGCAATCACGACACCGTCCTCGACGCCGCGACCGACGCGGAGCGCACCGACGAGTACGCGCTCGCCGACGGCACCGTCGTCTGCCACGGCCACGAGCGCCCCGACACTCCGGCCGACCGCTACCTCGTCGGCCACGAGCACCCCGCCATCGTCGTCGAGGGCCGCAAGCACCCGTGCTTTCTCGCCTCCGAGTCCGGGCCGAACGGCGCGTCGCTCGTCGTGCTCCCCGCGTTCAGCCGGCTGGCGCGCGGGACAGTGGTGAACAGCATGTCTACCCGTGACTGCCTCTCCCCCGTCATCTCCGACCTCGGAAGCTGTCGGCCCGTGGTCGTCAGTGAGGGTGAGGCGCTGGAGTTCCCGCCCCTGCGCGACCTCCGGGCGCATCTGTGAGTGTGCTGTGACGACTGATTGGCCAGCCGTCTGGCGTGCAGGTCGCGTGAACGCAGTGAGCGAAGTGAGGTGCGAGTCGGTTGGGAGGCGGTGGCTGGGGGTTCATTGTTGACGGCAGCAGCTAGCCCGGTTCCGTCCGGGTTAGCACTCGTGGTACTGCTCGGTAGGAGTTGGTAGCTACACCTGGCAACCCGATAGGCCGCAGCCACGCGCCTCCCCAGCCGACCGCGGTGCTCGCTCACGGCTCACTTCGTTCGCTCGGCTCGCGGCTCCCTCCGGTCGCCGTTCGCCTGTTCGAGGCGCTCCCTGCGGTCACGCCTCGCTCTCCCTGCGCTCCTCGTCCCTCGCGCGGCCGCGCTCACTGCGTTCACGCGCCTCGCGCGCCACCGACGGCCGACCGCTTCTTAGAGGTCCGAGAGCACTGCCTCAGCGGCTTCCCGTCCGCTCGCCATCGCGCCGTTCGAGGACGACGTCTCGGTGTAGTCGCCCGCGAGGTAGACGGAGCCGTCCGGCGCGCGGTTGTCGGGTAGTGCGTCGAATATCCCCGGTGGCTGTGCGAACTGCGCGAACGGGACGCGCTCCGTGTGGACGACGCGGAGGTCGGCGAAGGAGCGCTCGGGGAACCACGAGGCGAGCGTGGAGTAGGTGCGCGCGCCGAGGTCGTCGTCGCTGGCGTCGGGCTGGCCGAGGTAGGTCGCGGAGACGAGCGCGACCCCGTCGGGGGCGTACTCGGGCGCGACCTCGGAGAGCGGCGCGACGTGGTTGGGGCCGGGGTCGTCCGCGCCGGGGGCGGCGTCCTCGCCGGCGTTGAGGAGGAGCCGCCGGCCGGTGTCGGGCCAGGCGTCGGCCGGGAGCCGGTAGTACTGGGTGACGCAGCCCCGGGCGTCGGTGGGGACGGCGTCGACGCCGGTGCACTCGCGCGCGGTCGGCGGGTCGGTGGCGACGACGACGGCGTCGGCGGTGCGGGTCTCGCCGCCGAGTTCGACCGCCGGCTGGTCGCCGGCCTCGACGCCGGTCACCTCGACGCCGGTCTCGACCGTCGCGCCGGCGTCGCGGGCGCGGTCGGCGAGCTGCCGGGAGATCGCGCCCATGCCGCGGGCCGGGACGACCGTCTCGCCGGAGGCGAGCATCTCGAACGTGAACTCGAACACCGAACTCGACGTGGATAGCGAGCGGTCGAGCGTGATGCCGCCGTAGAACGGCGCGGCGAAGTTCCGGAGGAAGCGCCCGGAGAACCCCTTCTCGCGGAGGTACTCGCGGATGGTGCGGTCGGGACCGCGGACGGCGTCCCCGGTGGGTTTCCGCGCGAGTTCGCGGCGGAGCCGGAGGACGCGGAGCTTGTCGCGGAGGGTCACCTCGCGGGTGAACGCCGTCTCGACGAGTGCGGTCGGGTCGCGGAGCGGGTCGGCGAGCGTCGCGCGGTGGTTGGGTCGGCAGACGGTCGCGCCGGGCGCGAACGCACGCAGGTCGAGGGCGTCGTAGTCGAGGTGGTGGCGGGCTTCGGGGTAGGCGGTGAAGAGCACCTGGAAGCCGCGGTCGAGGACGAAGCCGTCGCGGCGCTCGGAGCGCACGCGGCCGCCGGGTTCGGATTCGCGCTCGTAGACGGTGACGTCGACGCCGCGCTCGGCGAGGTGGCGTGCGGCGACGAGTCCGGCGACGCCGCCGCCCGCGACGACCCCTCGTACGTCACTCACGGCTCCCTCCGGTCGTCCCGCGCAGCGCTCGCGTCGCTCATACCTGGTCGTCTTCCGCCGGGGCGAAAAAAGCCGGGCATCGGAACGCTTTTGCCGCCCGCGTCTGGCCTGTCAGCCATGTCAACTGACACACGTCGCGTTTCGGCTACCGGCGAGCGCTACGCGAAGGCGGCGGTCGCGGGCGCGGTCGGGTTCGTCGCGGGCTACGCGGCGGTGGTCGCGGTCATCTTCGCGTTCGGCCAGCAGAACGGATCGCTCGGCGAGGTGCTGAAGCTCGTCGGGGTCATCTTCTACAACGCGCACAACGTGCCGGCGGTCGGCGGCGGTCGGACGGTGAACGTGCTCGCGGCGGCCCAGAATCCGAACGTGCCGGTCGTGGTCTACTACGTCGTTCCGGTCGTGGCTGCGGCCGCCGCGGGCGTGCTCGCGGGCCGCCGCGACACCGGCGACGACCCGTCGTCGGTGCTGCACGCGGGCGCGGCGGTCGCGGTCGGCTACGGGCTGCTGGCGCTCGTCGGCGCGCTCGCGCTCTCGGTGACGATCGTCGGCGGGACGACGGTGTCGCCCGACCTTCCGAAGGCCGCGCTGTTCGGGCTGGCGTATCCGGTCGTGTTCGGCACGCTCGGGGCCGGAGCCGGGTTCGCGTGGCGACGACGGTCGCGGTCGTAGCTCGGTCGAGGCGCGGCGCGCGAGGGCTCGAACCGACAGTCATTTTCGGACGCCCTGCGGACGCTCGGACATGGAGACGACGGACGCGTTCGTCGGACTGGACTGCGTGGACTGCGGGGAGCGCTTCGACGCCGAGACGGCGACCCACCGGTGTCCGGACTGCGGCGGCATCCTCGACCCGGCGTACGACTACGACCGCGTGGACCTCTCTCGCGCGGACCTCGACGCGCGCCGGTTCGACTCGATGTGGCGGTACGAGGAACTCCTGCCGTTTCCCCGGTCGGCGGCGGTGTCGATGGACGAGGGCGCGACGGCGCTCGTGGAGTGCCCGGAACTCGCGGCGGAACTCGGCGTCGGGCGCGTCCTGCTGAAGGACGAGGGCCGGAACCCGACGGGGACGTTCAAGGACCGCGGGCAGGCCGCGGCAGTGACGGCGGCCGTCCAGCACGGCGCGTCGGACGTGGCGCTGGCGTCCGCGGGCAACGCGGGCCAGGCGGCCACGGCGTACGCGGCGCGCGCCCGTCTCGACGCGCACGTGTTCCTGCCGACCCGTGCGGGCTTCACGAACAAGGCGATGGTGAACGTCCACGGCGGCGACATGACGGTCGTCGAGGGCCGCATCGGGGACGCGGGCGCGGCGTACGAGGACGCCCTGGCGGAGCACGACGACTGGTATCCCGTGCAGACGTTCGTCACGCCCTACCGCCACGAGGGCAAGAAGACGATGCTCTACGAGATCGTCGAGCAGGAGGGCTGGGACGTGCCGGACGCCGTCGTCTATCCGACGGGCGGCGGCGTCGGCCTCGTCGGGATGCACAAGGCCGCGACCGAGTTCCGCGATCTCGGCCTCACGGACGACGTGCCGGCGATGTACGCCGCCCAGTCCGAGGGCTGTGCGCCCATCGTGGACGCGGTAGAGCGCGGACTCGACCGCCACGAGCCGGTGGCCCACCCCGACTCAGTCTGCGGCGGCATCGAGATTCCGGACCCAGGCGCGAGCCCGCTCATCCTCGACGCCGTCCGCGAGTCGGGCGGCGGCGCGGTCGCCACGAGCGACGACGACATCCTCCACGCGGCGGCGGTGGTCGCCCAGCGCGAGGGCCTGGAGGTGGGCGCGACCGCCGCGGCGGCGGCGTCGGGCGCGTGGGAACTCGCGGAGCGGGGCGAGTTCGGCGCGGACGACACCGTCGTCCTGCTCAACACGGGCGCGGGCAACAAGGACGCGGACGTGCTCCGGAGCCACCTGATGGGGCAAGGAGTGTAGTGGGTGGCGCTCCCTCACTCCGTTCGGTCGCGCCACCGAACACGCGAACGAGGAGCGAATGGAACGAGCGACCCGTGAGCCGGGCGGTTCGAACGGCGTGAGAGCCGCCGAATGGGCGGGCGGCACGAGCGAAGCGACCCCGCGATTTCTGCGCCAGAAACCTTAACTTTAGCAGCGTCTAAACGCGGGTGAGAGAATGCTGAGTGACGTGATGGAGGATTATCTGAAGGCGATCTACGAACTCGAGCGCGAGCACGGGCCGCCCGTGGGCACGTCCGCGATTGCGGACTATCTCGACGTGACGCCGCCCACGGTCGCCAGCATGCTCGACAAGCTGGCGGAGCGCGGGCTGGTCGAGCGCGAGAAGTACAAGGGCGTCGAACTCACCGACGAGGGCGAGACGGTGGCGCTGGAGGTGCTCCGCCACCACCGGCTCCTCGAATCCTACCTCGCCGAGCACCTCGACTACGAGTGGAGCGAGGTCCACGACGAGGCCGACGCCCTCGAACACCACATCAGCGAGGAGTTCGAGCGCCGCGTCGCGGAGGCGCTCGGCGAGCCGGCCGTCGACCCCCACGGCGACCCCATCCCGAGCGCCGACCTGGAGCCGCTCGGCGACGACGACACCGACACGCTCGCCGACTGCGAGGAGGGCGACCGCGTCGTCATCGCTCGCGTGAGCGACCGCGACGAGGAGGAACTCCGCTACCTCGACCGCGCCGGGATCCGTCCCGGCACCGAAATCGAGGTCGTCGAGGTCGCGCCCATCGGCATGCTCACCGTCGCGGTCGAGGGCCACGAGCAGAGCCTCCCCGAGCACGTCGCGCGGTCGGTCCGCGTGCGCGAGGCGTCCGCCGAACTCGAAGCATGACCGGGTTCGCGGAGGTCGTGGCGGTCGCGTTCGTCGCGCAGCTGGCCGTGCTCCCCGGCGAGAAGGGGCAGTTCATCATCGCGGGACTCGCCACGCGCTACAGCCCGTGGCTCGTCGTCGCGGCGGCGACCACCGCGTTCGCGGGCTGGACCGCCGTCGAGATCTGGTTCGGCGAGGCGCTCCACGGCGCGCTCCCCGGCGTCGCGCTCGACGCCATCACCGCCGGCCTCTTCGGTCTGTTCGCCTACCTGCTCTACCGGTCCGCGCCCGACGACGCCGGAAGCTTCGCCGCGCAGACCGACGGCGGAACCGTCTCCGCTGAGGACCTCGACGTGTCCCTGCTCGGCCGCGAGGTGCCCTCCCTGTTCGGCGGCTTCCTCCCCATCTTCGTCATGATGGCCGCGGGCGAGTTCGGCGACAAGACCCAGCTCGTCACCATCGGGCTGGCCGTGCAGTACGGCGCGACGCCCGCAATCTGGGCCGGCGAGATGCTCGCCATCGTCCCCGTGAGTCTCGCCAACGCCCTCTTCTTCCACCGGTTCGCGCACCGCGTGAACGCGCGGACGGCGCACCTCGCCGGCGCGGCGCTGTTCGCCTTCTTCGCCGCTGACACCGTACTCGCGTTGCTGACCGGCTTCTCCGTCTGGGAGACCGTCGTCGCCGGCGTCTCCGACGCCGTCCTCGCGGCCGTCTGAGTAGCCGCGAGCGGTACGGTTTTCCCGTCCGGTCCAGTAGCCGCGACCGATGCTCGCCGCGCTGCTCGCCGCCGCCGTCGGCGTCGCGCTCGGCCTCTCGCTCGCCGCGCCGCCCGGCCCGATGAACGCCGTCATCGCCGAGGAGTCGGTGCTGCGGGGCTGGCGCGCGGGCTTCGCCGCCGGACTCGGCGCGATGACCGCGGACGCCGCGTTCTTCGTCCTCGCGCTGCTCGGCGTCGTCGCGTTCGTCCAGGACGCCCCGACGCTCCGCGCCGCGATGGTCGGCGTCGGCGGCCTCCTCATGCTGTACTTCGCCTACGGCACCGCGCGGGACGCCTCCGGCGGCCTCCCCGGCGTGGACGCGGCCGACCGCGAGGCGGCGACCGCTACCGACGGCGGGGCCTCGAAGGGCTTCCGGAAGGCGTTCGCGCTCGCGCTCACCAACCCCTACCAGATCGTGTGGTGGCTGACGGCGGGCGTCGGCCTGCTCCAGCCCACCTCCGTCGACGCGCTCGGCCACACGCTCTCGACGGGCGGCGGCCCCGTCACCGTCGCCGGCTTCTTCGGTGGCATCCTCGCGTGGATCGTCGGGTTCCCCGCGACGCTCGTCACCGCGAGCGAGGCCGTCGAGGAGTTCGGCACCGCGGTCGCGTGGCTCAGCGCACTCGCGCTCGCCGGCTTCGGGCTGTCCTTCCTCGCCTCGGCGGTCGGGTCGCTCCCGTGACTACCGCCGCTCGTCCAGCGCGTCCTCGGAGATCTCCATCTCCGGCACCTCGATCTCCAGCCACTCGCGGAACCACTTCGCGCGCTTCAGCCGCTCGTGCGCGATGCTCTTCGCGGCGTCGCTCTCCACGCGCTCCCTGGCCTCGCGGCCGCGCTCCAGCACGCGCTCGACCATGTCCGCCGCGCCCATGTGCGTGCGGGCCTCGTAGCCCATGCGGAGGAGCATGAGCGCGGTGCCGTTCGCGCCGACCTTGTCGAGCAGGTCGGCCTCGATGAGACACTGCGTCTCCAGCGGCAGCGCCGAGAGTTCGCCCTGGTGAGAGTGGTCCGCGATGGACTGACAGACGCGGTCCACGAACGACGGCGGGAACCCGTCGCGCGACTCCAGGTACTCGCGCGCGACGTTCGCACCCTCCTCCGCGTGAACGTCCTGGTCGGCGTCGAGCTTGGCGATGTCGTGGAACAGCGCCGCGACCTTCACCACGTCGACGTCCGCGCCCTCGCGCTCCGCGATGCGCTCCGCGAGGTGGACGACGTTGAGGATGTGGTTGTAGCGGTAGTCCGCGGAGTGCCACGGATACCACCGCATCCGGCCGCCGTCCTCCTCGTTCTCCACGCTGGCGTCGAGATAGTCGTAGACGAACGCCTTCATCGCCTCGAACTCCTCGTCGGTGACGGGAGACTCCCTTATCTCGACGCCCACGCCACCACCTCCGTTGATCCTCGACCGTCGGTCATAGTTACATATAAGTAAGGCGTGTACGGCTCTTTAGCGTTACGACGCGATGACGCATTCTCGACCCTCGACGGAGTGGTCCCGCGAGGCCGAGACGGCGGGTCCAGTGGCCGCCCGCCGCCGCAGCTATCGAAATACTGAACTTCCGTAGCGGCGACCGCCGACCATGGCGGCGCGCGACTGGCTCCATCTCGACGGCACGCCGTTCGACGAGGTCGAGTTCCGCCGGCTCTGGCTCGCCGCCGCCGTCACCTACGGCGTCGGCGACGTGATCACCACCATCGCACTCGTCCGGTTCAGCGCCGCGCTCGCGGAGGGAAACTCGGTGCTCCGCACGGCGTTCGAGCGGTTCGGCTTGACCGGACTCGTCGGCCTCAAACTCGGCGTCTTCCTCGCGTGCCTCGCCGTCAGCCTCGACGCCGCCCGCCGGAACGACAGCACGCTCTACTACCTGCCGCCCGCGCTCCTCACCGTCGTCGGCGCTTTCACGACCGCGTACAATCTTCGGCTGCTCGTCGGCTAGCTGGTTCGCGTGAATGGGACGCGAGTTCGGTTCGAACGGCCTGAACCGCCACTGCTGGTGGTCACGACCGCCGGGAAGCCCCCGCGTGCTCGCTGAGCGAGACGAGTCGCAGCCAGCGAGCACGCGACCCCTTCCATTCCCGCCCGCGCCGGTTGCCTGGCCGGCTGTCACCGTCGGCTGGTCGGTCTGCTTAGTGCCGGCTCGCCCCGACGACTTGCTGACGCCGGGACCGGCCTCAGTGACTGCCGGCCGACCAGCCGCCAGCGCGCGCTGGCCGACCAACCGCCGGGGCTTCCGGACGTAGTCATAGTAGTAACGACGACACTATCATTTCGGTCTAATTTTCCACCTACCCGGTGTCGTCCGGTATAAGTACGTCCACCACCTGCCCCCGTACATGACCGAGACGCCCTATCTGGAGGACAGTGCCGTCCGGGAGTTCGAGGCGACGGCCGAGCGCGTGCACGGCGACCGCGTGGTGCTGGACCGCACGCAGTTCTACCCGACGGGCGGCGGCCAGCCGCACGACACCGGCGAACTCCGGGCGGACGGCGAGACGTGGGCGGTGACGGACGTGCAGAAGAAGGACACCATCTACCACCATCTCGACGGTGATTCCGAACCACCCGAACCCGGAACCACGGTCACTGGAACGCTCGACTGGGACCGGCGGTACGCCCACATGCGCTACCACACCGCCCAGCATCTCCTGTCGGCCGTCCTGCTCGACGAGTTCGACGCGGAGACGACGGGGAACCAGCTCTACGCCGACCGCGCGCGCATCGACGTGGCGTACCCCCGGTTCGACGAGGACGACTTCGCGGCCGTCGAGGAGGCGGTGAACGGCTACGTCGCGGACGCCCGCCCCGTCGAGTGGTACGTGATGGACCGCGACGACGCCGAGGCGGAACTCGACCCGGAGCGCACCCGGCTCGACTTGCTCCCGGACTCCATCACGGAGGTCCGAATCGTGGAGGTCGAGGGCGTGGACCGCACGGCGTGCGCCGGGACGCACGTCGAGAACACCGAGGAGATCGGCGCGTTCGAGATCACGGGTCGGGAGACGAAGGGGGGCGAGGAGGAGCGGCTGACGTTCGCGCTGGACGGGTAGGACCGTTTACCTCCCAGCTACGTCCACTTTTACTTCCGCCGCGACCTTGGCTCGCCTTTACTCCCCTGACGGCCGACGACGCGAGTGGAGGATCAGGAGTGCCAGCGACACACCTACGACGCACGCCCGAACTCGAACCCGGCATCACGCGAGTCGCGTTCGCGGACGGCCCGGACGGTCTCTACCGGCTGGTCGCAGACGCGCTGCTGACGGCGACGGGGCCGGCGTACTGGGCGGACGCGGCGAACGAGGCGCGCACCCGCCGGCTGTACGCGGCGTCGTCGGACCGGCTGACGCTGGCGCGGCTCCGGGTGGCGCGCGCGTTCACGGCGTACCAGCACCGGACGCTCGTGGACCGGCTCGAATCGCGGGGGGACGACGACGCCGCGCTCGTGGTGTGCTCGTCGATGCCGGCGCTGTACGCGGACGACGACCTGCTGGCGGGCGACGACCGCGCGCTGTTCCGGGCGAGCGCGAAGGCGTTGTTGCGGCTGCGCCGTCGGTTCGACGTGCCGATTCTCGTGACGCACAGGGCCGACGCGCCGTTCGCGGACCTGCTGGACGCGTGCGCGGACCGCACGCTCCACTGCGAGCGGACGCGCCGCGGCGTGCAGTTCGAGGGGGACGGCACAGAGGCACAGCCGTTCGAGCCGGCCGCGGGCGAGCAGGCGACGCTCGGCGCGTTCGAGGAGCCGGCGGAGGTGCCGGCACCGGTCCGTCGCCGGGAGCCCTCCGTGGAGGTCTAACGATGGGACGCACGAATCCGACGTTCAGGGACGAGTTGGAACAGCTTCGGCGCGAGTGGCGGCCGTTCCGGCGCGCGCTCCGCCGCGAGGACCGGGCGGCGTTCGACGCGCTGCTGGAGCACGCGCAGGCGCACGCCGACGCGGCGAGCTACGCCAACCCGACGGACCCGGTGGTGCTGGCGCTTTTGTCGATGCTGCTCGCCCAGGAGACGGAGCGCCGCCGACTGGAGCGCGAGATCGCGGAGTTCATGGCCTGACGTGGCGTTCGCGTTCGAATTCGCCGAGGGTGGCGTGCGCCGGTGGGAGACGGGCGACGGCACGGGGAGTGGGGCGACGGCGACGGTGGACGACGACTACGAGCCGGCGCTCTACGTCGCGGCCGATTCCGGCCGGCTGGACGCGCTCGACCTGCGGCTGCGACGCGACCCGAAGGTGACGGGGACGCGTGTGGAGGAGTGGTACACGTCGCTCGCGGCCCGCCGTCGCGACGACCCCGAGCCGGTGCTCCGGGTGGCGGTCGAGCGCGTCGACGAAGTGCGGAACGTCGCGCGGGAGATCCGCGGGCTGTACGAGCGCGGCACGCTGCCGCCGGGGTCGCTCCGGCTGTTCAACGTGGACCTGTCGCCGGGGTTCCGGTACTGCCTCGACCGGCGGCTGGACCCGACGCCGGGCCGGGACCTGCGGACGCTCCGCCTCGACCAGCCGGAGCGCGCGCTCGGCCGCGGGGACGCGTAGCGGTTGCGCGTGGCGGGCGAGCGCGCCGGTCGCACGGAGCGGGCGTGCCTGCGCGCGCTCGCGGCCCGGCTCGACGCCGACGACCCGGACGTGCTCGTGGTGTCGCGCGGCGACCTCGTGCCCCTCCTCGCCGAGCGCGTCCGCGCGCTCGGCGTGGATCTCGCCCTCGGGCGACTGCCGGGCTGGCGACAGTTGGCGGGGCGGTCGTCGTCCGCGAGCTACGGCCGGGTGATGCACTCCGCACCGCGGTACGACGTGCCGGGCCGCGTCGTCGTGGACCGCGCGAACAGCTTCCTCTACGGCAAGACCGGGCTGGACGGCCTGCTGTACCTCGTCCAGCGGTCCGGGAAGCCGCTCCAGGAGGTCGGGTGGGCGAGCATCGGCACCGTCCTCACCGCCGTCCAGACGCGGGAGGCGCTCGACCGGCGCGTGCTCGTGCCGTGGAACAAGTGGGAGCCGGAGTCGTTCAAGACCGTCGACGAACTCCACGCCGCCGACCGCGGCGGGGTCACGTTCTCGCCGGAGCCGGGCGTCTACGACGATGTCGTGGAGGTGGACTTCTCGTCGCTCTACCCCCGCATCATCTGCGAGCGGAACGTCAGCCCCGAAACCGTGGGCTGTGACTGCCACGCCGACCGCGCCGACGTGCCCGGTCTCGACTACGCGATCTGCGACGAGCCCGGCTTTCTCCCCGCGGTCCTCCGCCCGCTCGTCCGCGACCGAGAGGGGTTCAAGAACGGGGACACCGCCGAGGACGACGCCCGCGCCGAGGCCATCAAGTGGGTGCTGGTCTCCTGCTTCGGCTACCAGGGCTACCGCAACGCCAAGTTCGGGCGCATCGAGTGCCACGAAGCCATCAACGCCTACGCCCGCGAGATCCTCCTCGACGCGAAGGACGCGTTCGAGGCCGTCGGCTGGCGCGTCGTCCACGGCATCGTGGACGGCCTCTGGGTGACGCCCGCCGACGACCACCCGGTCCCGGTCGAGCGCGTCTGCGACCGCGTCACCGGGTCGGTCGGCATCCCCCTGGAGTTCGAGCGCCGCTACGACTGGTACGCGCTCGTCCCGCGACGGAGCGCCCCGGGCGGCGCGCTCGACCGCTACTTCGGCCTCGCCGACGGCGAGTTCAAGGTGCGAGGCATCGAGTGCCGGCAGCGCTCCACGCCCGCGTTCGTCGCGGACGCCCAGCGCGCGATGCTCGACGCGCTCGCGTCCGACCGCCGGCCGGAGGCCGCGTGCCACGTCTGCGAGGACCGCCGCGCCGCCCTCCGCGACGACCGGGTCGACCCCGCCGACCTCGCCGTCCGGCGGCGCGTCACCCGCCCGCTCGACGACTACGACCGCGCCACCCGCGCCGCCGCCGCGCTCTCCCGCGCCCGCCTCCTCGACCACGACGTGCATCCCGGCCAGGACGTGCGCTTCGTGGTGCGGGACGACGACGCAGTTCGGCAGCGGAACCGCGTCCGACTCGCGTTCGAGGACGTGGACGCTCGGGAAGTCGACACCGGGTTCTACGAGGAGCTGCTGGTTCGGGCGGCGGAGAGCGTGGTTTCTCCGTTCGGGTGGGACGAGAGCGACGTTCGTGGCTGGCTGGATGGTGAGGACGCCTCGCTGGCTCGATGGGTGTCGTAGGAGTTCCTGGTAGTGGTTTGTGTGGCACGTCAGCTGTTCTGGCCGCCCACTTTCCGAAAGCCCTGACACACTCGGACTGGCTGTCTCCGATAGGCGTCCTGCTGGCGACTCGACTGCTACCGCCTCGAAAGCCCCTGGCCGTCTCGACTCGCGCGACTCGCTGCGGTCTTCGCCGCTCCCTCACTCCGTTCGGTCGCGGCTGCGGTCCTTATGTCGTCGTGTTCGTCGAGACGGCCAGCCCCTTTCGTTCCCACCCTGCCGGATTCTCGATCCTCGTCGCGCCGGCTCGTCGGCCTGCTTGCGAACGTCGGGAGGCCGGCAGGCGACTGCGGTCGGAAAGCCGGCGGGCCGACATCGGCCGACCAACCGGCGGGCTGAAGCCGGTTGGAGAGCCGGCGGGGCGGGACTTCGGAAGGGGCCGCGCTCTGCGGGAGCTTCCGGAACCGGTAGTACAGGCGGCCGTGACGCTGGGATAGGTCGCGGCAAACCATCCAGTCGATGTGAAACGTCCGTTCCCACCCGACTCGGATTCCGAAACGCCCATATGAACATCTGAACAGACGTTCATATATGCCTGATTCGACCGATACGCTCCGGAACCTGCTGGCGGACGAACTCGGCGAGTGCAGGGACGGCGACATGGCGGACCGACTCGCCGAACTCGACGACCTGGAGCAGCGGGCGCTGGACGAGCGGGCCGAGGTGGACCTGGCGGTGCTGGACGCGCTCGCCGGCACTACGCGCTATCGGCTCGTGCGGCTGCTCGCGGCGGCGGGCGACGACGACCTCTGCGTCTGCGAACTCGAACCGCTGATGGACGTGAGCCAGAGCGCGGTGAGCCACGCGCTCGCGGAACTCGCCAGCGTGGGCCTGGTGGAGCGCCGGAAGGAGGGCCGGTGGCGCTACTACCGGGCGACGGAGCGCGCGAAGGCACTACTCGACGGTCTCGATTCCACGAGGGGAGCCGACGCGTGACCGACGACTTCGGCGTCCTCGACCGCTACCTCACGGTGTGGATCGGGCTGGCGATGGCGGTCGGCGTCGGGCTCGGCCGGTTCGTGCCGGGGACAGCGGACGCGCTGAACGCGGTGACGTGGCACGGGACGAGCCTCCCCATCGCGCTCGGCCTGTTCGTGATGATCTACCCGATCATGGCGGAGATCGAGTACGAACACGTCCCGAGCGTAACGCAGAGCGCTCGCGGCGAGATCGGACTCACGCTGGCGTTCAACTGGCTGGTCGCGCCGTTCGTCATGTACGGGCTGGCGACGTTCTTCCTCGGCGGCCACCCCGAGTTCGTGACCGGGCTGGTCATCGTCGGCATCGCACCCTGCATCGCCATGGTGCTCGTCTGGAACGAACTCGCGGAGGGTAACCAGGAGATGTGCGCGGTCTGCGTCGGCGTCAACAGCCTGCTCCAGATCGCGCTGTTCGTGCCGTACGCGTTCCTGTTCCTGACGGTGCTCCGCGGCACCGCCGTGGACGTGAGCGTCGCGCTCATCGCACAGACCGTCCTCGTCTTCCTCGGCCTACCGCTCGCGCTCGGCTACCTCACGCAGAAGGTGGCGTTCCGCACCGTCGGCCAGGCGGCGTACTACGACCGGGTCGTTCCGCACATTAGTCCGCTCGGCCTGCTCGGCCTGCTGTTCACCGTGGTCGTGATGTTCGCACTCAAGGGCGAGTACATCGTCGCCAACCCCGACCAGATCGTACTCATCGCCACGCCCCTGTTCGTCTTCTTCGCGGGGATGTGGGCGGTCGCGTACGGCGCGAGTGCAGTCCTCGGCTTCGATTACACGGAGAGCATCAGCGTGGCGTTCACGGCGTCGTCGAACAACTTCGAACTCGCCATCGCGGTCGCCGTCGCGGTGTTCGGCATCGGAAGCAACGTCGCGCTGGCGACCGTCGTCGGTCCGCTCATCGAGGTACCGGTGATGCTCGCGCTGGTGCGCGTCGCGCTCGCAACGCGCGACAGCCTGTTCCGCAACGAGGAGGTGGACGGCGTTGCCGTCTCCGACTAGCGTCGCGTTCATCTGCGTCCAGAACGCCGGTCGGTCGCAGATGGCGACCACGTTCGCGGAGCGCGAGCGCGACGAGCGCGACGAGCGCGAACTGGACGTGGAGATACTGACGGGCGGAACCCGGCCCGCCGACCGTGTCCACCCCGAGGTCGTCGAGACGATGGTCGACGCCGGCTTCGACCTCGGGGATCGCGAGCCGCGCGAGATCTCGTTCGACGAAATCCAGCGCGCGGACTACGTGATTACGATGGGCTGCTCGACGGACGACGTGTGTCCGGCGGGCTGGACGGGCGAGAGCCGCGACTGGAACCTCGACGACCCGGACGGCCGACCGCCGGAGAAGGTCGCGGCCGTCCGGGACGAGATAGCCGACCGCGTGGCCGCGCTGTTCGACGAACTGGAGCGCCGGTGAAGGCCTCGCGACTGTCTATATACCTCACGCGATGACGCGTCTTCTCGGCCCGGGTGGCGCGTCGGCGTACGGACTGGAACGCAGTCCCGTCGACGAGTGACCCCGGCGGATCACCACCGTATCACGCGGATCGCCGGCTCTCCGACTCGACGGCGTCCGTCCCGTTCGTGGGGTCCGAGTGCTAACGATTCACGGACTGACGTCTATATAGTTCTCATAGAAGACTATTTATTTACCTCGTCCCTGGATCCACGTGATGGCGCAGAACCCCCAGCGTTCGGCCGCGTCGAGGCGCAACTTCCTGGCCGCCACCGGAGCGGTCGGTGCACTCGCGCTCGCCGGCTGCTCGTCGAATCCCCAGGCAACCGACGGTGACGGCGGCGATGGTGGCGACGGCGGCTCCGAGGGGACGACCACCCAGGAGACGCTCTCCGGCGAGATCAAGATCGCCGGGTCGTCCACCGTGTTCCCCCTGGCGACCCAGATGAAGCAGTCCTTTCAGGAAGACCACCCCGAGGTCAGCATCTCCATCCAGTCCACCGGGAGCGGCGGCGGGTTCCAGAACCACTTCTGCCCCGGCCGCACCGACTTCAACAACGCCTCGCGCCCCATAAAGGAGAGCGAGCAGCAGCTCTGCGCCGACAACGACGTCGAACCGGTCGAACTCAAGGTGGCCACCGACGCGCTCACCGTCATCGTCAACCCCGACGCCGACTGGATCGACTCCATCACCGTCGAGGAACTCAGGCAGATCTGGTCGGCGGACAGCCCGCCCCAGAACTGGAGCGACGTCAACAGCGACTGGCCCGACGAGGAGTTCAACCTCTTCGGCCCGACCGACGCCTCCGGCACCTTCGATTACTTCGTCGAGGCCATCATCGGCGAGGACGGTCCCGGCCACCGCCAGGACCACCAGGCGACCGAACAGGACCGCACCATCATCAACGGCGTCTCGAACAACCAGTACGCCATGGGCTACATGGGCTTCGCCTACTACACCGAGAACCAGGACGCCGTGAAGGCACTCGCCATCGACGACGGGGACGGTCCCGTCGAGCCGACCCTGGAGACCGCGAAGTCCGGCGAGTACACGCCGCTCGCGCGCCCCCTCTTCACCTACCCGAAGAATGAGGCGCTCGCGCGCGACGAAGTCCGCGAGTTCGCGACGTTCTGGATGGAGAACTCCTCGAACAGGCAGCTGGTCGCCGACGAAGTCGGCTACGTACCGCTCGGCGACGAGGAGCAGCAGACCCAGATGGACACCCTCCAGTCGGCCATCGACTCGGTCAACTGACCTGAACCGTCGGGCTAATCGAAGCCCTTTTTCATACATCACCGAGAACCACCACCAAGATGGGAACGGACCAACTGACGGACGACCTCACGACGCGGGACGAGAACTCGCCTCGTGAGCGACTGGCGCGCGCGTTCTTCTTCGCGTGCGCCGCCGTCTCCGTCGTGACGACCGTCGGCATCGCGGCACTGCTCGTGACCGAGTCGATGCGCTTTTTCACCGAGACCGCGTGGCTCGTCGGCCACGCAGGCGAGACGGTCTCCGCGGTCGAGTTCTTCACCGGGACGACGTGGCAGACCGCCGCCGGGGAGTTCGGCGTCCTCGCGCCCGTCACCGGTACGCTCCAGGTCACCATCGGATCCGCGCTCGTCGCGCTTCCGCTCGGGCTGGCGACCGCCATCTATCTCAGCGAGTACGCGACCGAGCGCGCCCGGTCGATACTCAAACCTGCCCTGGAGATACTCGCCGGCATCCCGACGGTCGTCTACGGCTTCTTCGCGCTCGTCTACATCACGCCCGCGCTCCAGGCCGTCCTCCCCGTGAAGTTCTACAACATGCTGTCCCCGAGCATCGTCGTCGGCATCATGATCATCCCGATGGTGTCGTCGCTGAGCGAGGACGCGATGAGCGCCGTCCCGGACGAACTCAGGCAAGCCGGCTACGGCATGGGTGCCACAAAGCTCGACGTCTCCCTCGGCGTCGTCGTGCCGGCGTCCATCTCCGGCATCTTCGCCTCCTTCATCCTCGCGCTCTCCCGCGCCATCGGCGAGACGATGGCCGTCGTCGTGGCCTCCGGCGGCAAAGCCCAGTTCCTCAACCCCCTCAACCCCGCGTCGTACGCGCAGCCGAACATGCCAATGACCGCCGCCATGATACAGCTGTTCAGCGGCGACATCGCGGGCGGCGGCGTCAGATATCAGAGCCTGTTCGCCGTCGGCCTCACGCTGTTCGCCATCACGCTACTCATGAACGTCGTGAGCGATCTCGTGACCCAGCACTTCCGGGAGGAGTACTGACATGGCGACGGGCACCGACACCGTGGAGAGCTTCGGGCAGGTCAGCAGAACGGCCGGACGCGCGTTCCGAGTGGTCCTGCTCGCAGCCACCCTCGCCGGCATCCTCGCGCTCGCCGTCCTCCTCGCGTACGTCGTCAACGACGCCATCCAGCCGTTTACCGCGGACACGGGCTGGTACCTCGTCTACGCCCTGACGCTGATCGCCCCGACCGTCGCCGTCGGCGCGTACCTCTACCGACGCGACCCGTCGACGCTGTGGGTCGGCGCTGGCGGCCTCGCGGTGCCCGTCGTCGGCCTCCTGTTCGGTTCGGGGGTCGCCCTCCTGTTCGTCGACATCGTCCCCCCGCTCGCGTGGTTCGCGTACTATCTCGGGCTCGCCGTTCCGATCGCGTTCGGCCTCGCCCTCGACCGCAGCGACCTCGACGTCCCTTTCCTCGGCTGGCTGGCCGCGACGCTGCTCGCGTTCGCACTATCGGCCACGTACGTCCCCGGTCTCGTGCTCGACGCGCCGGTCGTCCCCGACGCCTGGCTCGTCATGGCGTCCACCCTCGGCGTTCCCGCTGCCCTCCTGACGCGGCAGTTCGTCGCCGGTCGATGGAACGATCCGCGGACTGCCGATCTCGCCGGCTTCGGTGCGCTCGTCCTCGTCGTCGCCGCCGCGTTCGCCGGCCCGGCAATCGGCGTCACCCCGCTTCCCGCCGTCGTCCTGGCGACGTTCGCCGGCGTCCCGACCGCGCTCTACGTCGCCACGTACCTCGCCCATCACCCCGGTAAGCGCGTCGGCCTCGCCCTCACCCTCGTCGTGCTCGTAGGTGTCTCCGTCGGCGCTGTGGCCGTGGACGCGCTCGGGTTCGCCGGCCCCCAGTCGTGGGTCGACTGGCAGTTCCTCACCAGCGGCCACATGAACGACGCCGCCGAAGCCGGCCTCTACCCGGCCATCGCCGGATCCGCGATGCTCATGCTCATCGTCGCCGTCGTTGCGTTCCCCGTCGGCACCGGCGCGGCCATCTACCTCGAGGAGTACGCGGACGACGGCCGCTTCACGCGCATCATCCAGGTCAACATCTCCAACCTCGCGGGCGTCCCGAGCGTCGTCTACGGCCTCCTCGGCCTCGGCATCTTCGTCACGCACCTCGGAGACGGCATCCACGTCCCGCCGACGTTCGTCGCGGACGCGCTCGGCGTCGCGCCGCTGGTCGTCGGCGACGGCGCGTTCACCGGCGGGACGGTCCTCGTGGGTGGCCTGACGCTGTCCCTGCTCATCCTCCCCATCGTCATCATCGCGTCCCAGGAGGCCATCCGCTCCGTCCCGGAGGAACGCCGGCAGGCGTCCTACGGCATGGGTGCGACGCGATGGCAGACCGTGCGGAACGTCGTTCTTCCAGAAGCCTTCCCCGGCATCCTCACCGGCACCATCCTCGCGCTCGGTCGCGCCATCGGCGAAACCGCACCGCTCATCGTCATCCTCGCACCGAACGTGTTCGACCTCCCGAGCGCGCTCGACTCCTCCGTCGGCGCGATGCCCCTCCAGATATACGCGTGGGCGAAGCTGTTTGCCAGCGAGGAGTTCTGGTATCGCGCGGTGCCCGCCGGCGTCGTCGTCCTGCTCGTGACGCTGCTCGCGCTCAACTCCGTCGCTATCGCGCTCCGTAACCGCTACCAGACCGAAGAGTAGAAACATGAGCCACGAAGACACTACCACGATGGACCCGTCGACCGAGGGCGGTCAGGGCAGCGAGGCGTCCTCCGACCCGACGACAGACGACATGCTCGTCGAGACGGACGTGAGTTCCGGCCTCACCGAGTCGACCCGGAGGGGTGCCGGACGCACCGTCATCGAAGCCGATGACATCAACGTCTGGTACGGCGACGACCAGGCGCTCCGAGACATCTCCATGGAGATTCCGGAGAACCGCGTCACCGCGATGATCGGCCCGTCCGGCTGCGGGAAATCTACGTTCCTCCGGTGCATCAACCGGATGAACGACCTCATCGACGCCGCACGCGTCGAGGGTAGCCTCTACCTCCGCGGAAAGAACGTCTACGACGACGACGTCGACCCCGTCGCGCTCCGGCGGCGCGTCGGCATGGTGTTCCAGAAGCCGAACCCGTTCCCCAAGAGTATCTACGACAACGTCGCGTACGGCCTGGAGATACAGGACGTCGACGGCGACCACGACGAGATGGTCGAGCGCGCGCTCAAGCGCGCCGCCCTCTGGGACGAGGTGAAGGACCGCCTCGACGAGACGGGAACCGACCTCTCGGGTGGTCAGCAGCAGCGGCTCTGCATCGCGCGCGCCATCGCCGTCGACCCCGAGGTCATCCTCATGGACGAGCCCGCGAGCGCGCTCGACCCCGTCGCGACCTCCCAGATCGAGGACCTCATCGAGGAGCTGGCCCAGGACTACACGGTCGTCATCGTCACGCACAACATGCAGCAGGCCGCCCGTATCTCCGACAAAACCGCCGTGTTCCTCACCGGCGGCGAACTCGTCGAGTACGACGACACCCAGAAGATCTTCGAGAATCCCGAGAACCAGCGCGTCGAGGATTACATCACCGGGAAGTTCGGATAGACGACCTTTTTGCTGCGGTCGGGCGAGCGGCCAGCGGCCGCTCGCGCTCCCTGGCAAAAAGCTCGGCCAAAACCGCTCCTCGCTCCTGTCGCGCTCGCTCACTTTCTCCGGTCGTTCGCTCGCGCGGTAGTCGCTCGTCGGGGCCGCTCGGTCGCTTCGCTCCCTCGCGGTCTGCGTGCTAGCCCTTCGTCGGTGCTCCGGCCGGCTCACGGCTCGCTCACTTCGGTCGCTCACCGCCTACTCATCTCGCGGCCCTCCCTCACTCCGCTCGGTCGGTCCGCGCGGCCGATACGGCAACCCGCTCACCCCACCGGTACACGTAAGGCCGGATGCGTCTAGGCTTTCCAGTATCGTGACCAGCGACGACCCCACGGCGGGCGCGCTCGCCGACCGCGTGCGCGACCTGCCGCAGACGGACATCCGGCGAATGTTCGACATGGCGGGCGAAGCGGGTGGCGACCTCGCCAACCTCGCGCTCGGCGAACCCGACTTCGACACGCCCGCGCACGTCGTCGAAGCGGCATACGACGCTGCTGCGCGCGGCGACACCCACTACACCGGTAACCTCGGCATCCGACCGCTCCGCGACGCCATCGCCGACTACCACCGCGAGCAGGGCGCGACCGTAGACCCCGAACGCGAGATCGCCGTCACCGCCGGCGGCATCCAGGCGACGTTCTTCGCGCTCGCCGCGACCGTCAACCCCGGCGACGAAGTACTGCTGCCCGCACCGTGGTGGCCGAGCTACTACACGCAGGCCGAGTTCCTCGGCGCGGACCTCGTCGAGGTGCCGACGCCCGCCGACCGCGGGTTCGAACTCGACGCCGGCCGCATCGTCGACGCCGTCACCGACGACACCGCGATGGTCGTCCTCAACTCGCCGAGCAACCCGACCGGCCAGGTGTACGACGCCGACGCCATCCGGCGCGTCGTCGACGCCGCCGCCGCACACGACGCGTACGTCCTCGCCGACGAGGTGTACGGCCGGCTCGTCTACGACCGCGAGTTCCCGAGCGCGCTCGCCGTCGCCGACGACCACCGCGACCGCGTGCTCGTCGTCAACTCCCTCTCGAAGACGTACGCGATGACGGGCTGGCGCGTCGGCTGGCTCGCCGGCCCGCCAGAAGTTCTCGGCGTCGTCCCACAGCTCCAGCAGGCCACGACGACGTGCGCCGCGAGCGTCAGCCAGCACGCCGCCGTCGCCGCGCTCACCGGCCCGCAGGACCCCATCCGCGCGATGTACGACGCGTTCCGCGAGCGCCGCGAGTACGTCGTGGAGCGCATCGACGCCATCCCCGGCGTCGACGCACCCACCCCGGAGGGCGGCTTCTACGCGTTCCTCGACGTGCGCGGCCTCAACGGCTCCTCCTGGGACGTGGCCGAGCGCCTCCTCCGGGACTACAGCGTCGTGACGGTGCCCGGCTCCGGCTTCGGCGACGCCGGCGAGGGCTTCCTCCGGCTGAGCTTCGCCAACAGCTTGGAGCGCATCGAGGTGGCGTTCGACCGGATCGAGGCGATGGTGGCGGACGAACTCGGTGGGTGAGAGGACACTTTTCGGACGTCGGTTCGAACGCGATGGCGTGGCGATGGAGAAGTAGGTAGTTCTCCGTTCGAACTGCCACCAGAAGGACACGCGTCGGAGAAGCTCCGCAGCCGCCACGAAAATAGGAAGAATTGTAGTAGTAGTTCCGGGCGGAGCCTGGGGTAGAGTGCGCTCCTTCGGGTTTGAGGGGCGTGTCTGTGGGTCGGGCATCTCGCGTGGGTGGGTCGTCGCCCGCGATAGGGGTGAGCCTCGCGCGAGCTGGCAGTGGACGAAGAATCCGGGTCAGGGGGTCAGAGGGATGCTATGCTCGCATTATCTTTATCAGTTAGAACGAAATCTCATGGGCGTTTATTACCATGATTTTCCTTTAGCGACACATCTACGGTGTACGTTGATGTACAAACCTGTGGAGTCATAGTGGAACCCATGGTTGGACTCGTAGGTTCCTGTCATCCCTACTGTCCCGGACAATGACTCCGTCAGAGGCCGCCGGCCGGTGCCCCTGATCACCCCCACTCTCTTTCGGATCACCGATCACAGGACTGAGACGAGCGTCCCAGGGCCGTACGACGCTACGCCGGCCCCGAGACTGGCACCCCGTCCTCCCCATACCCTTCCACAGGGGGGCACTCTAACGGAGGACGAGAACGCGCAGAAACACCCCGCCTAATCACGAAACCTGCATTGTGAGTGGGAGTCCACCGGATACACCCGGTCGCCGCCCGCTCCGACCGCGATACCTGCGTTCTGCGATGCTACGCGAGCAGCGTTGCTCGGAGGAGCATCCGAGTGATCCTGTAGTGCGTCGCAGTAAGATGTAGAATGGGGCCGAGAGATAATGGCCAGATTTTAATGGCGTGTTCCAGGGTTCGCTTCGGCCCCATGATACCGCCTCGCCCACACATCAATAAGGTTACCCTATTGGTTCACGGGTTGGCCGGCGAAACCTGCCGTAAAACACTCCTGAACCAGTGTACAACCAGACATCTACCAGAGAGACCTCTGCACGTATCCGCCCACGCTCACTGCTGGCGCGGACTGCGGGCCTCTCGTACCTCCGCGCCTTCCCGCACTTTATCGTCGCAGTTCGGGCACACGCGCGGCTCGTCTACACCCGTGGGCGCAAACACGCGCACGTAGCGGTCGGTGACGAATCCACCACAGTTCTGACACTCGGGCATACCGGTTACATACCATTCCACACCCATGAGCTTTCGGGGTGAGTAGTCGATTCACGATAGTCCTGACGCTCCTCATCCATCGGTCGACCACCCAACAGCAGGATACACCCGGTCGCCCGTCACACCGACCGCGTACGACCACAAATCGGGCTCGTCGACGACGAGCACCTTCAGCAGTTTCCGCCGCGTCGGGTCGTACATCGCCAGCCGTGCAGCCCGCTCGATGCGGGGCCTGGCAGCGTGCAGGGCGTGCACGGCGGAAGGGCCGCTATTGCGGCACCGACTCCCGTGTACTGAACTGCTGACGGGCGCTCATAGGCCGCCCGGCGGTTTCTTCGGAGTGGTCAGACATCCGCGGCTACACCTCCCTCCAGAACGAGCCGAACCCGGGAGGCCAGCCGGCGCTATCGAGCGACGTGATTCTATGCCGCCAAAAGTGAATCGTCGTGCTTCACTCGGTGGGTCCGGGTCCGTCCGGTGGAACGTCCCCGCACGGGATTCTGTAGGACAGACTAATAGTCCCGGGCGGATTCGAACCGCCGTCAATGGCTCCAAAGGCCATTATGATTGGCCGCTACACCACGGGACTCCTCACTACGTTCGTCGTCCCGTGAGCCATCGCCTCACTTCGTTCGGCGAGACACCCCGGTACTCATCACCACGTTCGTCGTCCCGCGAGGTTCGCAAACCCGAGGGTTTGCTCACCACCCAGGGACGTCACTCTCCGATTGACGCTTGACCGTCGAAAACCCTTCGGGTCGCGCTCCGAGTAGCCGTCGGTGGGCGTTCCGCGCGAACCGAGATCGGGTCTACGCGAGCGAGGCGACGCCGTCCTTATGAATGTAATACTTTGTAATATTTTGTAACATCCGGGTTTATGTACTCCACGGGGCTGGCTATCGGCCCGGCCGGCGTCGGTTCGGGTCGCCCGCCGCTCGACCCGACCGGCGCTGCCACCCGACACGATGCACGGCCCTGGCCCGGACCTACCGCGCGCCGGGCGGGAAGCCACCGGCTACCCCGCGAAGTACCTCGCCGTACGTCCACGCTCACGCGACTTCGAACACCGCGACGTGGTCGCCGCCGCACACCGGGCACTGGTCGTCCGCCGCGTCGAGCGTCGTCCCACAGTGTCGGCACTCGATCACCGTCGCCGGTTCCGCGCTACCCGTGAGCAAGGACCCGAACGATCCGATTAAACCCATGTTCCCATTCGGCGGACACGGCTTCTCATTCCGGCCCCTTAGTTAGTGACCCGTTAAACCCGGACGATCAGTCCGCCTCGCTCGGTTCGAGGAAGGCGCACGCGTCCGATTCCGCGTGGAAGCAGTCCGGACACTGGGGTTCGCGGTCCACGATCATGTCGAGGCGCTCCGCGACCGTGTCGTCGATCACCGGCTCCAGCGCGCGCGCCTCCTCGCGGAAGCTCTCCACCTCCAGCACGTTCGCCAGGAAGCGCTCCAGGATGCAGTACGTCTGGAGGGCGTCCCGCGCCCGCTTCTCGCCGTCCGCCGTGAGCTGTGCGCCCTTGTACTTCTCGTGCTCGACGAGGCCGCGCTCCTCCAGCTTCCCCACCATCTCCGTCGCGCTCGCCGGACTCACGTCGAGCGACTCCGCGAGCGCACCCGTCGACGCCGGCCCACCGTCGCGCCGCTGCACGAGGTAGATCGCCTTGAGGTACTGGTCCGCCGTGTTCATCGCCACCACCCCGTCATCGTTCCTCCATGAGCTGCGCGACCTCCTCGACGCCCTCCGCCTCCTCGGTGCGGATCTCCTCCAGCGTCGCCACGAGTTCGTCGCGGTCCACGCCGAACGTCACGTCGCTCTGCTCGATAGCCTGGACGAGGTCGTCGTAGAACTTGTACGCCGTCTCCTCGCCGTTGAGCTGGTCGTAGAGCACGCCGTCGAAGTCCGTCGGCCCCGACTGCGCGTACTGCTCCACCACCAGCGCCCTCACGTCCTCGA